>JAPKAI010000005.1 GCA_028825335.1 Gammaproteobacteria bacterium | reverse complement strand
TCGCAAAGTGCCCCATGCCACTGCCTAGCTGGGCAGTCTTGGCAAGGCCCATTGGCGCGCCCATTTCATTCGAAATAGCCGTAGCAATCTCGTCGCCGCGTGCTTTCATACCCGCAATAATATTGCCAATAACGGCTTTGCGTTCTTCGATGGTAGATTGTGACCAAGCGGGGAAGGCCGCTCGCGCAGCCCTTGCTGCCGCGTCAACGTCATCTGCAGTTCCCATGCTGATGGTTGCAAATGCTTCTTCTGTCGCTGGGTTGATTACGTCGAGAGTTGAGCGCCCTGAGGGTTCTACCCATTCGCCGTTAATGAAGAATTTATTATATGCCTTGGTCATTTTCCTACTCCTGTCTATTCGATTACACTTACGTCAATTCAGTTGTTTAATTCGGTTCTGGTATCGACCATAGTATTCGGCGTGCTGCCGATATGGGATTCTTAGTATACCTGATTTTCTAGGCTCCTAAAGAGCCAATCAAGCAACAACATCGTGCATAAGAAGGACTAGATGTTTGACTCTCTAAAGCGTGCCATCGGTGAGCGGCTAGCAGCCTTTCTCAGCAAAGACCTGCCGGGTTACCAGAGGCTGGATGCAGTTGCGATAGATGTTGTCGCCGGGACTCTGGAGAAGGGTGACATCGTATTGGTGGACGGGAATACCCGTATCAGCACTGCAATCAAATACCTCACCCAATCCACTTGGTCTCATGCCTGCCTCTATGTGGGTGAGAAGGGGGCTAAGAGCTCCCAGCTAAACCTCTTGGAAGCCAACCTGGAGAATGGTGTCCATCTAACCAGCTTGGATCACTATGCCAATTTTAATCTACGAATCTGCCGGCCAGTAAACCTGAGCGATGAAGAAACCGAGCAGCTGACGGAATTCGCTAATCAGCGAATAGGTCATCAGTACGATTTAAAGAATGTGGTCGATCTGATTCGTTACATTATTCAGAAACCAGCGGTTCCGAATCGTTACCGTCGCGCACTGCTAAGTCTGGGCAGTGGTGAGCCAACCAAGGCAATTTGTTCAACGCTGATTGCGGAATCTTTTCAATCGATAAATTATCCTATTCTGCCGCAGCGAAATAGGCAGAGTGGTGAGGCGGGTGAGTTACCGCTCTTGTATAAGCAGCATTTCACGCATTTCACACCGAGAGACTTCGACCTTTCTCCTTACTTCAGGATCGTCAAGCCAACGATCGAGTATGGCTTCGATCATCACAGCTTGGCTTGGGAGGCTAGCGGTGTTGAAACGGGGCCGCTGGACTTGACTTGATGAGACTAGATTACTCCTAACAGAACATCTACGGCGGTTTCGAACTGCGGGTCGCTGCGAATACTTTGGCTGAAGGGGAAAGCAATGGAGTCATTGGGTACGACTCCTGCCGATTCGAAGCGCCGGCCATCGATTAAGACTTGGTCTGCGGGCGAGTAACGAATAGTGTTTCCGTCGCGTGAGTAGCTCCCAATCTTTCCAGCAGTGTTCTCGCCAAGGGTTGTTGTCCTTTCTGGCTTTGCCAGTCCATGCGCAAACAATTCTGCTCCACCGCGAGTCTTTGAGTTCACTAAAACCACGATCGGTCGCGTAAATGTTCGCGTTGCGCTAGCAGGGAAATTTTGTGTAATTGCTGCGTGTCGATTTGAGGTATCCGACACCTCAAATTCTCCACGTCCATTTCGAACGAACAGATCCAAATGTTTGGAGCTTAGGAAGCCGTAAGAGTTTCGCAGATCGATTATCATGCCGTCGCTATCCCTGAACATTCGCAATGTGCGTTCTAGTGTGAACAGATCCGATGTGCTGCGCGAAAGCCCCCAGATTCGTATATAGCCAATTGTCTTGTTTCCCACGGAAAATTCTTGAACACTATTCAGGATCGCAGAACGATAACTGTCGTAAAGATTTTCAAAGACAGGACTGATCTCTACTGTTGCAGCTTCGCCTCGCCTTTCGAATTCCAGCAGATGTATGGCGGTGATGGGAGCAAACTCGCCGGGCTTGTTATCTTTAGCATTAAAGGAATAGACAGGGTGGAAGGGCTTTCCATCGATGTGCAGAATTATGTCTCCGCGTTCTATGCCAGCTTGATGTGCTGGATAGCCCTCCAATGATGCGGTTACTAGGAATCCGTCATCTGCAGGGCGAACCTCAATGCCGATGTGATTTAGCGCTATGCGATCTTTAGCCGTCGGTGCTTCAAACGCTTGCACTAAGTAATACTCAAGTGCATCAGCAGTGATAGTAGCGTTCTGACTATTTTGCGCCGCAGCAAGCTGGGTCAGCAACACTGCCGCGCTGCACAGGATTGCACGATAGGTTCTAATTAGGTTCGAGTGGACAGTTGAGTGCATCTTCTATTCGACGACGGCCATCGCTCGTTGGGCGGCGGGCCTTTGATAGTGCCGGTTACGCAGTGCAATATATTTGTCAGGCACGTCGAACTCGAAACGGATCGCCCAATTAAACGTATGTGCAAGCAGAAGGTCTGCGATGCAAAAGATATTACCGATTGCGTACTCGCTGGCTGTGTCTGGCAACAAATGGTCTAGTGCTCTCACGGCCTTGTCGAATTCGAATTTGGCCGTATCGAACATCGCAGGGATTCTAACTTCCTCCGGCAGCGCAAACATGTGCTTGCCCTTGGACCAGAGTGGCTGTTCCAGCTCGGCCAGAATGAAATAGGTCAGCTCGTCTAGTCTTGCATAGGCGGACGTGCTTACCTTGGGCAACAAGCCAGAATCAGTAGCATTTCGTGCGATGTAGTTCACTATCGCGAAGCTTTCGGTCAATACAAGATCGCCGTCTACGAGAGTGGGTACCTTTCCCTGTACGTTCAGCTCTAGATAGCTGGGATGCTTCGCGCTATCACTCTCGCTGCTATCAGTCCGCAGGGTAGTGTTTATATATTCATAATCAAGCCCGCTTTCTTCCAGTGCCCAGAGAGCGCGAAAAGATCGTGATTGGCCCATGCCATAGAGTTTCATTGTGTATTTTTCCTGTCTGTAAAAAACAAATGGTGTTGCCTTTTACGACAACACCATTTGGAGATATCACTAAACTGCTGAAGACTAGTCGTTAGCAAAGCAGTAGAAGTAGCCAGCACCACCTGTTGCAACTAGATCGGCTTGACCACAACCTCTGGAGCCGTGTGCATTGTTCCAGGAAGTTGGGTTCGCCCCGCCACCAGTTCTGTCGAAATGACCAACCTGTGCAGAGCCTTCGCCGTTACTCGTCCAGTTGTTGCAGGTATGGTTCGCGCCATCGTCGATGAGGCGACCGCTCAGCGATGAGCCGGTAAGGATATCGTGTTGGTTGGGGCTGTCACCGCGACCATTTACAGTGTCGCCATTCTCGGTAAGAGAGTTTGCTTTTCCAAGCGCCATGTAATCGCTATGCAGGTTGTTCAGAGTGCTAGCCACTTCAACACCCTCGGAGTTATACCAAGGGCCGAATCCAATTCGCTCTCGTGCATTCACGCGCGGAGAGTTTGCAGTCCCATGAGCGCTTAAATAGGCGACCCAAGTTTTGCCGCGCGATCCCGCTGCTGAGGCCAGGGTTGCGCAATGTGCGTCTGCTCCGGCCAGCCCGCCTAAATTTGCGCCATCGCCAGACCCCTCACTCGTAATGAAGAAACTCATTTCGTTCTCTTGTGAGTTGATGGTGCTAAACGTGGCAGCTGCCGAAATTGCTATAGCGGAAGCTAAGATTAGTTTCTTGTTCATGGTCCTACTCCTTGATTGTAAATTTTCTTATTCAATAAATTTAACTAATTAGATTTAACCAATTAATGTGCGCCAGAACTGTCCACTGCTGCGCCCGGCATTGCCATGGCGGTTAGTGTACTTCCAGTCTGCAGGATAACGTATTGATGGCCGTCGTGTGTCCAAGAACTCATGCCGTAACGGCTTGCTGCGGGCACTTCTACTCGGCCTACCTCCTCACCTGTTGCCTTGTCGATGGCAAACAGCTGCGGTGTTCCAGCGCCATCCACATCGGAATATAGCAGCAGATTCGCTGTGGCTACCATAGGCACGGCATTTCCCGTTCCTGTGTTGCCAATATCGATACCTTGCAGCTGGGGAAGATTGGCGATACGCGCAGGCGTCTCACCCGTTGGAATCATCCAAAGATGCTCCCCAGTGTTCATGTCTATCGCCGTGATGCGGCTATAGGGGGGCTTCCAAAGCGGAATACCTAACGGATGTCTCGGGGTTGGTCCGCCGCGACCCGCCGCATATTGCGACAGCGTCGTGCCAGTCGGTGCATCGTAGTAGGTGTCAGCTTCTTCGCCAGTTACCAGCGGTCGAGCAGAACAACTCGAGCGTGACGTAACATACAAGATGCCCGTTGTTGGATCGGCCACAGAGGGATGCGTTATATTAACCGCACCGGAAGGACAGATCATCGAAGAGATTTTACCCAGTGGATTGTCTCTATGTAGAGGCGGGTTAAACAACGGCCCTAGCTGGTAGTCTGCCACCGCAGCTACCGCCTGCGCGCGAATCTCTGGAGTAAAGTCCACCAGTGTATCGAGGCTAAGCCCCTGCATATCGAATGGTGCAGGCTTCGTTGGAATCGGTTGTGTCGCAGCGAGTTGTTCTCCCGGTACGATCGAGGCAGGAAATGGCACTTCTTCAATAGGCCAGATCGGTTCGCCAGTTTCTCTGTTGAAGGTGTACACCAAACCCTGTTTCGTAGGCTGCACTACGATCTTAGTGGGCCCTTGCTCGGTGTTCACATCCAGTAAAATAGGTGCGGTCGGTAGATCGAAGTTCCAGATATCGTGATGCACGATCTGGAAGTGCCAAGCTCGCTCGCCGGTCCTCGCATTCAAGGCGATCAAACTTGTGCCGTAGAGATTGTCTCCAGGATGGTGCCCGCCGTAGTAATCAATAGTCACGCCATTGGTGGGTATGTAGATCAGGCCCAATTCCGGGTCCGCTGAAATTGGTGCCCACGATGAGATGTCACCCGTGTATTGCCAGGCATCGTTCTCCCAGGTCTCGTGTCCATATTCACCCGGCTGAGGAATCACGTTGAACTTCCAAAGGAACTCGCCGGTGCGTGCATCGTAGCCCAACATATCGCCGGGGACGTTCTCGATTCTGGATTGGTTGTAGCCCTGTTCGGCTGAATTGCCCACGATAACAACGTCGTTCACGACTATTGGTGGCGAAGAGGAGGTGATGTAGCCTCGCTCCAAAGGAATGCCTTTATAGGGATCGTAAGGATGGCCTAGGTCTGCAAGCAGATCGACTACACCCGTGTCAGGAAAGCCATCTATAGGTACAGGGCTGCCAAAGCCTTCTAGTGGGGCACCGGTTTCGGCATCGAGTGCGGTGAGGAAGAATCCCGGAGAGATGATGTAGATGATGTCCTTGCCATCGACCTGACCGAAGCCCACGCCCTTGCCGTAGTCGGCACGCATCGAATACTGATAACGCTCGGTATCCGGCTCTCTATAGGACCAGATTGTTTCGCCGGTCTTAGGGTCGATTGCAACGACGTGGCGACGCGCGCCCGCGACCGTGTACATTCGACCGTTGATATAACTTGGTGTGGAGCGACCGCTCTGAGCTTGGAAGCTGGAACCGTCCCATTGCCACGCGATTTCTAAATCACTGAAATTCTCGGCGGTGATTTCTTTAGAGGGTGAGAAACGTGTATGAGCAAAGTCATTGCCCAGGGTAGTCCATTCGACGTTATCTTGTTGGGCGGAGGCTACTGTCGCTAGAGATGCCAGCAGTAAGCTCGCCGAAGTATTCAATAATTGGCGCATTCTTATCATTATTAGATCCTCGTATTGGGGACGCGATGCTTGCTAGTCTAGTCTGCTAAGTCGTTTAGATGAGACAACTTTGTTTGGCAAAAGATAGCTAATATACGCCCTGAGAGTAACGCAGCTTCTACATTTTGTCATGTAACATTGCCGTGTGACGAACAGTTGAGGAGATTTCTTATCGTCTGGCGTGAATGTGTATGAATGCAGAGGAGGAAGGCTGCGATGTGACGCTGCAAGTGCAGTAATTAGTAGCTGCGAGGGCTATTGCCGCGCAGCTTCAGAATCCATTACACCGGGGCGGAAGGCCGAGTCTATTCGGCCCGCTACCGTGGATGAGCATGCCGTTCACACGAACATTCATGGGTGGGCCGAACATGCCGCGATACTGTATCTGTCCTGTAAGTGGTCCGTTGTTGTTAGCTGCACCGCCGGGAACTTGGTTATCAGCTTGGCGGCATCGACGTTGGAGCTGGTGCGTCTTGCCGTGAATTCGGTTTCAAGAAACCTTTGGCGGCTAATAACGACAACTTCCTCGACCTGATCCTGGGCATAGACTGCTGTGCTTGTGGAAATAAATAGTAGACTTAAAGCGATTGGCTGCTTTAATTGGTTCAATGGATGCTGTTGCTTCACTGCAAACTCGCTTGTTTCAGCTTAGAATTGATTGCCTTTTGCTCTATAAGAAAAGATCGAGAGTGTAGGGATTGATTCGCTCTATTGGATGCATCAAATAGCCATATTTAAAGTCACATTAAGTGTTGGGTGAAGAGTAATAATTCATCAAAACAATGGCCTAGATAAAAACCGAGCGTATAGTGTCGGTTAGTTTCCGGCACGTTAGCTGATTCAGGTCAATCGAGTTATAAATGCGGAGAGTTAGCAAGATAGAAAAGGCTATGAAAACAGCAGACAACAGCTGGTCGATATTCTCTACCAAGAAGTTTTGGGGGATTTTGCCGTGTGCGGCATTCGCGTTTATTTTGATTTTCGCGTTCAGTGCTCGAACAGAGGCTCAGGAGCAGGTTGGTGATGAAGAATTCGACACCTTCGATACCCAAGAGGCGATAGATTCAGCTGAGGGAGATTTGCGCAATGAGCAAGAAAGAGCTCGCGATGCAGAGCTAGATCTGCGCCGACAGGCAATCGATGAAATGCGGGGTAGTCAGGGAATTTACTCGCCTGCGCTGCTAGAGGCGTATGGCGATCTGGCGGACCTATATACCGAAATCGAAGACTTCGAATTGGCGATCAGGTTCTATACCGATGCACTGCAGATTAGTCGCATCAATACCGGGCTCTATAGCGACCAACAATTACCTATCATCGCCTCTCTGATCGAGAGCAACAGCCAACTGCGTAATTGGGAAGAAACCGACGACCTGCACGAGCTTCGCTACCATATTAGCAGTCGTTTCTATGAGCTGGGTGATCTTGCTTATCTCGAGGCGGCAGAAAATTATGGGGAATGGAAATTACGTCTATTGAAGCAAAATCTGCTCGATCTTAGCTATCGTGCCTACTCGCGCAATGCCGAAGACCTCAGTGATTTTTATGAGCGACTCTTGGACAATCTTGAGATTCAAACAGATACTAGGCCCGAGAATCTACTTGGAATAATCACGGGTAAATCAGAGACTGATTTGGTATTGGCGCGAGCGATTGCCAGTACTCCCTATAATGCCTTTGAAGGAACCGTTAGTCGCTATCTTAATCAGCAGCGCTGTCGCAATGTGCAAAATGCTGCGGGCCAGCGCGTCAGAGAATGCGTCAACGTCCAAGTGGAGAATCCGCGCTACCGTCAATCGCAGGTGGATGCGAAACAGTTAGCTATGAATCAACGCACCAGAGCGGTGCAGGAATCCATCGATAGGCTAAAGCAGATTTACGATCAGAGCGCTGATCTTGGTGGACTGGAGCGTGGCAAGCTAGAGACTCAGATCGCCGAACTGGAGGCCCAGGCCTTCCAATTACTCAGACAGTCTAGGTCGCGTCGGCTATTCTAGACGCCGTTTAACTCCATGCGCGGGCGTATGTCAGGCCTGTATACCCCCCCTCCTCCACTGATTTAGAGCCAGACGCCTCAGGTAGTCGTATTTATAGGGCAGTTTTACTGGAAAATACTCGATACAAAGTGTTCAATGGTCCTGTCTCGTGGCGCTTCCGCGTTCGGGGCTGTACTAAACAACCGGAGGAGATTATGTCTCAATTTGTTAATAGACTAACTCGGCGTACGCTGGCTGCATTTTTAGCAGCTGTCGCGCTGGGAAGTCAATTTGCTGCCGCATTGGAAGTGGGTGATAAAGCACCTGATTTCACACTGCAGGCATCGGATGGCCAGACCTACAGCATGTCCCAGTTTCTGGGCGAGAAGCCTGTAGTGATTGCCTTCTTTCCTAAAGCCTTTACCGGCGGATGAACTATGCAATGCAAAGCGCTGCGTGACAGTGCTAGAGAAATTGGAAGTTTTGACGTTGCTTACTTTATGGCCAGTGTAGATACACTGGAAGACAATACAGCTTTTGCTGAAGAGCATGCGGCTGGTTTTCCAATTCTTGCAGATCCTGAAAAGGAAATGACGAGTGATTACGGTGTGTTAATGGCTGCTGGTTTCGCTAATCGTTGGACCTATTATATCGGTTCTGACGGTACTATTTTAAAGATAGATAAAGAGACTAAGCCAGCAACGGCAGGCAAGGACTTAACCCGCACGATGGAAGAGCTGGGTTTTCCTAAGGTGTAAGTTCACGATAAAAATTGCGTGAATGGGAAAACCCGAATGCTGTAAGGCATTCGGGTTTTTTTTGATCAATTGTTGATCTGATGGGGATGCGCCCTTGCGGCAACTGTGTTTGAATTAAGGCAATTGGTGGCTATAGGCTGACGTGGCTATCCACTGTGTTGTAGCTGGTTGGGCGCTGTGACAAAATGCGGCAGAGTGTATCCCTCGCTTGCACTCAATTGCAGTACCACACATACATACGGAGTGTTTCCATGTCAAAACTTGGCCTTTGGGTAGTCGCGGCTATTGCTGTGTTTACACTATTGTATTTGGTGTACTTGGCGGCAACTTTTGAGGCGCCTACGGGTATTACAACAGTAATAGTGCCAGTGAGTGCTGTACAGAGCGTTGCCGAACCTGCTCCAGTGATTACTCCGACTTTGCCGCAGACGCGTTTGCAGCCTCGGGAAGAGCCGCCAGCTGTCGCTGCTACACCGGTAATCGAAGCGGCACCTGTAGAGGTTGCAGCGGCAGTTTCAGAAGAGCTCCCCACGGAGCTTGTCGAATTGCCGAGCCTGAATGACAGCGATGGTTTCGTTCTAGAAGGATTACGCGCTCTGCAAAATGGTGCCGCGCTGATTAGCGTATTGAATGATGAGCAACTCATTCGAAGTATCGTTGTTTTCGTCGACAATATTAGCCGCGGTGATTTTCCTCAGACTAGTTTGCCGTACAAACGGATAGGGCTGGAAATGTCGGTTCGCAATATCGACGCGAATCTCTTTGTGATGGAAGCCAATGCACACGAACGCTTTAATCAAGTCATAGATACCTTTGCGGCAGTTGATACTGATCAGGCGATGATCCTTTATCGAACTCTTCAGCCCTTATTTCAGCAAGCCTATGCGGAGATCGGGTCTAGAAATGTAAACTTCGATGACACCCTACGCTCGGCGATTAATGCTGTACTGCGTTCGCCGAATGTCGAGGGCCCTTATCAGGTGGTTAAGCCTTCAGTTATGTTTCTTTATGCAGATGCCAGCATCGAAAATATGGAAGAAATGCAGAAGCAGTTGATTCGTATTGGCCCGAAAAACACAGAGAAACTAAAAGCTAAGTTGCGACAATTTTCAGAGCAATTGTAGAAACGCGATTTGTGCTAACAAATTTTATAGGTTAACTGATGCTACAGCTTCCGTCCCCGCTAGTTGACGTCAATTGGTTGCACGACAACCTCCACGCTATAGAATTGATTATTCTCGATGCGTCTGTTCCTCCGGTGGTGCCGGGTTATGAGTCTCTAAATAACAAAGAGTGCTTCATGGCTATTTCTGGAGCGCGGCGCTTCGACTACGACTCGAAGATATGTAAACAGGATTCTTCTCTGCCGCATATGATGCCGGGAGCAGATTTGTTTTCCGAAGAGGTGCGCAAACTCGGTATAGATAGTGATAGTGTCATCGTGATCTATGATGACGTCGGGCTGTATTCGAGTCCGCGCGCTTGGTGGATGCTTCGCGCCATGGGTCATGAGCAGGTTGCGGTTCTGGACGGTGGCTTACGCGCATGGATTGCTGCTGGCTTTGCCACTATCGATAGTCTGCAGCTTGACTCCCCCGCAGGGAATTTTGAGGCCATTTATACGGAAGATTCATTCTGCGACTTCAGCGTCGTACTAGCGTCTTTAGAAGATCCAAGCTGCGCGATTCTCGATGCGCGTTCCAGCGGCAGATTCTATGGCACAGCCCCCGAGCCAAGAGCGGGCATTCGCGGTGGCCATATGCCCAATGCGCGGAATTTGCCCTTTCCCAAGTTATTGAATGAGGGATCGATGAAGCCGGTGGCCGAGCTCCAAGAAATTTTCAATGAATTCATCACAGACGACGAGCGGCTAATCACTAGCTGTGGCTCGGGTCTCACAGCCTGCATCCTCACCTTTGCGGCTTATCTTGCTGGTCATCGCAATCTATCTGTCTATGACGGCTCCTGGATAGAGTGGGGAGCGCCTTCGAAACTTCCCGTTGTGACTGATTGACAGCTTCTAACGCCGCTCACTCTGCAAAAGCTATTTTTACAAGCAATCGCATTTTTACTATAATTCCGGTCACACGAATGCGCTGGATTTACGTTCCAGTCAGCTTTAAGGAAGATCATGGATAAACCTGCCGATGGCGTAGTTGTCGCCGCCCTCTATCGCTTTGCGAAATTCGTAGACTATGAGTGCTTCCGCGAGCCCCTGCTTAAAATAATGCTCGCCGAAAAAGTGCGAGGCACGTTGCTATTAGCCGCCGAAGGATTAAATGGCACTATTGCTGGAGAAAGGGCCAGTATCGATGCCGTCCTCGCTTGGCTGGCAAAAGACCATAGATTTACTGGCATTCAGGCGAAGGAATCTTATGTTGCTGAAAACCCTTTCTATCGGACCAAGGTAAAACTGAAGAAAGAGATAGTAACCATGGGTGTTGAGGATATAGACCCGACCCACATCGTGGGGACTTATGTGGACCCGAAGGACTGGAATGCCCTGATAGCAGATCCCGAAGTTCTCCTTCTCGATACGCGTAATCAGTACGAGGTTGAGATAGGCACCTTCGAGAACGCGATAAACCCACAGACGGATTCCTTCAGGGAATTTCCCGAATACGTTAAGAACAATCTCGACCCTAAAGTACATAAAAAAGTCGCGATGTTCTGTACCGGCGGAATACGCTGCGAGAAATCGACTGCCTACCTCAAACAACATGGCTTCGAAGATGTGTTTCACCTCAAGGGCGGGATATTGAAATATTTGGAGGAGCAGCCTGAGGATGAAACCAAGTGGCAGGGTGAGTGTTTCGTTTTTGATAACCGCGTGACGGTAAACCACAAGCTGGAGAAGGGAAACTATGATCAATGCCATGCCTGCCGCCGACCGATCACCGAAGAAGATAAGGACAGCGAGTTCTATCAGAAGGGTGTGAGCTGCCATCACTGTCACGACAAGCATAGCAAGGAACAGGTAAAGCGCTACGCTGAGCGTGAACGCCAGATGCAACTCGCTGCGCAGCGCGGAGAGGCCCACATAGGAGCCCCCATGGAATCGACGATAGAGCGGGGCAAGCAGGAAAAGCTGCGTTTCAAGGAGGAGCAGAGGATGCAGGAGAAGGAGAAGGAGAAGTGAGAGTTGCCCTAAGGAATCAATAATGCGTCCGATTCGTCCAACATAGCTGTGTTCCGGCTTTTTGGGGTATAGTCTTTAGTTAATGCTGCGTGGCTCTATGCTGGTGAGAGCTAGGTAGCTGAAAATAGCAAAAAGGCGACTATTATGAATGTCGGTTCAGTCAGTAAAACTCTTCGTATTTTTCCTATCATTCTCCTGTTCTTTGCGATTCCTATGATATTGGGCGGCGCGCGGCTGATTATTCTGGGTGGCTCATTCTACTATCTACTATCTGGGTTCTTGCTGGCGGCCTGCGCCGGAAGATTATGGAAGCAAGATCCAGCTGCGCCGAAGATCTATGGCGCGCTCATGATTTTTACTGTGGTGTGGTCACTGAATGAATCCGGCACAAATCACTGGGCGTTGCTGCCCAGAATACTGCCCTTCGCCGTACTAGGATTATGGTTTCTAACTCCCTGGCTGCGCCGCTCCTTGCATCAAGGGAACCCACCTGCGCTGCTCGCTGCTAAATACCCGCTGTATGCAGCCGCAATTTCACTGGCGCTAATCGCCTATGTAGCCATAGACGGTGCAGGCTATAAAGTTAACCAAATGACCGAGCGTTCCAATATTAATACTGTAAACATGGCAACCGATTGGCCCAGCTATGGCAACACCCTCGGGGGTAGCAGGTACTCGCCGATCGATCAAATAAATAGAGACAACGTAGATAGCTTAGAGGTGGCCTGGACCTATAGAACCAATGCGGGCGGCTCCTTTAAGGCAACACCTCTGCAGATAGGTGAGCTGCTCTATGTCTGTGCAGCAGGCAATAGAGTCATAGCGCTGGATGCCAATAACGGAGAGCTGCGCTGGCAGTTCGATCCTCTCATAGACCCAGAGCATTTGGAATTTCTTCGCTATTTCACAACAGGTTGCCGTGGGGTTTCCTACTTCGAGGCCCCCGAGGACTACCAGGGCGAATGCCAGCAGAGAATACTGACGGCAACCACCGATGCGCGATTGATTGCAATCGATGCGCTAAGTGGAGCTCGATGTTCTCAGTTCGGCGATCAGGGTGAAGTCGACCTAACAACTAGCATGGGTAATGATCCGCGAATATTCAATTTCCAAACCTCGCCGCCTGGAATCGTGCGCGGCAATGCTGTAGTCGGGGGTTGGGTTTTCGATAACCAAAGTGTGGGCGAGCCATCGGGTGTCGTTCGTGCATTCGATGCCCTCTCTGGAGAGTTCGTGTGGGCCTGGGACATGGGGAGGCCGGGTGTGAATGCTCAGCCTTTAAGAGGAGAGGTTTACACCCGAGGCACGCCCAATGTTTGGAGTCTGTTCAGTGTCGATGAAGAGTTAGGATTGATATACGCGCCAACAGGAAATGAGACGCCGGACTATTTCGGCGGGCAGCGCATGGAGTCGAGTGAGCAGTACGCGAGCTCAATAGTGGCTATCGATGGCGAAACGGGATCGGTGCGCTGGTCATACCAGACAACCCATCATGATTTATGGGACTACGATGTGCCGTCGCAGCCCGTATTGATTGATCTGCCCGGTGAGGATGGTGAGAAAATTCCGGCTGTTCTGGTGCCGACTAAGCGAGCGGAAGTCTTCGTGCTGAATAGGGTGACGGGTGAACCGATTTTCGATATTCAGGAGCTGCCCGTGCCTCAGGAAGGGGGAGTGCCTGAAGACTATGTTGCGGCAACCCAGCCGTTTTCTGTAGATCTCCCGAACTTTCGCCCGGATTTTACTGAGGCAAAGATGTGGGGCGTGACCCCACTGGATCAACTCTGGTGCCGTATCGAGTTTAAGAAGATGCGCTATGAGGGACACTTCACGGTACCCGGCGCCGATACGATCTTTCAATTCCCTGGCAATGCTGGCGGTCACAACTGGGGCTCGGTCAGCATCGATCAGGTGAACAACATCATGGTTGTCAATCCATTGGTCTTGGGTAATCAGCTGACGCTGATTCCCAGAGACGAATTGCCGGAAGGTCAACAAGGCAACCAACTCGGCACGCCGTATTCCCACAGAACAGTTCGTTTCATGTCGCCCCTAGGAATTCCCTGTAACCAGCCACCCTTTGGTGTTCTTGCAGCTATCGATCTCGAGACGAAGCAGTTGCTGTGGGAGCGACCTATAGGCACTGCGAAGGAGAGCGGACCGTTCGGCATAAAGACGCGACTGCCAATCACCGTGGGCACACCGCAAAGCGCAGGCACGATAACGACGGCGGGTGGTTTGATTTTCAGCGCTGGCACTTTCGACAATACAATTCGTGCTACAAACATAAGCGATGGAAAGGAGTTGTGGAGTGCTGATCTGCCTTTCACGGCGCATGCGACTCCCATGAGTTACTTGTCTCCAGCAGGAGAGCAGACCGTAGTAATTACGGTTCCGGTTTTTAATTCAACCAGCGGCTCGGGCTTTAGAGCGCTTCCTGCAGACGAAGAAGATCCAGAGGGTGGATACATCATTGCCTATCGTCTGCCACAATGAGGAATCGTTATGAAGTGCAGTAGTAAGGCAGTCTCAGCTTTTTTACTCGCGTTTGTATTTGCTACGACCTTGCATGCTCAGGACGCTGAGTTAGGATCACTTGCGAGCTGGATAGCGATCGATGCGCCCACGGGCCATGAGTATTTGGCTACAGAGGCGATACAGGATGAATACGCTGGCTGGGCTCGCGATTCCTATGGCAACTTAACGAAGCTAGTAGGCCGCGGCGAACCACGCCGCGTAGTTGCCTGCGCGTTAGATTCTTATAGCTATGCGGTGAGTCAGATTACCGATGCGGGCTATCTTCGTCTCCATAGGATCGGAAGTGGGTCAAGTCACCCACTTTGGGATCAGGCTCACGAAGGCCAGCAGCTGCGTATTCTAACGCGTAGCGGACCTGTGGTTGGTGTGACTGCGGTAGCGAATGGGCATTTCGCTGCACAGCATAGAAACGAGACTGCAATCATTACCCAGAACGATCTCTGGCTAGACGTGGGTGCCGAGTCTGCCACGGACGTAGCCGACATGGGAATCGCTCTGTTAGACCCAGTTCTCCGCCATTTACCGGCATGGTCTTATACGAACGAGGTGGCTGGACCTAGAGCGGGAGCAAGAGTGGGCTGTGCAGCTCTACTTGCCGCGGCCGAGGCTGGCGTCAACGGCTCGGCCGGTAGTACTAAATACCTAATTAGCGTGCAACAGGTGTTCGGTTGGATTGGGCTAGGCGCGGGAGTCAGCAGCGATGCTAACCCTGGCGAGCTTATCGTGCTTGGAGCTGGATCGACTGACTTTGATAACCGAATCGTAGACGGTCTTGGAACACGAGCCGATGTCGTATTGACTGGCAACGGCAAAGCAGAGATACGGCTCATCACGCCCGCTGTGACTGACGCCGATGCGCTCATGGAAAGAATGAGCCTCGCTAGCGCCAATCAAGTATTAGACGCCATGATAGCGGCTATTAACCCAGATGCGGTTAGGCCTACTTGGCTTGCTGCTCCTGAACAGACAGCTGTATTAAATAACGAACTTTCTCGCTGGGGCGCTAGCGAGAACACCGAGCGCATGATGGAGATAGAGGGACTACTCGACCAAGTGACCCAGAGGTCAGCGGTCCCCGGTCACGAAGGTCCGATCAGAAACGCCATCTATAACGCAATGCCCCAATGGGCCAAGGAAATAGCGCAGACAGATGAGATGGGAAATATGTGGGTTGAGGTTGGTCCGGCCGGTCAGGCTACCGTGTTCTTAGCGCATATGGACGAGGTTGGTTACGAGGTCGAGAGTATTGATAGCAATGGAGTGGTCAATCTAGCCCGTTTGGGAGGTGTGGTCGAGACGGCTTGGGAAGGTCAGCCGGCTCTGTTGCAACTGGACCCTTTTATCAACATTGAGTCGCAAGCTGAGGCTCACTCATTGCGTGGTGTTTTCAATACCCGCAGCACGCCCCAGGAGAAACGGCCCGATGCAGTGACGTCATGGTTCGGTATGAATAGAGGACAATTGGAAGCTGCCGGCGTCCGGGTGGGGATGGGTGTGACCGGCTATAAGGAAGGACACAGAATGGGGGCCTTTCGTTACTCTTCGAGATCTTTAGACGACCGTGTAGGCACA
The DNA here is from genome assembly GCA_028825335.1 of Gammaproteobacteria bacterium. GTDB lineage: Bacteria > Pseudomonadota > Gammaproteobacteria > Pseudomonadales > Pseudohongiellaceae > UBA9145. Next base: position 40,985 of record JAPKAI010000005.1, on the reverse strand, counting down.
ACGTCTTTGTTGTTTGCTCTGCGTCAGATAGATCCTGATGCGCTGCAAAACAAAGTCGTCTTTATATGGACCGTTCGAGAAGAGGGCGGGCTGCGGGGAGCAGCGGCGATGGCAGAGCGACTCGGTAGCAGAACTCGGCGGGCTTATAGCATCGATACCTTTGTCTCATCAGACACGCCCTTAGAATCACCCCATTTCGCCTTTGTGCCTCTTGGCACAGGGCCGGTGCTGCGCTCGATTGAGAACGCGAGCATGGCAACTCCTTATGAATTCGATCGTAATCGAGGCATCGCAGAGGCCGCTGGGATTGATGCGCAGATTGGGCTCACGCAGGGCAGCACCGACGGCACGACGTTCACTATCTATGGTGCGCCGAATGCGGGATTATCATGGCCTGGCAGATACAGTCACTCGCCCGCTGAAATCGCAGACCTGAGAGACGTGGCTGAATTGATCGATCTGATACAAGCCATGGCCGAAGCACCGCAGGGCCCATAGTTGCAACACCTTACAAATCAGGATGTATTGATGAGTGAAGTAGAACTGCAAATGAGTCCCTATGGAGATTTTCTTGGTATCCAGATCGTAGAAGCCGCAGCGGGCAAGAGCGTTTGTCATCTGGAGTTAAGAGATGAGCACATGAACACCGGCGGCCGAGTGCATGGTGGCGTTTTGACTTCGCTTGCAGATACGGCGGCGGGAGTGGCAGTTCGATCAATTCGCCCCGAAGGCAAATCGTCAGCGACAACCGATCTGAGCATCTCCTTCATTCGGCCACCATTGGGAAAAACTATCGAGGCGTACGCCGAGGTGATTCACGCGGGCAAGCGGTTGTTCAGAACAGAGATATCCGTCTACAGCGATAAGAAGTTGATAGCGAAGACGAATGCGACGTTTATGATCGTGGATGCTGGTGGTTAACTAAAAGGACCGCATTGGATTAGGTTTAACTGGGCAGAGTAAGTGGTAATAAAGAAATAATAATTAATCGAAACAACAGGAATACTGTTATGTCTAAGATTCAAAATTCGCGAATACGCACTCGCCGAGTTTATTTTGTAGCCTGAGTGAATTTTCCGGTTGGTTGTCGCTAGATCGAAAAGGGTCAGTTTTATGTTGTATGCAAAAGTGACGGCACAGTTCCAAAAACCATCTGTCGCCTGTAGAGTATGAATTGCAGTATTAACAGAGACTGTAAAGTGTCTGGAGCATTGATGGTGAATAATATTTTATTCTGCTGCTGTATGTAATCTTGCTCTGAAATAACAGCTAACAGGGCTCTATTGCATTAATCCCATGAAGAGTGAGCTGATGTAAATCTAATAGTTTGCGCCTTCGCGGATCTAATTCAGTAATGCTTATAGTGTAGGTCGCTATATTTTTGGAAATTCAAGATATGAAACAAAGACAAATGTCGCGCCGCGCTTTTCTAAATGCTGGCGGAGATGCTGCAAAGGGATCCTGTATTATATTGACGATGCCGATGATTCTAACTGCATGTGGCCAAGCTAACGATGCAAGAACGAGCAATAATGATTTCCAGCTACTAAGCGAAGAAGAAGTTCTAGAATACAGTGCTATTTCAGCAAGGATAATCCCAAGCAACGGTACTCCGGGTGCGACGGAAGCCGGTGTGATCTATTTCATAGATTCCGTGGTCGCGGACAACAGAGAAGTAGAACACCAAATTCTTAAAGATGGGCTTGTTACTTTACAAAGTGAAGGCGCCGCTCAATTTGGCGTGGCATCCTTCTATCTGCTAAAAGACGAACAGCAAGATCAGCTGCTAAGACAAATAGAATCCTCTGAGTTCTTCAACACCATTCGCTTTCTGACAGTGGCAGGCATGTTTTCGAGCCCGGAATATGGCGGCAATCGAGACAAAGTTGGCTTTGAGTTGTTGGGGTTTACCGATCAGCATGCGTGGCAGCCACCATTTGGGTTCTATGATGCTGATTATGCAGAGAAAGGAGAATAATCATGACTGAAGTTCCTAACTCCGTACAGTATTCAACCTTAGAAGACGTAGATTTTGTGATTGTGGGCTCCGGGTCGGCTGGCGGAATTATCGCCAAAGAATTATCAACTGCTGGTTATTCTGTTGTTGTGTTAGAGCAGGGGCCACACCTTAAGGCCGCTGACTTCACACATGACGAATGGGGGGTGAAGTACAACTTCGATCTCGAATGGGATTGGCGTCAGGGCCATCCTCAAACCCGTCGGAGAACAGAAAATGAAGAAGCCGTCGTAGGCGATTCGTCACTTCGTTATGCCCATAATGTTGGCGGAGGAAGTGTGCATTTTTCCGGTAACTTCTGGCGTCTTAGAGAAATCGATTTTATTGAAGCGAGTGTACGTGGACCAATAGCTGGAACTAATTTTGTCGACTGGCCTATTACTTACGCCGAATTAGAGCCGTACTACACTAAGGTCGATTGGGAAATTGGCTTATCGGGATTGCAAGGCCCTTGGGATCCGCCGCGCTCTCGTGACTACCCCTGTGCTGCGATGCCAGTGAAATCCTCTGGTGTTTTACTAGAGAGAGCCGCAAAAAAATTAGGCTATACAGCGTACCCCGCTCCTGTTGCTATTCTCTCGGAACCCCACAACGGTCGACCAGCGTGTATACACTGCGGATTGTGTAATGGTTACGGATGCGAAGTTAACGCCAAGTCTTCCACTATGGTGACTATGATACCGCTGGCGCTCGCTTCTGGAAATTGCGAACTAAGAACTGGCTGCACTGTTTCAAAAATAAACATCGACGAATCTGGAAGAGCCAACGAAGTAGTCTACTGGGAACAGGATGGAACCGAGTCGGCACAGCGATGCAAGGCCGTAGTGTTGAGTGCAAACGGTGCCGAGACTCCCAGATTATTGCTATTGTCTGAATCAGCGCGTCACCCCGATGGTCTAGCAAACTCGAGTGGTATGGTTGGTAAAAATTTGATGTTCAACGGTTATTCTCAAGCTATTGGATTGTTTGATGAGCCAGTCCATGCTTACAAAAGCATTCCTGCGACAAGAGTAGTTCATGACTTCTGGGAGCTGGATGAGGACCTCGGTTTTTACGGAGGGGGTGGTATCGATTCACGCCACCCGTTCGGTGGCAACTTGATATCGACGGCATTGAGTGGCGGGATGTTCGGTGGTGCCACCTGGGGCGTCGAATACAAAGAATCTCTGCAGCATTTGTTTACTCACAGTTGCTCCTTCGATGGGCACACAACTTCTTTGCCCCTATCAACGAATAACGTCACTCTCGATCCGAGCGTGAAAGACATGTGGGGCCGACCTGCGATACGGGTAACCTACAACGAGCATGCGGATGATATAGCCACCATGAAGTTCTTTTTGGATCGTTCATTAGAACTTATGGAGGCGGCCGGTGCCACTCAAATGGAAGGCTCTTACGATGAGAACTCTCCATGGACGCAGCACTTACTTGGCACCTGTCGCATGGGTAACGATCCTGAGACTTCTGTAGTAGATCGGTACAATAGATCTCATGACATACCCAATCTTTTCATGTGCGATGGAAGCAGCATGGTGTCATCGAGCCGTGGCCAACCAACAATTACGATTATGGCGCTTGCGTTTAGAGCTGCTGACCTAATAATTCAGTCCGCACGACGAGGAGAGATATAGGAGATAAATGGGTAGGAATAATTTGATTAGGGAAATGATGCCCACGACACAGAATCTTCAGCGCCCTGTGTCACCACCGTTTGAAAATGTCTGCTACTGGCCGAAAGTCGCCGATGACAAACTGGATAGTAATAAGTTCATGGAGGCATTTTGATAAAACAGATATCTAAGCTGACTTATACATTTTTCGTATTGTTAAGCTCTCTTACAACCTTTGCTCAATCTGCAAACGATGAGTTCTCAAGTTTCTCTTTTAGTGCATCGAGCGGACTGGAAATGCCTTATAGGCTCTACTCACCGGCTGTGGAAGTGAGGACTGCAGTACCGCTTATTATCTATCTGCATGGCGCCGGTGGTTGGGGTACAGACAATGTAAAACAGATTTCAGGCGGAAACACCCATGGCACTCGGTTGTGGCTTAAACCAGAAATTGCTGCAGAGAATCCAGCCTATGTATTGGCGCCCCAAATACCAAACCCCCAGCCATGGGGTGCTCCTAGTTCTGAAGAACTATCTCCTTATGCCAATGTGTTAATGGAACTAATTGATCAAATGAAATCAGAGTTTCTGATTGATGAGAGCCGCGTATATATTATGGGTCAATCCTTGGGGGGGATCGGTGTCTGGGACATTATTGCCAAGCGCCCCGACATTTTTGCGGCAGGCGTTCCGGTTTGCGGGGTGGGTAATACTGAGCGCATAGTCAATGCGCGAGATGTGGCCTTGTGGGCGTTTCATGGAGCGATGGATACTACTGTTCCCGTAGCTGGCTCTAGAGAAATGGTCACAAGCCTGGAAGCGGCCAAAGGAAATATCCGCTATACAGAGTATCCGGATGTTGGTCATAATTCCTGGGAGCGTGCATTTGCAGATCCAGAACTTCCTCAGTGGTTGTTTTCTAATATCCGGGGGCAATCTCGGAAATGAGACAAAGCTAAAATTCGGCTCCTAGCCGAAGCAGACGGTTTTAAACGTGGTCTGTCTCCGTTTTTACATAAGGTGAATTATCATGACATTTAATAGGCGCACTTTCCTCCGACAGGGCATTCACTTCACTACACTGCTGGCGGCAAGCACCTTATCCGCTTCGGCATTGGGCGCAACTAGGCTGGCAAGAGTTTCAGGCAATCCGTTTTATCTGGGTGTGGCCTCCGGCGACCCCAGACCTGACTCTGTGGTTATTTGGACAAGACTAGCGCGTGAAACATTGGGCAATACTCTCAGCAGAAACGAGCCCGTGGCTGTGGACTATGAGATAGCTGAAACAGCCAACTTCTCCACTATTTATCGTAAAGGAAGTGCAGCGGCTTTGCCGGAGTTGGGCTATTCCGTACACCTAGACTTGCAAGGTCTAAGCCCGGGCAAGGAATATTACTATCGCTGGATGATTGGTGGCGAAGTTAGCGATGTAGGCAGAACTAAAACTGCACCTGCCAGTGACGCCACTCCTGAGAGCTTTCGCTTTGGCTTCGCTTCCTGTCAACAATACGAGCATGGTTACTTCACCGCCTTAGATCATATGGCGAAAGAAAACTTCGACTTGATTGTCCACCTTGGTGATTATATTTACGAAGAAACCTGGGGCGCCGAGAATGTTCGTCATCACAATGCACCAGAAATTTATACACTGGATGATTATCGCGCGCGATATGAGTTATATAAAAAAGATCTCGACTTACAGGCAGCTCACGCATCAGCTCCCTGGGCAGTAACTTGGGATGATCATGAAGTTGACGATAATTATGCTAACGCTATTGCCGTGGATGAACAAACCCCAGAGCAGTTGCTAATTCGTCGGGCTGCGGGTTATCAAGCGTTCTATGAGTTTATGCCGATACGTTTACCTTCGGGCCGACAAGGGGCTTCAATGCAAATTTATCGCCATTTGCAGTTCGGCACATTAATGGATATGACAATCCTAGACACACGCCAGTATCGCAGTGATCAGGCGTGTCGGGACGGTATGAAGACTAGCTGTGATCAGCATCGAGACCTTAGCCGGACTTTATTGGGAGAAGCTCAGAAAGGCTGGTTATACGGACGCCTGAGCAGTAGTGAAGCCACCTGGAACGTGATGGCACAACAAGTGATGATGGGCCGTTTGTTGCGGCGCAATGAACAAAATGAAGAAATGTATTTAATGGATATCTGGGATGGTTATCCCGGTGAGCGCGATGAATTGCTGGCAAGACTAAAAGCTGCTTCAACACCCAATCCAATTGTGCTCACAGGAGACATACACAGCAACTGGGTAAACAATATCCTGTCCGACTTCAGTATCGATAACAGCGAAATCATTGCGACTGAATTCGTGGGCACTTCAATCACATCTGGTGGCGATGGCTCTGATATCAGCAGCACTACGGCACAGACCCTCTCGGACAATCCTCACGTCAAGTTCTATAATCGTCAGCGCGGTTATGTCAGTTGTCATCTCAGCAAAGATTTATGGCAATCAGACTACAAGGTTTTAGATAAAGTTACAGAACCTGGTCACCCCATAAGAACCCGTGCTTCGTTTGTGGTAGAAGCTGAAAATCCAGGCGCGCTTGAGGCCTAAAAATATTCGACTGGCGGAACGTTAGATGAGCAAATTAAAAACAGCAGGGTTGGCGTTCGTCTTTTTATGGTTTATGGGCGGAGGTGTGATGCATTTCATCGCACCCGAATTTTTCCTAGCAATCATGCCGCCCTTTTTACCCTACCATGAAGCGGCAGTTGCTATTAGCGGAGTGTTTGAAATACTTGGCGCTCTAGGATTGTTGTTTCAGCGCTCCAGACGCATGGCCGGGATTGGTTTATTCGTTCTAACTCTCGCTGTGTCACCGGCAAATATTCATATGTCGCTGAATCCGGAGCTTTTCCCAGACGTGTCCGAGTTAGCGCTTACCCTTCGCCTGGTAATACAGGTGTTGTTACTTGCATGTATCTGGTGGTCGACCACGCCGGATACAAAAAGCGAATAAAGAGAACTATCTAAATCGCGGTCTGTTCCCATTTTTACGATGGTCGCGTGCCGACATGGATGGGAATGATTAGATCCAAATGTGCTGAAAAAATAGCGAGATTAAAATCAGGCGCTAGTCACTACACGGTCGCGACCCTGAGCCTTCTCAAGCAATACTTCGCCTTCGCTGAGATTGCTTGCTTCGCACTGTCGCAATAACTCCCCGACCGGGTCAATCAATACATTTCGAAAGACCTGAAACTGACTCAGGTGTTCGCGGGAGAACCTTTGTGGCGAAGTCATGTTAGTGTCATTTTAGCTTGTCCCTACAGCAATTCGATAGTGTTAGTACTGCTCGGTTTGGGTCTTCACAGTGGCGTACACTTCAGATGTACCGTCTTTCTTCATCAGAATCACATCATAGCTATTGAAACGATTGCCAATCTCCATTCCTGGGCTGCCCATTGGCATGCCTGGCACTGCTAGGCCCAGAGCATTCGCCGGTGGCGAAGCGAGAAACTGGCTGATGTATTTCGCAGGAATGTGACCTTCGAATAGGTAACCTTCCTTAGAGACTGCCGTGTGACAGGACTGCCACTTCGGCAGCACACCGAGTTCTTCTTTAACGGTATAAATATTAGTTGGGTGGAACACAGTAGAGTCGAATCCGCGCTCGTCCATATGTGCGATCCAGCCCACGCAGCAGCCACAAGTTTCTTCCTTGTACACGTTTAGGGTTATGTCATCTATGGACTGCGCGTGTGCGTACTCAGTGCCTGAAAGTCCGATGGTCAGCGCCAGGGCGAATACGGATAGTGATGGAAATAGTGAAGAAAATGGTGACAAAAAAAGTAATGATTTCATTGCATACGCCTGTTTACTTTGAGCTTATAGCTGGTGGTGAATTATTTATCTTGCCTATCGGCTAAAGATATCACAATCCAATAGATAGCTGCCATTGCTGCCGCGGTTTGTGTCGACTTTCGTAGTTTTCCTAACTATGCTGACTGCATGATCCAGAACACCGCAGCTTCTGAAATTTCACCCATGGCAGGCAAGAGCAGAATTCAGTCTATTGATGTGCTTCGCGGCTTTGCACTGCTTGGCATATTGTTGATGAACATTATTGCGTTCGCCTTTCCCTTCGCTGCCTATTCTGACCCGACTATCGATGGTGCTACCCAGGGAATTAACTTGGCCGTCTTCGCATCGATGGATGTGTTGGTTGAAGGCAGCATGCGAGCGATCTTCTCGATGCTATTCGGCGCGGGCATGCTCATCTTTCTTGCTAAACGCAATACCGATGTTGATACGCTGCGCGGACTCTTCTATCGGCGAACAGTCTTACTGATTGCATTCGGGCTAGTGAATGCCTATATCTTCCTCTGGCCCGGTGACATTCTTTACACCTACGGTATGGCGGGATTGTTGTTGTATTTCTTTCGCGATTTTTCCGCCCTGCGACTGGCTCAGTACAGCCTAGCTATTTTTTTGGTGCTCGGTCTAATGCATATTGGTCTGCATATGGATGCAAGAGGAATGCGCAATGCTGTCGTGGCGGTTGAAGCGTTGCCAGCAGGAATGCCATTAAGTGACGAGCAAGAGCAGACGTTGGCGGACTGGGATACTTTCCTCGAAGGGCAATTCGTGTCTCCCGAGATAATCCAGCAAGAGTATGAGTCGAGAAATTCTGGATATATCGACAATGTCATATTTTATGCTCCATTTAACTTGATACTACAGACAGTGGTCTTATTGATAAACACCTTGTGGGATGTGTTAGCCATGATGCTTTTGGGGATGGCATTCTTTAAATGGGGGTTGCTAGATGCATCGCGAAGCTCGCGTGATTATTGGCTGCTAGCTATCGCCGGCATCGGTTTGGGGCTTCCGCTGAACTATCTCGAAACGGCGACTTATATCAGTAGCGGATTTGAGATCTACTGGGCTGGCGGATCTCGACCTAGCTACGATGTGGGTCGTCTCTCTCTGGCCGTGGGTTATATCGGAATAATCATGCTGATCTGCAAGCATGCCTTAATTCCGTGGTTTCGCAGTGCTCTTGCTGCCGTGGGGCAACTCGCCCTAACAAACTATCTGTCGCAGTCACTTATCTGTAACTTCATCTTCATGGGCTTCGGCCTTGGCTTGTTCGGAGATCTACAGCGTTATCAGGCCTATCTGGTGGTTCTGGGGGTGTGGATAATTCAGATTGTTTTCAGTTTGGTTTGGCTGCGTTTCTATCGCTTCGGGCCTGCAGAGTGGCTGTGGCGCAGCTTAACCTATAAGCAGGCCCAGCCACTTCGCCTTGGCACTCCTAATGCCTAGATATTAGGGCGTGCGGGCTGGTCCTCAGTTGTCTTGGCATAGCCAATCACGTACTATGCTGCCGTCTCCAGTGCTGTTGAAGCGGCATCGGAAAGCAGTTCTTCCTGCTCCCCATCTGATAGTCATTTCAAGATAAGTAGTGAATACCATGTTGTTGCAGCGCCTACATTTTAATAAAGAAACGATGCTAGAGCTCATGAGGATTGCTATTCCCATGATCGTTTCTCAGGGCACGTTTGCGGTGATGATTTTTACCGATCGCTATTTCATGTCGCAGATCGATCCTATCCATATGGCGGCAGCACTCGGTGGTGGTGTTGCCGCATTCTTCTCGTTCTGTTTCTTCTCCGGTTTATTTTCCTATGCGAATGCGCTGGCTGCCCAATATCTAGGTGCTGGTGAAATCGAAAAATGTCCAAAGGTAGTGACGCAGGGTTTGATCATGGTTGTCATGAGCATTCCATTGCTCGTTATCATTACCTTGCTCGTCGCTGGCATCTTCGAAGGCATGGATCACGATCCGGTGCAGGTCGAGTTGGAACGCAGCTACTATCAGATACTAATGTTGGGTACGGTGGTAACGCTGGCGAAGATTTGCATCTCCTCTTATTTCGCCGGTATCGCAAGAACGAAACTCGTAATGATTTGTGACCTGTGCGGCTTAGTACTGAATGTGCCGCTGTGCTACGCGATGGTGTTTGGGAAATTTGGTTTCCCTGAACTAGGTATCGTCGGCGCTGGCGTATCGACAATCATCGCCACGGCGTTCGCCTTGGTACTTTTTCTTTTCTGCTATTTCCGCAAAGAGCATCGCGAGAAATTCAAGGTAATGGAATCGTTCAAGTTCGATAGCGGTATATTGAAGCGCTTCATCCGGCTCGGCTTTCCCTCGGGTCTAGAGCTGTTCCTGAATGTTGCAGCATTCAATTTATTTCTTCTTATGTTTCAGGGCTATGGGATTGCGGAAGGAGCGGCGGCAGCTATCGTCTTTAACTGGGACATAATTTCATTCGTGCCGATGGTGGGTTTAAACATAGGCCTAATTGGCATGATTGGCCGCTTCGTAGGTGCGCAGAACATGGAGAGGGCGAATGAGGCTATCACCGCCGGCTTTGTGTTGGGCCTGACTTATTCGGCGATATTGGCCTTCATCTACATTACCTTTCGATTCGCTCTGGTTGAGGTGTTCGCTCCGCCAGATGGCGACTTCAGTGAGATCCTAGAGCTGGCCGCTTTTATGATGATAGGTTTGTCTAGCTACGCAATGGCCGATGCCGTTATTCAGGTATGCGGCGGCGTATTGCGCGGTGCGGGTGATACTCGCTGGATCATGTATACCTCGGTCACGCTGCACTGGATTATGCTCGTGGCGCAGTACCTCATAATACGAGTGTTCGAATGGGGCCCGAAGGCGTCTTGGCTGGCCTTCGTCGTTATGATTTTGGCGATCGCAGTGGTCTTTCTAGCTCGCCTACGCGGCGGCCGATGGCGCGATGAGGAAGCACTTCGACGTGTAATGGCCGAATAGCCAACCCCCCCCTCGATTCTCGGCTTGCAGCATCTTCTGCGAGCAGGTAGCCTGCAATTATCCATCAATTTTAGGCTCCGTAGAGAGTGGTTTATGAAGAAGATCATCGCCAGCATCAGCTTACTCATCGTTGTGGCAGTTGCATCAACAATTCAGGTTTATTCCCAGTCCAATACTAGTGTCGATAGCGGCTATTCTGAGGGGCTCCTCAATACCAAGCGCATATTCTCCCGTGGACTCGCGGAAGCTATCGGCCAACCCTTTCGCGGTGTCGCGACATCTGATGGTGTTGTTAGCGATCTGTTTCCACTGAAGTCTACGGGCGCGTCTACTGCATCGATCGTGTCGGCGGCATCTACCTTTCTTAGTACGCTAAGCGGGGCCGAGTTGAGTAGGACTCAATACGCTGTCGATGATCCGGAGTGGCGAAATTGGTCTAACGTTGATGTGGGCATTTTTTCGCGACACGGCGTGAGTCTCGAAGAGATGTCCGCAGAGCAAAAGACGGCCGCATGGGACTTGCTACGTGCATCGCTTAGCGCCGAAGGTGTAGCGCAGACTCAAGACATTATGAAGACCGAGCAATCGTTGCTCGAGTTAAACGGCGAGCCAATTCGTTACGGCGAAGAGAAATACTATTTCACTGTTATGGGTATTCCGTCCACAACTGAACCTTGGGGTTGGCAGCTAGATGGTCATCATCTAATCATCAATTTCTTCGTGTTAGGCGATCAGATCGTCATGACGCCAGCTTTTTGGGGTGGCGAGCCGGTGCTCGCCGAGCAGGGCAAGTATGCGGGTAATCGCATAATGCAGGATGAGCAGGATCACGGCCTCGCCTTTATGCAATCACTGGAAAGAAGTCAGCAGGCTATCGCTACTATCGATCCTAATAAGACACGTAACAATCAGCTGGCCGCTGCCAATGAAGACAACCTAACGCTCGACTTCGAAGGGCTGCGCGGCAGTGAAATGAGTACTGCACAGAAGTCGCAATTACTAAACCTTGTGCGTGTCTATGTGGCGAACCTTCGCGAGCCCCACGCTAATATCACCATGGATGAAATTGGGCAGCATATCGATGACACCTATTTTTCTTGGGTTGGTAATGCTGAAGATGACGCGATCTTCTACTACAGAATACATAGCCCGGTAATTTTAGTTGAATTCGATCATCAGAATCCAGTTGGCACGGCACAAATAAATACACCTGGCACTCCTACTCGCGATCACATCCATACGATTGTAAGAACGCCGAATGGCAACGACTACGGGAAAGACCTATTGGCGCAGCATCTTGCAGCGCACCCACACTAAGAGTTTTGTATTCGAGTGAAGCGAAGGAGCGAACAAAAATGACATTAGCTACAGTTAACTTGCAGGGAATTTTGGCCCGCAGCGTTGCAATCATCTCGCTTGCTGGCTTGCCGCTGGCGTCGAGTATGGCGCAATCGCCGAACGCATTTGGCATTCCCACAGAGAAGATTAGCAATCCTGCTGCTAGCGTCGTGGCTGCGTCTGGTTCGCGTGGGCAGGGTTGGCTAGGCCAGGGTCGTTCAGAAGTAATTGCGCGCCATGGCATGGTTGCAACCAGCGATCCGATCGCCGCACAGGCAGGTCTGGAGGTTTTGCGAAACGGAGGCAACGCCATCGATGCTGCCGTAGCCGCCGCTGCGGTTCTAGATGTCACCTCACAAAATGATACCGGTATAGCGGGAGACTTGTTTGCTCTGGTTTGGAGTGCCCAGGATAAGAAACTGTATGGATTGAATTCTGCAGGTTGGGCTCCGGCCGGATGGACGCCTGAGTATTTTAAAGAAACACTGGGTGTGGAACGCGTACCCGGTACTGGCGTAAATGCGGCAACCGTGCCCGGTGCTATCAGCGGCTACGATGCCTTACTAAATCGCTTCGGGACAATGGGCTTCAAGGAGACATTTGCCAGAGCGGTGCAAGTAGCTGATGAAGGCTGGGGGCAGGCAGAGCGAAGACATCAGGATATAAGTTCCGTACGAGAGAAGCTGCGCGGCGACGCCGACTCTGCGGCGACCTTCCTCAATGACGGTGAGGTGCCACCGTTGTATAGCATTATCCGTAATCCACAGTTGGCGGACGCGCTGCGGCTTATCCAAGAGCAAGGCAGAGATGCGTTCTACAAGGGCCCGATTGCGGATGCGATCGTAGCGAAGATGCGCTCTGATGGTGGTGTGATGACGCATGCGGACCTGGCCGAGTTCGAGTCCGAATGGATCGAGCCGATTAGCACAAACTATCACGGCTATGATGTGTTTCAGCTGCCACCTCCGGGGCAGGGCTTTGCCGCGCTGGAGATGTTGAACATATTGGAAGTCTGCGCGCCGGTTCACGACGTCGACTTGTCTGCCCTTGGTCCCTCAAATCCGAATTACTGGCACTTCCTTGTCGAGGCGAAGAAGCTCGCCTACTCAGATTTGCAGGCCTATAACGGCGATCCTTTGTTCTCCGATATTCCTGTGGATAGGCTGCTATCGAAAAGCTATGCGGCGACTCTCTGCGATCGTATTGACATGGATGTAGCGACCGAGCCATCGATCACGGGGGGCTTGGATGGCGGTACAATATATCTGACCACGGCTGATCGCTGGGGAAACATGGTTTCACTCATACACAGTATTTTTTCGGTATACGGTAGTGGAGCGACAATAGCGCCGTATGGAATGATGCTGCACAACCGTGGCGTTGCTTTTTCGTTGGAAGAGGGCCACCCAAATGAGGTCGCGCCGCGTAAACGGCCGTTCCACTCCATCATAGCCGGCTTTGTACTACAGAACGATGAGCCTCTAATGACGTTCGGCAATATGGGAGGCTCTGTGCAACCCGAGACGCATGCCCAACATATGGTGAATGTTATAGACAACGGTATGAATATTCAGATGACTACCGATGCGGCACGATTTACTCATAGTCAAAACAGCAATACGCTCTCTCTGGAAGACAATCTTTACAGCCTAGTAGGTCGAGCGCTGCAGGCCAAGGGCCACAATGTTCGTTCTGTAAATGGCGGTAGAGTAGGTGGGTATCAGGGGATTCTGTTTAGTAAAGATCCCGCACTGCCAGAGCCTGTCTTCGGCCAGCAGAGCATTGATCAGGATCATCCGGTTAACGGTGTCTACCGTGCCGGTTCGGATCATCGTAAAGATGGTCAAGCGGTGGGTTGGTAAGGGTGTTTGGTAGAGTAGAGAATTTGGTTGATCACATGACAGCAGTAGATTGGCAATTAAGGAAGGCAGCCAGCAGCAGAAAACCTTCGTTCATTGCGGCTGTTTGTCTATTCTTGGCTTCCTGCATCGGGCCTAATTTAGAAGATTGGCCGGATTCGATTCCGCAAACGCAGGTTTTTATAGTTGCCTACGATGCAGACGAAGAGAACCAGGGCCGTCAGTCGGAAACTGAATACCTTGAATGGGTGTTGAGTTTCTATCAGGGCAATCTTGCCTATCAGTCCGGATGGCAAGATATTCAGGGCTACGTTTATGAAGCGCCTGCTCCAGAGGCTGAGCAGGCACTGCTAGAGCAACTGAGTTTGTTAGGCATAGCCATAGGAAGTGAATGGTCCAAGCACAATGACGTTCGCCAAATCGACACGCGCATGCTGTCTCTGTGGGGCTCAACCATTCAGCTTGCGCCTGATTTCGATACGCAGAAACAGACGGTAGCAGTTATCGCAACAGACATCGATCTCTTGCTTAGTGGTAGTCTCAGAAAGCAGGACATTCTCGAGGAACGCTACGCTGATATTTTAGGATTGGAATTGTTTGGGGATTTTTAGTGGTCTCTAGGCTCTCATTTTTTTCTGATTTATTATTCTTATAGGTGCCCGAAATGAAACGTCGAGAATTTCTAAACACATCACTACATGGCTCCCTTGCAGCCTCCATCTCGATGGTTGTGCCGGCTGGACTGCTAGCGAGTGAGCTACCTGCTGACATTACCGAACTCTCGGCATCTAAACTCTCTGCGGCGATCCGCGACAGACAGGTCAGCTGTATCGAGGTTATGCAGGCATACCTGCAGCGCATAGAGCGGTACAACCCTGTTTACAATGCGATAGTTAATCTAGCCGAACAAGATGGCCTGTTAGATCAGGCTCGCCGTGCGGATGTCGCGCTGGACAAGGGAGAGTACTGGGGTTGGATGCATGGTATGCCGCACGCGGTAAAAGATCTTGCCAACGTCGAAGGCATGATTACAACCAGCGGATCGCGTATCTATGCGAATCGAGTCGCTGCAGCCGATAGCTCGCTCGTCGCCAGTGTTAGAGGGCAAGGTGCGATCTTTATAGGCAAGACCAATACGCCAGAGTTTGGACTCGGGTCTCAGACTTATAATGAAGTTTTCGGCGCTACCGGCAGCGCTTGGAATCCTGCTCTAACGGCAGGTGGCAGTAGCGGTGGAGCTGCATGCGGTCTCGGCACGCATATGCTTCCCGTTGCAGATGGCAGCGACATGATGGGTTCATTGCGAAACCCGGGTGCCTTCAACAACGTCATTGGTTTTCGGCCTTCGAAGGGGCGAGTAGGCGGCGGAGATCCACTAAATAGGGGGCTCTCGACGTCAGGTCCAATGGGTAGGAATACCGAAGATACAATTCGGCTGTTGCTTAGCATTGCAGGGCCGGTGAGCGGTGAGCCAAATGTGATGCGCTATAGTCTGCCCGAAGCAGAACAATTCACGCCACTTAATTTGCAGGACATTAAGATAGGTTGGATGGGAGATTTTGAGAAATATCTGGCGATGGAGGCCGGTGTGCTCGATGTCTGTGAATCTAGCCTCAACTTACTGGAGACGGCTGGCGCGAAGGTCGAGCACTGCATGCCAAATTTCGATATGGCCGAGCTGTGGCGTACCTGGGTCGATCTCCGAAACTTGGGCCGCAGCGGCTCTCAATCGATGTATGACGATCCGGCACAACGCGCGCTGCTTAAGCCCGAATATATTTGGGAAATTGAACAATCCTTGGTATTAACTGCGCGGCAGATCAATGACGCTGGAAATGCCAGAGCGAGATGGTATCAAGAGGTAGTTCATCTGCTGGAGCAATTCGATTTTCTTGTGTTGCCAACAGCCCAAGTCTTTCCATTCTCTAAAGACATTCACTGGCCGACTGAGATAGCGGGCAAAAAGATGGACACCTACCATCGCTGGATGGAGGTGGTTATCCCGGCCAGTCTTGCTGGTAATCCTGTGGTGAATGTTCCCGCGGGCTTCGATGTGCAGGGTAGACCCATGGGGATTCAAGTCATGGGTCGCTTCGGAGAAGATAAGAAGGTGCTGGAATTTGCGCTAGCCTACGAGCAGGTAACAGACTTCTTGCAGCAGCGGCCCAACCTAGTCGCGAGTGACTAGGTTGTAGGCGTACCGTTTCAGCAGATCGTTTACGGTAGCCTGAATGCCCGCAGGGTATCTGTGGCACTAATTACCACGTATTGATTTCCGTCCGCACCTCGGTAGGTCATGGGGTTCGCGTTTCCACGTTTTTCTAGAGTTGTTTCCCAGAGTTGTCGCCCGGTCATTGTGTCCAGTGCCCGCAGACGGTTGTCATCTGTTGCTGCGATGAACAATAGATTGCCTGCAGTAACCAAGGCAGCGGCACGCCCAGCTCTTCCGGTGTTCTGGTTTCCCTCGGGGAGCACTTCACTCAGCCCTAGTGTTTGCTGCCAGGCGATATTACCCGTAGTGGTATCTACAGCCGACAAGGTTCCCCATGGCGGTTTCTGGCAGGGCAATGACATGCCATCGATAGTTACTTGAAAGTTGCCAGGTCTAGGGCCACGACGCTGCATGGGATACTCGGCGCCGTCTTCAGATTCTTCTACCCAGCCAAAGCTGCCTATGTCGCCAGCAAAGACGAAGGCGTACTTGCTGGCAGGGTCGAACGCTACACCACCCCAGTTTGGTCCGCCTGTGAGCCCCGGGAATAGCAGCGTGGTGTTATTTCCAGTGCCATTGGGTCTGTAGGCCCAAGGGGTAAATGGACCTTGGTTGGTGACGTTGCCAGAGTTAGCGAGAAGCTTCGAACAGGCGGCGGCATGTTCTGGTGATGTGTCAGCTGCCGTTACTAGATCAGATGCATCGAAGCTCACTCGCGCTAAAGCGGGCGGGTTAGTCGGAATCGGTTGCGTAGGCGATGTTTCTTCGCCTGGCACATCACTGGCAGGAACGGCGCGCTCTTCGATGCCGAAGATGGCGTCCCCGGTTTCTCTATTTAACAAATACAGGTAGCCCGATTTAGTTGTCACCCCTAGCGCTGGAATCAACTCGCCATCTTTCTCGATATCAAATAACGCCGGAGGCGCGGGTGGATCGTGATCCCATAGGTCGTGGTGAATGGTTTGGAAATGCCAGCGGTATTCTCCGCTGCGGATATCGACTGCGACTAGTGAGTTAGAAAAAAGATTGTTGCCCGCGCGGTCGCCACCGTAACCGAACGGGATTGGCGAGGCGAGGGGAAGATAGATTAGTCCGCGTTGTTCATCGACGGTGAAATAGAATGGCCAGGCATTGGCGCCCAATCTTCCGCGCCAACTATCACCTTCCCAGGTATCGTGTCCGAGATTTCCGGGCCCAGGTACGGACTCAAATTCCCAGACTTTCTCTCCGCTTCGTGCATCGAAAGCTCTTGCGTTGCCGATTCCTCCCTCAGCGCCTCTGGGTGTATTGGCTCCTACTATTACGGTGTTCTCGAAAACCATAGCAACGGAGTTATAGGGGATCTGCATATCGATCTCGCCTGAATCACCAAACTCAGAGGCGAGCTCGCCTGTAGCTGCATCGAGTGCCACCAGTCGCCTACCAGCGGTATAGAGGATGCGTGGACGGGAACCATTGTCGCCCGGCCAATAGGAGACGCCCCGCCTGGATGCGGCACTCATCGAAACTCTGTGTGTCCAGAGTTCTTCGCCGCTTAGTGGGTCAAGTGCAATAATGCGATCAGCCGCGGGAAGATACATGACGCCATCGACAACAATCGGCGTCACCTGCGAATTCGGCGCTCTAGGGTTCTCATCAGTATTGAGTGCATTAGCAAGCAAGGAATAAGACCAAGCGCTTTCGAGATTGGCTACATTTTGTTGATTGATCTGCGTTAAAGGCGAGAAACCTGTGCCCGCAAGATTGCCGCGATACTGGGTCCATTCACTTCCAGATGAGAGTGCATCAGGGCCCTGCGCGAATAGTGGGGTGAAAAGTAAGGCGCTGAGCAGGCCGCTAAATAGAGCTGTGGTTTGCGAAGTTCGCATAATGTCTCCTTATTCTTCTTGGGTTGCTATAAAGGGGGCACAGGCCAAGATGTCCGATTGTCGAGTCTACGTGAATCTGCCCAGTGTATCCAAGCGCAGCAAAGCAGTGGTTTCGGAAATCTGTCTAAACGTGTAATCTTTCGCCTGCTTTTACTATCTACTAATAGGAACTACCAATAACAATGAGTCAACTTTTCCAACCGCTTAGCTTTAGCCGTGGCCCGTCTATGAAGAATCGCTTCATGCTGGCACCTCTCACTAACACCCAGAGTCATGAGGATGGGGTGCTATCGGACGATGAGTTTAGATGGCTCACCATGCGCGCCGAGGGCGGATTTGGTCTCACCATGACCTGTGCAGCACATGTGCAGGCAGTCGGTCAGGGCTTTCCGGGGCAGCTTGGCGTGTTCTCGGATAAGCACATCGAGGGTTTGAGTCATCTCTCCGCAACGATCAAGGCCCACAACAGCATAGCGATCTGTCAGCTCCATCACGCCGGCATGCGCTCGCCCAGCGAGCTGATTGGTACAGACCCAGTGAGCCCCTCTGGGGATGAGGAGACAGGGGCGCGCGCGCTGAGCTTGATCGAAGTCGAACACCTAGTTGCCGATTTCATAGCGGCAGCGGTTCGTTCTCAGGAGGCTGGATTTGATGGTGTTGAGATTCATGGTGCCCACAGTTATATTCTCTGTCAGTTTCTGAGCAGCGAAAACAACCAACGCGATGACCGCTATGGAGGCTCTCTCGAGAACAGGAGCCGCATCTTCTTTGAAATACTCGATGGTATTCGTGAACAATGTAGGGATGACTTTATGGTCGGCGTGCGTTTGTCTCCCGAGCGTTTTGGTTTGGTGCTTAGCGAAGTTCAAACCGTGGCGCAGCAGCTGATGAGCACTGGCCAGATCGATTTCTTGGACATGTCACTTTGGGATGTCTTCAAGGAGCCGAATGAAGAAGCCATGCAGGGTAGGACTCTCATGTCCTATTTTACTGAGCTGGAACGAGGCGAAGTTCGGCTAGGCGTTGCCGGTAAGATTCGCACGCCCGAGGAGGCTGAAAAGGCGTTGGCGGCTGGCGCGGACTGGATCATGCTGGGGCGGGCGGCAATCTTGCACCATGACTTCCCAAATCGCTACCAGGAAGACCCGAACTTCAAACCGGTAGAAAATCCAGTAGCACGCAGCCACTTAGTAGACGAAGGTCTTTCGGACAAGTTCATCACCTACATGCAGAGCTGGGCAGGCTTCGTCGCTAAGGAGTAAGGCCCAAGCGCCCCGGAGCCCGTAGATTGGTATTCAAATCGGCTAGTAAATGCTAGAGTCTAGGGCAATTACACAGGTGAATAGTCTATGTCTTCGATCATTTATCCGGTTACTAACCTTGCCGCTGTTGAACAACTAAACATCGTCAGCGGTAAGGGCGTCTATGTCTACGACGACGCAGGCAATCAGTATCTAGAAGGCTTGTCAGGCCTCTGGTGTTCCGCCCTTGGCTACGGCAATGAAGAACTCATTGCTGCCATCAACTCTCAGCTTAAAACCCTTTCCTATAGCCACCTCTTCGGCGGTCGCACCCATCCTGTTGTAATGGAATTAGCCGACAAGCTCGCAGCGATGTTGCCGGTCCCAGATGCCAGAATCTTCTTTAGTAACTCGGGCAGCGAGGCGAACGACTCGCATATAAAGATGCTGCGCTATTACAGTAATGCCATCGGCAAACCCCAGAAGAAGAAAATCATCGCATTAGATCGCGGCTATCACGGCGTGACCGTTGCCGCCGCGTCTCTAACTGGATTGCCGGTGATGCACAGCCACTTCGATCTGCCGGTGGAAGCGCTTGGTATTCTTCGAGCTGATTGTCCGCACTACTTCCGCGGCAAGGTGGGCGATGAGTCGGAAGACGAATTTGTTTCACGGCTATTAAAAAATCTAGAAAAACTAATTCTTGAAGAAGGTGCAGAGACTATCGCTGCCTTCATTGCCGAGCCACTAATGGGTGCCGGTGGCGTGATCGTGCCTCCGGAAGGCTATCTGCCTAAGGTGCAAGCCTTGCTGAACGAGCACGATATCTTCCTATGGGCCGATGAGGTGATCTGCGGATTCGGTAGAACGGGAAATGACTTCGGTTCCACGACGATGGGCATAAAGCCAGACCTCATGAGTTTAGCGAAACAACTGTCCTCGGCCTATGTGCCGATCAGTGCGGCTGTTATTCCTGGCGAAATGTACGAAGCGATGGCGCACCTAAGTGCCGACGTGGGTATGTTCGGGCATGGCTATACTTACACCGGCCACCCTGTAGCCTGCGCCGCCGCACTAAAAGCATTGGAGATATACGAGCGCGACGATCTATTCGCTAGAGCGGCAAAAATGGGTGCGCACATGCAAACCCGACTGCAGGAGTTTGCGTGTCACGAGTTGGTAGGTGAGGTGCGGGGCAAGGGCCTCATTGGAGCAGTCGAGTTGGTGGCTAACAAAGAAACTGGCCAGGCATTCAGCGATGGCAGGGTGGGAGCGTTTGCCCAACGTGCTTGCCAGGATGCGGGCTTGTTGCTGCGTGTGGTTAGCGGGAGCTCTGTTGCTTTCTGTCCGCCACTCATCATTGAAGAAAAACAGATCGATGAGATGATTGAAAAATTCGATCAGGCGTTAACGGCAACACTCAAGTATGCAAAGAAAGAAAAATTAATACAGTAATTTTTCTGCATTTCAACAGATTTGATTATGTGAACAGAATAAAAAATAGGATACAAAAAATGAAGAATCTTAGAAGCATCTTTTTCAGTTCTGCACTTGCCGTCTTCCTGACAGCTTGTCAGCCAGAACAGGAAGCTCAACCTGCATCAGCAGATAAAATTAGTGCTGATTTAATATTAAGCAATGGAAAGATTGTTTCTGTCGACGAGGTATTTAGTATCTTTGATACGATCGTGGTGAACGATGGTCGAATCGTCGAGCTAGGTGATGCTTCTCTGTTAGATAAGTATGATGCCGCCACTGTGCGTGATCTCGAAGGAAAGACACTTATCCCAGGTTTTATCGATTCGCATACGCATATCCGCGGCAGACCGCAGCGCTATATTGAATTGAGCGAAGTATCCTCGATTGCAGAGATGCAGGGCCTTATTCGTGCCAAGGCTGCCGAGCTAGGCGAGGGAGAGTGGATTACTGGGTATGGTTGGTCGGAGGATGAGCTGGCCGAAGGGCGCAAACCAGTTCGTGGCGATCTGGATGTTGCGGCTCCCAATAACCCAATTACATTTACTAGAGCGGGTGGCCATAGTGCAGTTGTTAGTACGTCCGCGCTGGAGCTGGCTGAAATCACCGACGAGACACCAGATCCCGAAGGTGGTGTATTCGAGCGTGATGAGAATGGCGTGGCTAATGGAATTATTCGCGAGCGACAGGGCATCGTCGGTCGTCTAGTGCCAGATTCAACATATGATGAACTAATTGCGAGCCTCGAAATTAACTTAGGTGACCTGCTTGCCAAGGGAATTACGAGTATCACAGATGCCTCTAAACGCCCGGGCGAATACGCGATGTGGGAAGAGTTGTATGCCAAGCCTGGTGTGAATTTGCCGCGATCTGCTATACAGTTTCAGTGGTTCGATCCAGAGGGGATCGCCGAGGTCAAAGCGAGAGTCGGTGATGGCAACGAGTTCCTGAGAATCGGCCCCATTAAGGTATTTGCGGATGGTGGCTTTACTGGCCCAGCCGCATTTACCAAAGAGCCCTATCTGAATCAGGGCGACTACCGTGGTTACCTGAACATGCCTGAGGAAGAATTAGTTGCTCATATTAATGAAATCCACGACGCGGGCTGGCAGATGGGTATTCATGCGATTGGCGATGCGGCAATTGAGCTGGTTGTTGATACGCTAGTTGACGCGCTCACGAGGAATCCACGTGAAGACCATCGCACCTATCTCAATCACTTTTCGATGCGCCCATCAGACGCCACTATGGAGAAGATGGCAGAGAATGGGATTCATATTACTCAACAGCCGAATTTCACCTATACCTTAGAGGGACGTTATGCAGCGAACCTCGATGGCTGGCGTCTCGAGCACAATAACCCCTTGCGTTCGCCGATGGATCACGGCATTCATGTTGCGATCTCTAGCGACATCCTACCCATAGGTCCGCTGGTAGGAATATACGCGGCAGTCACCAGAAAAGGCATGAGCGGAAGAGTATTCGGAGCGGATGAGGCTATCTCTATCGAAGAAGCGATTGCCGGCTACACAATCAAAGGAGCCTATCTCGGTTTCGAAGAAGGCATAAAGGGTTCGCTTGAGCCCGGCAAGCTTGCCGACATGGTCGTACTCTCCGATGACATTCTCACTATCGATCCGGAAGAGATCATGGATATCGAGATCGAACAGACCTATGTGGGTGGAGAACTGGTCTATCAGAATTAGTAACGACTCTATAACTCATAATAATAATTGTAAGGAGAAACTCATGAACAGAAGACTCTTAAGCAGTGTGGCTGCATTCGTCGCGGCCGTCATCGTCGCTCCATCTGTCTCGGCGCAGACTGGAGATATTCCACGCACCGAACACGGCGTGCCGGATTTTCAAGGCACCTATACCTTTCGGACACTTACGCCATTGAATAGGCCCCCCGAACTCGCCGACAAAGCGACGCTTACAGCCGAAGAAGCTGCCGAGTGGGCCTCGTTTGAGAATAGACGACAGAATCGAGATCTAATTATCGATTCGGTAGGCGGCGCTGGTTACCCGCCAGGCGTGATCTCCTATAACGAGTTTTGGTATGAGCGCGGAGTCGAAACCGTCGCAGATCGAAGAACGTCTCTAGTCTACGATCCACCTAATGGCCGCGTCCCTGAGCTCAACGCGAAGGGAGTAGTGCGCTCTGCGGAATATCGCGAGAAACTTAGACTCAGTGAAGGGCCCGAGGCGAGAACGCTGAACGATCGCTGCCTGCTGAATGCTCGCACAGGTCCGCCGATGATATCTGGCTCTTATAATAACAATATGCAGCTCATCCAGACCGAAGACCATGTCATGATCCTAAGTGAGATGATTCATCACGCACGCATCATCCGCTTCGGCGATGAGCACCATACCAAGCAATTGAAATGGGAAGGGGACTCGATTGCTCACTGGGATAGTGACACGCTGGTCATCAATACGCAGAACTATTACTACGCAAATGGCTGGAGGAATACATCGAAGGCGATGAAGGTCGAGGAGCGTTTCACCTGGCTTGATGAGAACACTCTGGACTATGACTTCACTGTCGAAGACCCGAATACCTGGGATGTGTCCTGGTCGGCCCGTTTGCCGATGCGCCGCATCGAAGATCCAATTTACGAGTACGCCTGCCATGAGGGTAATCACGGGCTGGCAGGTATCCTAGCCGGTTGGAGACGCTATGAGTCCATGGGTATGAATGGAGATGGCACGCCGAAGGAAGATTAGAAGTGAGTTAGTCTCCAGTATTAATTTCACGCGGGGAAAGGGTGTGACGGTGAACGTCGTGCCCTTTTTTATATCGCGCAATTATTCTTTTCAGCGAGTGTCTACATCCGAAATTATTTCTCAGAACTTCAGTTCTTTACGGTTATGAATTAGATAGATTAGATAAAGTAAAATAGCAAAGCTATCAAAGACAATGGGGCCACCGGCGGTTTCTAAATAGTCACTTCCATAGATCAGAATAAGGCTTATGAAAATGACCTTGGTGACAGCGCTAACAACTAATATTAGCGGCCTAGAATGTGGTTTGAAGGCACCAAAAATAAGCAGCACGCCGACTATGCCTATCAAGGCGCCCCAATTCCTCACTACAACTTCGGCGATTGGTCCATCAATACTTGTGCCGAATACCATGTTTAAGCCAATTTCTGGAAATAGAAATGCTTGAAACATACTGCAAGTGAATATACCTGTGATCAGCATGATCCATTTGATATGAGTTGTGATAAAAGTCATCGTAATTTATTAACTCTTTAGGGTTTCTAGTTTTTCAATAACTACCGATATACGTAGTCAGCTTTAGTTTTTCGAAATCCTGCTAATTGGACAAAGCTCAGGCCCGAGCAGTAGGGCGCGTGGTTACTTTAGCCCACCAGCCATTCAGATTCTCCAGATCTTCGGAAATTCTAATGCCCAGGGCGGCTTTGGCCATTACAAAAGCGCACTGTGCCGTTATGTCGGCTACGGTGTAGTCATCCCCTGCAATAAATTGCTTTCCGTCTAGCTCCTTATTTAGCCATTCCATCCGTGCCTTTATCGTTATTCTCTCCCGTTCAGCTACTTCTGGTATCTGGACGAATCGGCCTTTCCACATGTCAGCTGTATGTCGGAAAATGCTGATGATAGGCAGAATGAATTCAAATTCCATACGTCGCTGCCACATCTCTATAGTCGCCGATTCCAGCGCGCCGCTTCCCATTAATGCAGGGCTAGGGTGCATCTCTTCAATGTATCTGCAAATAGCCATGGACTCAGAAATGTAGCTGCCATCATCTAGTTCAAGAAGCGGCATTCTGCCTAGGGAGTTTTTCTTCAGATAGTCATCTGTTTGGTTTTCGCCTGTCATCATATTCACAGGAACCATGGGAATTTCTAGTCCTTTCTCGGCTAGAAAAATTCGAACGCGACGAGCGTTAGGTGAAGCGGGAAGATCGTAAAGTTTCAAGAAAAGTCACCTCAATGTAGGATGTTTTTCCTCGGCAATTTCGGGCGAGTAATTGAATAAGAAATGGGCCAGGAATTGCAGCAAGGATAGCAGCCTATTTGAATGAGGGGAAATCACGCTAGAGCAAGCTAATGACATACTCACACGTATCAAGTCATACGTTGGAGGGCCACCACTGTTAACTTGGCAATGTCAGCAATTCGATCATGACTAGCGCCGGCTTTAACTTGAGTTTTTAGCCCACTAACAATGGTCACTAAGTAATCTGCGAGAACCTCAGTTCTGGCAGTAGAATCGATATCGCCAGCAGCTTGAGCCGCGGTTATCGCTTCTAGAAAAACGTCTCGCGTCGCTTGTATGCCAGCTTCTACGCAGCGTGCAATCCCAGGATCCCGCTGCGCGAATTCGGTTGCTGTGTTCATCATCAGGCAGCCGCGGCGACCTAAAGGATCACTAGTGTCATTTGCCACATCGACTATAGCAAAATTTATGAATTCGATCGCACTGGGAGCATTAGCTAAGCCCGCCGTCATAGTGCCGACGAGTATTTCTCGATAGCGATTGAGACAGCTTTCAAATAGCGAGAGCTTAGATTCAAAGGTTTGGTAGAAGCTACTTTTTGATAACCCCATGGCCGAGAGCAGGTCATTGAGAGAGGTCGCGTCATAGCCTTGTGACCAAAAAAGACGCATCGCGATATCTCGTGCGTCGTCTGCATCAAATTCTCTTGGCCTACCTGCCATAGCTAAACAACCTCTGATTCCAATGAAGGCAGTAATATTTCATTCATTATCACTTGAATAAAGGACCGTATGGTCCTATATTACATCATTAGTAAAAAACTGCACTAAAAATTACTTCCACAACTAAGGAAAGCTAATGCTCACAAGCTCTCTATGAAGGCGGAGTGCCTCTCCGAGAATGGGAGGTTTTCTTTTGGACGCCACGATCCTAGGGTGACGCACCAAGCCTTTCAAAAGCATGCCTTTTAGCGATGATACAGATAGATGCGCAATCGCCTTTGACTTGTATCGCCATTGATAATAGTTATGATCAAGGGAGTAAAACGGCCATAGGCCAAGAATTTCTAATTGACGAGAAAGAGTGAAAACTATGATAACTATAGAACTTACCTACCTGACATGGACAGCTGTGTTTACAGCCCTGATGTGGATGCCCTATATCCTGAATGCGATTATTGTTAGGGGTTTGATAAATGCGGTTGGCTACTCAGAGAATCCGAAGCCTCTGGCATCTTGGGCTGCGCGAATGAAACAGGCCCATTCAAATGCTATAGAAAATTTGGTCGTCTTTGGGTTGCTAGTTTTTGTAGTTCAAGCTGCTGGAGCAAATAACGAAACTACAGCCCTTGCCTGTGCAATTTATTTTTATGCCCGGGTCGTCCATTGTGTGGCTTATACACTTGGCATTCCCTGGGTTCGCACGTTCGCCTTTGCTGTCGGGTTCATGTGTCAAATTTCTCTTGCTGCACAAATTTTGATGTAAGATTGTTTAATCAATATCCATCAAGGCGGAAAAATTATGTTAATTAGGCAGATACCCATTCGCAATTCGTTGAGCAACTATATGTATTTGCTTGCCTGCGAAGAGACCCTCGAGGCAATTGCTATTGACCCTTTGGATCATGCACTGTGTTTGCAAGTTGCCGAAGAGTTGGGATGGAGTATTAAGGTTGTCGCTAACACGCATCACCATCATGATCATATTGGTGGTAATGAGCCGGTCATTGAGGCAACTGGTGCGCAGTTGGTTTCCCACCTCGATGCTATGCAGTCCATACCGAACGTAGATAGAGGATTGCAAGCCGGTGACACATTACAATGTGGCGAGCTGAGCCTGAAGGTGATGGATACTCCAGGCCATACCATGAGCCATATATGTTTGTTTTACTCTGGCGCTGAGTCGGAGCTACCCGCTCTGTTTTGTGGAGATACATTGTTCAATTCTGGAATAGGGCGCTGCGATTTAGGTGGTGCGCCCGAGATCATGTACCAAACATTCGTCGATCAATTTTATCCGCTGGCGGATGATGTGCGTGTTTTCCCGGGGCATGACTACATCGAAAATAATTTGCAGTTCACACTCGACCGAGAACCTGATAATCAATCAGCTCAATCATTGTGCGCGCAGTTTAAGGCAGGGCTAAGCGCTGAAAGCTATGTCAGCACAATCGGTATGGAGCGAGAAATTAATGTTTTCTTTAGACTGGATCAGACGCAAGTACGTGCGGGGATTGCGGCGAGTCTGAGTATTGACGTTAGCAAATTAAATGATCGATCAACCTTTGTTGGCCTGCGTGGTTTACGGGATAACTGGTAACTATCGATAGCAGTGACTGCACCTTCAGTCAAAAAATTTTGCCAAATGGCTTGCCCTTCTCTTCGGTACCAGTGGGTTACGATTCCTTTTTTCCTGCGAGACCTAAGTCAATAATCACTTCCTGAATCGATGCTACCAAGCTAATTTTATTGTTTTAGCAATAGTGCTAGTCTCACTTAGCAGCGGTAGCATTCGTTGTTGTGATCAATCTAACAAATCCTTATGCCATTACCAATGGGCAGGAAGTATTGATACAAGAAGAACTAAAAATCGGAATTGATCAATGGAACTAGGCATGCGAAGCAGAATAATCAGGATATGTACTACAGCAAGCTTGCTCTTGGTTGCCCCTGCATCACTGTTTTCTCAGAATGCACAGAACGAAGCGGAATTAGCGGACGGAGAAGCACAATATCGATTATTTTGTGCTGAATGCCACGAAGGCGCCATGCTAGAAGCCCCGCAACGAGCTGCATTTTCTCTGTATCCACCAAGACGAATAGTAGAGGCGCTTGAATCTGGCTCTATGGCGACTTCAGGGATGGCTCTACCGCGCGAACAAAAAAGAAACGTTGCCTATTTTCTTACCGGTGAGCGATTCGACGAAACACGCACTGAAAATGTAAGTTTCAGCTGTCAATCAAGCCTGTCTGCAACGGCATCCCTAAGCGCGCCGGTAAGCTGGAACGGCTGGGGAGGCGTTAGTGGAAATACTCGCCATCAAGCTGGGGAAAGCATTCTCAATAAGAATAATGTCCGACAGCTAGAACTCAAATGGGCATTCGCGTTTCCGGATGCAACCCGATCGCGGTCACAGCCTGTTGTTACGCCAGAGGTTACTTTCATAGGCAGTCAGGAAGGCACTATTTATGCGCTTGATAATTCAAATGGCTGCCCTTGGTGGACCTATAGCGCCGATGCTGAAGTGCGCGGGGCAATCTATGTAGATACCGATGAGCAGGGTGTGCCTGAAACGCTCTTGTTCGGCGATTTTGCGGGCAGTGCTTACTCGGTAAATGCTGCCACTGGCGAGTTAAATTGGAAGAAAGAAGTACATGACCACCCGCAAGCAACTATAACCGGGTCGGTGATCGCTCATGAGGGCACGCTAATTGTGCCGGTGTCTTCGCTGGAGGTTCTGCTAGCCTCCAGAGTGAATTATTCCTGTTGTACGTTTCGTGGCGCGCTAGTGGCTTTAAGTATTAGTACTGGCGAGGAGTTGTGGCGTACCTATACCACCGACGAGCCGCGGCCAACTATTTTGAGCACTGCTGGCACACAGCAGTACGGCCCATCAGGCGCGCCTATCTGGTCGAGCCCGACAATCGATGCAAAGAGAAACTTGGTCTATGCGGGTACGGGTGAGAACTATTCATCACCTGCAAATGGTTATAGCGATGCCGTGCTGGCTATGGATTTAGCGACCGGTGAGATTGTCTGGGCCGCTCAACTCACTAAGGACGATGCTTGGAATGGTGCCTGCTCAACAGGAACGCCAAACTGTCCCGAAGAGGATGGGCCTGATTATGATATCGGGGCCTCCCCGATATTGGCGCAGGATGAGAACGGCCGTCAATTAATTTGGGTCGGTCAAAAATCAGGCATGGTATACGCTCTCGATCCGGCAAATTTAGGCGCTCTCGTGTGGGAGCAACGCGCTGGAAGTGGTGGCACCATGGGTGGTATCCACTATGGCATGAGCACCAATGGCGAGAAGCTTTTCGTAGGAGTTTCAGATCTGCCAACCAATAATCCCTACAATGTCGGCGCAGCGCATCCGGGCATCCATGCGCTAAAGCCCAGCACCGGTCAAGTTCTGTGGCGCAATGACCTGCCAGACAAATGTGAAGAGGGTCCGTTCCTCTGCTGGCAAGGAATCTCTGCCGCTGTTAGTAGCACCGCCGATCTAGTATTCGCCGGTGGGTTAGATGGCATCTTGCGCGCTTTCGATGTCGACAACGGCAGCATACTTTGGGAGACCAATACTCGGCAAAGCTTCGGCACTCGCAATGGGATTGAAGCGAGAGGAGGCTCCATCGAATCAGATGGCCCGGTAATTATGAATGGCCAGATTTTTATCACTTCGGGTTATGAAAAGTGGGCCGAGGCTCCAGGTAATGTTCTGTTGGTTTATTCACTTGATGGAAACTAAGCTCAGGGTATACACCCAATTCGCAGTTATTTAGTAATGTGGAATCATTCTTTAAGCCGTAATTTTTGAGAGCCTACTATGTACAAGCTTTTTTCTTACCGACATAAACCACGCAGCAGGTCGACCTTCTCCGGCTTGTTTCTTTCGGGCTTATTCTTGCTGCTGATTTCAACGCAGGCAATGGCCTACGAGATTGATCCAGATGCGACAATCTCTGACTCTACAGCGACCTTAATGGGCGTCAATCACATCGGATTATCGGTGAGGGATTTGGATGCGTCTCTAGATTTTTATCAGCGAGCTTCGGGTTTTAAAGTAATTCGCAGAGAAGTGGTTCGTAACAACAGTGCAGCTGACAAACTATTTGGCCGTGAAGGAATTGAGTATGAGGTAGCCGTGCTCGAAGCGCCGAATATGCTTTTAGAACTCACGGAATTTAGTCATAACCGTGATATACCGATCAGCAAGATGCCTGTAGAAGGCCCGGGCATGACTCACACCTGTTTTCAGTCACCGTCACACTTGTCGGGATACGACAAATTCAAGCGCGCAGGAGCTGAAATGCTCAGTCGTGGCGATGGTCCTGTAGATTTATTGGGTCAGGGTGTTACTTATGCCTATGCCTACGATCCGGAAGGCAACATGATTGAGCTGGAGCAGCTTGATTTCAGTCGTTTAGGGGGTGACCCACGAAATCCTGAATGGATAGAACAAGGTCTAGACCTATGGATGACGCAAGTTGCCTTGGTAACGCATGACATCGAGCGATTAACCGACTACTACTCAAAAATAATGGGCTTCAATCCTTATCGAACGGCTGATATCGCGGACCGAGTGACTTTCGATGACGCTACTGACGTTGACGATGTGGAGCTTAAAGTCATGTTCTTCAGAATGGCTCAGCGATCGAAAAGCATGGAGTTCTGGCAATACGATAACCCGGAAACGACTCAGTTTTTAGGCAACAGAGACAGCACAGCGCTCGGCTACACTTATTCAATTGAAGTAGGAGACATTCAGGCGGAGTATGCGCGCATGTCCGATCTGGGTGTGGAATTTGTCAGCGACCCAGTTCTGTTAGGAATTTTTTGGCAGGTGCATGCGAACGATATAGATGGCAATGTTTTCTCTCTACGCCAGGCCGCAGATTCAGGTTCTCCCTATTCGGTGCCTCAGTTGGAACGGTAGTCAAAATAGGTAAACTGGATCCGCATAGAGGGCCATTATTCTCAAAACACAGACCTATTTGGTTTTATTCTTTCGCTGTGCCGTCACCGTTCATGCCCATGGACTCGTAGCGGCGCCAGCCAGCAAGAATACCAAGCAATCCCTGGGCTAACTACTAATCCCCTTGCTAGCCGTGTAACCCACTAAACACGGGGCTTCACTGCGGATTTTAAGTCCCCAGCACTGTCTAACTGAATCGATTTCACTTCGATCAAATGATTGAGGTGCGCCTGTGAAGTCGCTCATCACCGAGTAGTCGTTACTCAAACTCTCCAGCAAGCTATTCATGTCGAATCGGATCCCAACTAGTAGGCAGCGATTGGATAAGGTTAGCCTGAATACAATGGCCTAGTAAAGCCGGATGAGTCTGTCTAGGAATGGGAAGAGCGGTGTTCTAAATATTTAAAACTGCTTCCATATCTGCATCCAGTTCCGGCCTCTTCGTCACTAGAGACACGCCAATAAACAACGCGAGCGAGACTATGAACGCGACCAGTCCGCCGAGTATGCCGTAGGGCAGCACTATACCTGAGAGCTGTACGATAAAGTTTATCAGCAAGGCTGAAACGATCGCGGCAATGGCTCCCATCGCAGTAGCTCCCTTCCAGTTTAATCCGATAGCTAGTACTGGGAATATCGATGCGGCGAAGGTCGCCCAGCCGAAGGCGCCGAGTATGGCGACTAGTGTGGCATCCTGAAAGTGTGAGTAGAGCGCAAAGCTAGCTGCAACGACCGCCAAAATCACGGTAACTATGCGAGCCCAGAACAGCTCGTTCTGAATTGCATGTCCTTGAATAGCTTTAGGTATGTCATGAATTATTGCAGCTGTACCTATGTTGAGGAAAGCATCAGACGTCGACATGATTGCAGCAAACAGGCCCGCAAAAACAATGCCAGCCAAAAGCGGATTGGTAAATATTGAAAGGAAGAGAGAGGCGGCATCGTCGGGAAGAGCTAGCGGCTCTATAACGCCATCGATAACAGCGGCGCGCATGATCATCCCTATGGAGACCCATAGTAGGGCGGCCATGACGTAACCGAACAGGGACATCGGGAGGATGATTCTGTTGTCGGATATGCTTCTGTTCATCATCATCTTCGTTACAAGATGGGGTTGGCCTGCAAGTCCTAAACCGAAGACGAAGAACCAGCCGAGTGAAGCCATGATCCCAGCAGCACCGAAGGGCATCATCGCTTCGCCGTCGTCTGCAAGAATTATGGAGGTCGCTTCCTGCATCCCGCCATCGAAGACAGACATCGCAGTCAATAGAATCAGAACTCCAGCGATCATCATGATTGCGCCTTGCACTACATCGGTATAGACAGAGGCAATTATTCCTCCGGTGACGCAGTAGAAAATCAAAACGGTAGAAGAAATAACGACACAGGTAACGAGCCCTATGTCCGCAAACATGGCAGTGCCAGAGAGGATCGCCTGCATCACTACAGCCATGGCTAAAATCTGTGTTGCTAGATAGCCCATTACCCCAAGAACGATTGTAACGGCAATAAGAAATCGAACCGCTTCACTGTTGTATCTTGCTGCAAGAACATCGGGAAGGGATATGCAATTGCGGACATCTGCGATCATGCGGATTCGTTTTGCTACGAGGAAAAATCCTAGTGCATAGCCGGTGGATGAGATGACGATCATCCAGAACGAACTCACGCCAATCGAATAGACCAGCCCCGGCCCGCCTACAAATCCGAAACCGCTTAGAGTGGAAGAGAATAGGGCTAGAGAAACGACAACTGGTCCTAGGCCTCTGCCTGCTATAAAGAAGTCGCTGGAATTCTTCGTGCGCCGCATGGCCCAGAGACCAGTGATGACACAAAAAACCATATAGATGATAACGGCGCCAATGATAATTTCCTGTCTATAGGCTTCCATGGAATTACTGCTCCGACTTTGTTGCGATATTTTCTAGCAATTTCTCATACTTCTGCTCATCCTCGATGGTGAAGATGAATTTCCGAAAGCCTACGGTGTACAAGATTATCAGCGGAATCGCCCCCAGCCAGGTGCCATATACCTGCCAGGCGGTAGCCACAGGAAAACCCATGAAATAGCTGGTAACCCCAGTTTCTAGGAAGGCTTGGTGGCCAGAGTACATCTGCCACCAGACGAAGAGGCTGAATAACAGAGTGCCACCCATGTATGCCCAGAATTCTGTGCTGCGCCGCTCTTCGGCAACGCCCAGCGCTGCGAGGCATACGATTAGTAGTAGCAGTAATGCCTGAAAGGCGAAGGCCAGGCCACCAATGTGCTCTAGGCGCGCGGCACCGTCGCCGCCGGCCTGCATGCCGTTGAACTGTGCATGGGCTAAACCAGCCGCATTCGGCACCGAGTCAGCAAGGCTGATTGCCACTAGAATGCCTGTCATCAATAGTACGATAGCGAAAATCACGTATATTAAATTACTGCGCATGAGAGCCTCTCTTTTCGTTGTGGGCCAGAGCATAAACAGCGAATAGACGTGAGTCTAGAGATTCCTACCTGTATTGTAGACGCGGGGCCTTTCCTAGGTTAAGCCGCCTTGACAACGACCGCTCGAAAGTCCATGTTCTCAGGTTCGCCGAATTTATAATTATTATAAAACTGAGGTCGTTGCTCTGAGTCCGGGATTGAGTTCATCCTTAAGAAAATCAGAGCATACCTGCAGGCGAGATAGACTAAGTAGTTCGTGAAAAAATGAATTCGAGAACTAAGTAAGAGTCAACTCAAGAGAGTTAATCAAGCAGTTCCTAAGAGGTGAATAATGAATAAGATTAATAAAACTACACATGGAAGAGGAGCTCGATTGCTCCTTACCGCCGGGGTTACCAGTATCGCGCTGTCGTTGCTTTCGACCGCCGCTCTAGCACAACCAGCGCGGCCGGGTGCTATTCAGCCCGCCGCCCATGCAGATCAGGAGCCAATCAACCACCTGCCGAATCCTTATGAGACACAGCGCAACTTCGGCACTCTGCCCGATGGTCGTAGCTGGGGTTCAGTGAGTGCGGTCAATATTGATATCGACGGCATCCACGTTTGGGCTGGTGATCGCTGTGGTACAAACTCCTGTGCCACATCTGATGTTGATCCGATAGTTAAGTTGGATCCAGATGGCAATGTAGTTCAGAGCTTTGGTGCTGGTCAGATAATCTGGCCACACGGCATGGACGTCGATAGCGAAGGCAATGTCTGGGTCGTCGATGCGCGCGCTGCAAACGCTGCTGAGTTAGAAGAAAATCCATCTGCTGCAGGCAAAGGCCATACGGTCTTGAAGTTTAGCCCGCAGGGTGAATTGCTGATGACACTGGGTACGCCAGGTGAAGTTGGTGATCCGCCGACTCATTTCGATGCGCCGAACGACGTTCTAGTTGCTCCTAACGGCAACATCTATGTGGGCGATACTCACGGTGCTCAGTTTCAGAATGAAGCTGGCCCAACCGCGAAGAGTCGTATGTCGATCTTTGCGCCAGACGGTTCTTTTATAAAGAGCTTTGGTGAATTCGGCTTTGAGGATGGGCAGTTCCGTTCACCTCACTCTCTAGGTATGGATTCGCAGGGCAGATTGTTTGTAGCTGACCGTGGAAACAGCCGCATCCAGATATTCACGCAAGATGGTGATCATCTAGATACTTGGTACCAGTTCAGTCGCATCAGCGGTCTGTTCATCGATCCTAATACAGACATGTTGTATGCCATTGACTCCGAGTCTGATGAAAACTACAACCCAGGTTGGCAGAAGGGTCTGCGTGTAGGTAGTGCGCGCACGGGTGAAGTACTGTATTACATCAAGGCACACGACTCTGAGCGTGGCTCCGGCATGGGTGGCCTAGGTTCTATGGGAGAAGGTGTTACGGTTGACCGCAATGGCGTTGTCTACGCTGGCGAGGTTGGACCAATCAAAGGTATGACTAAGTTCATTCCACGATTGATTCCGTGAGTTGAATCGATAGGGCTATAATGGCTTTATGCAAAAACGGGTGCAAATGGAAATTTGCACCCGTTTTTTTATTGCTCAACAAAGTGATGCAAAACTTCTAAGCAATAGCTCCGCTGTTTTACTTCCCAGTGCCCACACGATTCCTGTGACGAGACTTCTTCTTTGCAGCAGCCTTCTTCTTCGGATCGTCTTTAGCCTTCGCGTTAGACTTGCCCTTCGCTAAGGGTTTACGCTTTGGCTTCTTGTCTTTTTTAGGCCCTTTGTCTGGCGCCTTGCTCGGCTTTTCGAATGCCGGGCGTGCGGATCGAGATGATTTCCCATCCATTGTTAAGCGGGAAATTTTTAGTGTCTGTCCAGAGACCCACACATTCTTGAGTTCTTTGAAAATCTCATCCGGCATGTCGTCGGGTAGATCTATCGTGCTGTGATCATCGTGAATGTTGATGCGGCCGATATGTTGAGCATCTAAGCCTGCTTCGTTGGCGATAGCGCCTACGATGTTGCCGGGCATAACGTCATGGTTGTGGCCAACTTCTAAGCGAAATCGTTCCATGCCTTTTTCTGGAGGGCTGTCGGCTCTTGGAGGTCGTGAGCGCGACTCACCTCTGGGGCTTCTATTTTCTGCTGGAGATCGTGAGCGTGACTCACCTCTGGAACTTCTATCCCCAATGGGAGGCTTTGAGCGTGTTCGGCCTCGCGATTCACCTTCATCTACACGTGTGAATTTTTCTGTTTTTCGCATAGGCTTGTTTTGTAACAAGAGAGGCGTGTCGCCCTGAGAAAGCTTGGCGAGTGCCGCTGCGATGCCTAGCATTGGAAATTCGTTCTCTTCCTCAAACTTCTCTAGCAATTTGGTGTATTGAGAAAGGTCCTCGTTAGCGATGGTCTCTGATATCGACTGTTTAAATTGCTCTACGCGCTTATCGTTGATCAGTTGCGTGGAAGGCAGTTCCATCATCTCGATCTTCTTGTTTGTCGCCCTCTCGATGGAGGCCAACATGCGTTTCTCGCGTGGAGCAACAAATAGGATCGCATCTCCTTCACGACCGGCTCTACCGGTGCGGCCGATACGGTGTATATAGGATTCAGTATCATGTGGTATGTCGTAGTTCACTACGTGACTGATTCGATCTACGTCTAAGCCTCGGGCAGCGACATCGGTTGCGACTAAAATATCTAGCTGTCCTTTCTTAAGTCTCTCAATAGTTCGCTCGCGTGTTTTCTGCGCTATATCACCGTTGAGTGCTGTGGCTGAGAATCCTCTAGCCGACAATTTTTCTGCTAAGTCGACGGTAAGGATACGTGTGCGCACGAAGATCAGCATGGCATCGAACGTTTCGGCTTCTAAGATTCGAGTGAGCGCGTCAAGCTTATGCATGCCGCTAACCGGCCAAAAACGCTGACGGATCGACTCGGCAGTGGCGGTCTTCATCTTGACCGTAACTTGAACGGGGTCGGTCAGGTACTTACTGGCAATGCGTCGTATCTGCGTAGGCATCGTTGCAGAGAATAGGGCGATCTGTCTCTGCTTGGGTATTTGCTCGAGAATCCATTCGACATCGTCGATGAAACCCATGCGCAACATCTCATCGGCTTCGTCCAGGACGAGGGTGGTTAGTTGATTGAGTTTCAATGTGCCGCGACGCATATGGTCCATGACTCGGCCTGGTGTTCCGACCACTACATGTACACCACGTTTCAAGGCGCGTATTTGGCCGCTGTAGTCCTGGCCGCCATAAACGGGAAGAACGTGAAAATCTTTTATATGAGTAGCGTACTTCTGAAAGGCTTCGGCGACCTGTATGGCGAGTTCGCGCGTAGGTGCCAGAACCATAACCTGAGGGTCTTTCTGCTTCAGATCCAATTTCGAAAGGATAGGTAGGGCGAAAGCGGCGGTCTTGCCCGTTCCAGTCTGTGCCTGGCCTAGCACATCTCTACCCTCGAGCAGCAAGGGGATGGTTTGTGCTTGAATAGGGGAAGGCGTTTCGTAGCCCACATCAACGAGAGCCTTTAATAGAGACTTAGACAGCGCCATTTGCTCGAATGAGGTGATTTCTTCGCTACTCATAGTATTGCCTTGCTTTGCCCTTGGGCCGGTAATCTGGGGATATTTAGACGCATAATTAAACCGATATCTAAACCGATAACTATACGGGAAGTTACGAGGGTGCGTAGGATAGAGACTATCACTTGTTAAGTCCATCTCAGAAATAGAGGAATAGGCCATTAAACCCGCTATTTCTGACAATTACAGCGTGTATTCCTCTACAATCGAGAAAATAATAAGAGCTGTGGACGGCCGCCTTTACCTCAACTGTCACCCTATCTGGTTGGATATTCTTTCTACTACTGTCCGCCAGCTACGCATTAATCATGAGTGTGTTTTTCCCAGTGTTCGCTGGTACCTGCGCCGCCGCCTAAACAGGGCCGTCGACAAGCTAAACAGAGCAGCCTGCAGATCAAGATTCGTCCGTTACAGCGAAGAGTGGAGTATTGATTTTAACCACCTCGAAAAGGAGCAGCGTATTCCGAAGGTAATAGAATTGGCGGAATCCTTAATGCAATCGCAGCGTTATGTGGTGCCGATAATTCCTGTACTTATTATCTGCGCAGTACTACTGCGAGCATATGAGAAGCCCAAGACCTCATTAGCGATTGCGATACTTTGATTGACGAGATGATAGAGAAAGGCGCGGCAATGAAGACTGAGGAGAAGTGGAGGCAGCGAACGATCTCTAGAAGTCTAGATATGTTCATATCTAGAAAATTCCTCATCGAGACGGATGATTACTATCAGACTAATCCTGAATACAAGCTCTTTATTCGCTACTACGCGAATTTCATAGAACATTGGTGGAATGAATAAGACTGGCAATTTTGATAGTATCGCCTGAAAGAGAATTGTTGCTGCTAAAGCATAAATTCAATGCCATTTCATAACATCAGCAATAGGTTCATAAACAAAAATGTTCGCCACGCTAGAAACAACTGAATTAGCGACATGGGTTGCGGTCTCACTATGGGGGTATCCCATTATGCTGAGCCTGCACGTGATGGGGCTTGCGGTTGTTGTTGGCATCTTCTCAATGCGCGACCTATCCCTATTGGGGCTATTTCCCGGTATTCAGCCATCTGCGTTTCTAGGCTTGGGCAAGTTGGGTTGGGTGGGTTTCATCGTAAATGCCGTGTCAGGCTTCGCCCTGTTTGCTTCTCAGGCGACGGTATTTATAACGAGCGTACCTTTTCTAGTGAAGATAGCTTGTATCGTAGCAGGCATGATATTGGCTGGTGTCATACAGTCACGCCTGCGTGCTGAGATAGGTCTAAGCGATTCGGCGCTGGTGATCAGCAAGCCGACAAAAATAATCGCCTCAATTTCACTCATGCTCTGGCTAGCGGCTATCATTGCCGGTCGCCTGATCGCGTATATTTTTTAGGGGCCCAACCGTGGAAGCATTTGCAGAGTCAATTGTCGGTGGTTCGCTCAACTTGTTGATTCAGGATACTTACTGGCTGTGGCCAGTCATGGAGATTAGCCATTTCATCGGCTTATCGCTTCTATTGGGTGGCTTACTCGTTATCGATCTGCGCATGGCAGGACATTTCCGCAGCTTCGATCCGGCGGCTACTCATCGCTTGTTACCTTTCGTCCTAATCGGGTTCGGCATCAACCTGCTAACCGGCATACTGTTTTTCTATGGTGACCCTATGCGCTATTCGATAAACATAGGTTTTCAGATCAAGATGGGCTTGGTGTTACTGGCTGGGCTGAATGCTGCTCTGTACTACTGGAAAGTAAGCCCGATTATGCATGGCTGGGATTCGTCGACTCCTTCACCTCCAATAGCTAAATTTGTCGCCTATACTTCGCTTTTCCTCTGGACGGGTGTTCTGCTTTGTGGGCGCCTCATTCCCTACGTGGGCACCGGTTAGAGCATTCCTATCCTTCATCCTTCGCATCATCTTTACGTGGAACAAAAATCCTAGCTACAGTCTCATCCTCGTGAAACATCAGATGTTTTAGCGCCGCCAATACATGCAGTACTACCAACAGGGCAAGTGCCTTGGCTGCATTGGAATGAAAGATGAAAGCGAACTCCGACAAGCTGCTTCTATCTGGCATTGCCCAGGCCATGAGCGGTCCCGATATCAACATTACTACCAGTACCAGTAGCATGAGATGGTGTACTGCCTTGGCGAGTCGATGCGTCAGCAGGGTTTGCCCGTTGACGTGGGGATGGCCCGATTTATAGCGCCATACCATTCGCATGACAAGTGGTAACCAGGCGATTAAGCCGAGAGTGATGTGCAGTGACCTACGAGCATCGATCTGCTCGACAGACTGCAAGGAAATGCTTTGACCGACAAACCAAAGCAGAATAATTGCCAGTGCTGCAAACCAATGCATGCCTATCGAAAACCAACCAAAGGAGTTCTGAGTATCTAGAAGGGAGCGGGAGTTTCTCATGACGAGAGGTTGGCTGACTACGAAACGAAATTGTGGTCATCGATCGATGACACAGCTTCGTTTCGTTTTCGCGTTAGTACTTCGATGGAAAGAAGCGTACAGATGCACGTGACGATTCAGCGTCGCAGTTGTATGCTTGAAGCCTGTAGCCCTCGGATGCCGGAAGCCATCTAGTGGTGTAAGAAGTAGGCTCGAGTAAGAACATCGCGTCTTCGACTTCTAAGGTTACCTTCAGATCTTCTCCATCCATCCAGTAGCGTTCGCGAACAATCTTCTGTGAGGAAGAGGGGATGCCGTTGTAATCATCGAAGCCGGCAACATCGAACACGAAGTGAGTAGTGGTAATAATCAAAGAGTCATCTTCATAGTGACCTACAGAGAAGCCTTGAACGCCGAAGTCCGTTGACTTGGGTTCGCGGCCGTCTAGCCATATGGTGCGTAGCTGATCATCTTTCTCGTAACGAAAAAGGACACGGTCGGGCCATTGCACGACCTCCATGTGGTAAGGGTCGTATTGAATTGCAGGCGAAGAGGCGGGCTGGCAGTCGTACTTTGGCGCCATGATCTCTTCCCAGACTTCTTGATAGGCTAGGGCGCGCGCATTCAGCTTGGGGAAATTCTCTTCGCCCCAGGGAACACCTTCGCCATTCACCGGTCTTGCGCTAAAGCCTCCGTTCCAGGTTCCCGCAATATCAGGTATCTGGTTATCTGCTTGCGCGTTTACTTGACCTGCGGTAGCGCCAATCGCTAGAGAAAGCAAAGCTGCAAAAACAGACTTCTCTCTCATAAATGTAGTTGCTCTCATAAAAATTCCCGCCTTGAATGCTGGTTATGTTCTAGTTTGTTATTTTGTGAAGCCACCTAGGAAAATTGATCTGCGGCCTCGTCCAGATTTGTAAGGGTAATACCTTGGCGATTTATTCTGGCGGTTGAGTTCGTTCCTGAACGCGACCACCTTCTAAAACTGGGGTGCCATCGGCGCGAGTCATGCGCACACAACACAGGCCGGTAGTGCCTTCAGCGCGCGAAGGTCTGCCGGAGGCTTTTACGATCATGCCTACTGGGAGTGAATCTGGAGTCCAGCCAGCACGGCGTATGCTTACGGGGGCGCCTAGCTCGATCTGCCATTCGACGGTTGCGCCGTTTTCGTCGGCCACATCTACGTAAAGAAAGGCGTGTGGGTTTCTAAACACGAAGCGTGTAACGGGGCCTTCGATTTCGACACGCTGGTCAGGGTCGTAGAAAGGTGTGCTCGAATGGTGAGCTAGAACGGGTATAACTACGAATGCAGCCCCCAATGTTGCGGCTGAGACGGCTGCTGTTATCCATCGTTTAATGCTCATGACTCTCTCCTGTGGTCCGGAATCGCCGGGATCTTATAATTTACAGGGAGAATAATGACTATGACAGCAGTAGTCAACGGCGCGCTGGCACCAGTATTCTAGGCAGCTGACAGTCAGTGCTGCTTAAATTTTTTCGAATGACTCCAGCGTAAATGAGAGCTGCTCAGTGTCACTTAAAATAAAGCTTAGGTTACGAAACGCAACTTCTCCAGACACGACAAGCTCTGGCAAGACCAGCCTGCCAGTTTTGGCATCGAAGGTTGCTATTTTAGCTACGGTCTCGGTTAGAACTTCAACGCTGCTAAGGTCGAGTTGCACGACGACGTTGGGTTCTGTTGCCGTAATTGAGAATGCCATTGAAGCCAAGCCTAATGTTCCAGCATCTACGGTAACACGCAGCAGGCCGGTGACTTCGTCGAAATAGTTAGGAGCAGGTGCTGGCTCCTCTTCAACTGCAATTGCGATGTTTACGAAGTTGCTGGTCACGATTGCGCCACTGACATAGTTGATTAGAGGAAAATCAGTAAGGCCAGCGAGTGTGAATGTCGGTTGCGCTGCGATACTGTCCACCACCGTCATGCCGTCACCGATGACGCGACCAAACACTGTGAAACCACCATTCTGTGAGTCGAGATTTTCGCGATTGTCCGCAAGATTCACAAACCAGCCGCTGGTTGCACTATTCGGATCACCGCCCAGCTTCGCCATGGCCACCGTTCCTCGCGTATTGGGGACATTGAATTCGTTCTGTATTGCTGCATCCGTGGCAACGGATACTATTTTGCGACTGCTTGCGTCGAAGCTGAATGAGCCTCCCTGAATAATAAAATTCGACACAGAGCGATGTATTAACGTGCCATTGAAGCGTCCGGAGTTTACATAGTTTAAAAAGTTGGCAACGGTGACTGGCGTGACATCGTCAAACAGTTCTATTGAGAAGTTTCCTAAGGAAGTAATTACGCGGACCGTGGTTGCAGAGGCCGATTGCATGGAAAGTAAAAAGCTTGCTGCCAGTACTAGGCACAATTTGACGGGAGCCATGCTGGCAAGGCTGCAGTTATTCATTAAGAGACCTTTCGCTGACAATCGAATGTAGTGGGTTCACTAAAGTAGTACGAGATTT
>JAPKAI010000049.1 GCA_028825335.1 Gammaproteobacteria bacterium | reverse complement strand
TGCGGAATTCAAAAGTAGAATTCACGCCTACGGTGACGAAATCGATTTCAATACCGTTTACCAGCGGCAGGTGTTCGTTCTTTACAAACACATCTACGCCCTCGAGATGAAATACTCGATCATTGCTCCCGGATTCTTCCACCCACTGGGTTTCGTACTTGAATCCGGAGCAGCCGCTTTCTTTAATGGCTAGGCGGATGCCTAGAGCTTCCGGTTTTTTGCCTAACTGTTTGCGAACATGTTCGACCGCGCTGGGGGTCATCGTAATCGCAACTGCAACCTCAACGGCTGGGGTAAATAATTGAACTGTCATGGTTGTGCCTCCATTAGGCAAACAGGCGTTGTATTTTCTGCAGAGCTGTAAAAAGCTGCTCTACTTCTTTAAGGGTATTATAGAACGCAAACGAAGCCCGAGCCGTACCGGGGATCTCGTAAAATTCCATCAGCGGCATGGCGCAGTGATGGCCGGTGCGAATCGCAATGCCCTGCTGATCCAGCAGGGTGCCAATATCACTGGGGTGAAGGCCTTCAATTTTAAAGGACATCACTGGCACTTTGTTAGCCGCAGTGCCAACCACCGTCATGCCCGGCACACTGGGGACTAGTTCGTTGGCGCGCAGCAGCAGTGCGTTTTCGGCAGCTTCCATAGCGCCGCGATCGAGGCTTGCGAGATAATCAATAGCTGCACCTAGGCCCACGGCTTCGGCAACGGCCGGAGTGCCGGCTTCGAATTTGTAGGGTAGGGTGTTGTAGGTGGTGCCTTCAAAACTCACCCGGTCGATCATTTCGCCGCCGCCCTGCCAAGGGGGCATGGCTTCCAGTAAATCGGCTTTGCCATACAATACGCCAATGCCAGTGGGGCCAAACATCTTGTGCGCTGAGAACACGTAAAAATCGCAATCCAAGGCCTGAACATCTACCTGAAAGTGGGGCACTGCTTGAGCGCCGTCGATTACAGTGATCACCCCCTGCGCTTTGGCTTTAGCCACCATGTCGGCAACCGGGTTTATCGTGCCCAGTGCGTTAGAGACATGGTTAAAGGCTAAAATACGGGTTCGCTCACCCAGCAGACAGTGGAAAGATTCCATATCCAGCTCACCTTCAGGGGTGATCTGAATGGGCACCACTTTAGCGCCAGTGCGCTCGGCCAGCATCTGCCATGGCACAATATTAGCGTGGTGCTCCATCTGGCTTAGCATAATTTCGTCACCGGGTTTAAGCTTCTCAGCGAGGCCATTGGCGACTAAGTTGATCGCTTCAGTTGTGCCGCGGGTCCAAATAATCTGCCGCGAGCTGGGTGCGTTCAGGAATTTTTGAACCTTCTCGCGGGCGCCTTCGAAGGCGCTGGTGGCGCGATCACCAAGGGTGTGAGCGCCGCGATGTACATTGGAATGTATCTGCCGGTAATAGCGGTCCATGGCCTCTAAAACCGCTTCGGGGCGTTGCGACGAGGCGCCGTTGTCCAGATAAACCAAAGGCTTGCCGTTCACCTGTTGTGACAGTATAGGGAAATCCCGACGTACCGCTTCTACATCAAATTGCGGCGGGGCGGTCTTGGCTACGGACAAGGTGTTCATACCCGTTTATACCTCTTGAAATGCTTGGTCGAAGAACCGGTTCAATCCAGTGTGGGCGGTGTTGCGCACCTGCTCTACTGGGATTTGGTCGACCAGTTCATTGATAAATGCCATGGTTAGCAGCACCTTGGCATCGCGAGGGCTAAGCCCGCGTGACACCAAATAGAATATGGATTCCTTATCAAGCTGACCGATGGTGGCGCCGTGGGCGCACAATACATCGTCGGCGTAAATTTCCAGCTCCGGCTTGGTGTCGATTTCCGCACCGCTGGTAAGCAGCAGATTTTTGTTGCTCATGTTGGCGTTGGATTTCTGCGCATCTTGATGGATGTGTATACGGCCGTTAAAAACAGCGTGGGATTTGTCTGCCGCAATGTTGCGATAGGTTTCCTCGCTGTTGCAGTTGGCCGCAACGTGCTCGATAGTTGTGTGGTTATCGTAATGCTGGGTGCCTTGGGTTACTACCACGCCATTGAGTTTACACTCGGCGCCTTCGCCTTCAAGACGGACATGCAGATCGTGGCGGCGTAAGGTGCCGCCAAAGCCCACGCTGTGACTTTCAAAGCGCGAGCTGCGTTGTTGGCGCACGCCGGTGGTGCCCATATGCTGCACAGTCTGTCCTTCGGTGTTCAGGCGCACGCTAGTCACATTAGCGCCATCGCCTAGGCTGAATTCGGTAGTGGTGTTGACCATGACGGAGCAGTTACCGCTGGATACATAATCTTCCACCAGGGTGAACTGGC
This sequence comes from Gammaproteobacteria bacterium, assembly GCA_028825335.1. Taxonomy (GTDB): domain Bacteria; phylum Pseudomonadota; class Gammaproteobacteria; order Pseudomonadales; family Pseudohongiellaceae; genus UBA9145. The sequence continues at coordinate 17,939 of JAPKAI010000049.1, read as the reverse complement.
TGTTGTTGCCTGCGGCTACCAGAATACAAGGGTAGGCAGAACCACTGTGATTGGCCGTGGTGTGATGAATCACGAATAGTGGCTTGCTTAATATTAAGCCGGGCTGGAGTTGAATTAGCAGACCATCTTCGAAGCGAGCGCCGTTAAGTTGCGATAGATTTACTGAGCCAGATTTCGCTGGCTGATCACTGATGGACTTGCTCAACAGATCAGCGGCAAGGGCAGCGTCATCTTCGCTTAAGTCGCTGAAGCGTTGAATGCTCAGGCCTTCTAAGGTTGGATAGTTGCTGGATTCAGGGCGCACAATGCCGTTTACTAGAACCACGGTGTAACTCGAATTGTCGGCGGCAGTTTCGGCGCTGGCGTTCATAGGCAGAGTGCTGGCCATGTCGTCGGTCAGTTTTAGATGCTTGGCAGAGTACTTCCAGTTTTCGGTTTTGCGAGTTGGCAGAATCAAGTTCGCCAAGGCGCTGGCTCGATCAAAGCGCAGCGTCAGCAGCGCTGCTGGTAAAGCCTGTCCCGCCGGTTGCAGAAAGGCGCTGGAAAGAGTGGATGCAGATTTCATTAAGCGATCTCCTTATCCATGGTTAGCAGCTGCTTGGTCTTCGATTCCGAGCCAGCCGTAACCTTTCGCTTCCAATTCTAGAGCCAGTTCTGGGCCGCCAGACCTGATGATTTTCCCTTCGGACAGCACGTGCACGTAATCGGGCACGATGTGGTCCAACAAGCGTTGGTAATGAGTGATCATAAGGATGGCGCGATCGGATGCGCGCAGCGCGTTCACGCCGTCAGCTACAACTTTCAGGGCGTCGATATCGAGCCCAGAGTCAGTTTCGTCAAGAATGGCCAGCTTCGGCTGCAGCAGTAGTGCCTGCATGACTTCGTTACGCTTCTTTTCACCGCCGGAGAAGCCTTCGTTAACGCCGCGCTTAAGAAAGGCTGGGTCCAGGTCTACCTGTTTAGAGACTTCTTTGGCCAGCTTCATAAATTCGGCTGCGTTCATATCCTCGATGCCATGGTGCTTGCGCATGGCGTTTACTGAAGTGCGTAGAAATTGTAGGTTGCTTACACCGGGAATTTCTACGGGGTACTGGAATGCTAGGAATATGCCTTCGCGGGCGCGTTCTTCAGTAGCCAGATCTAATAGATTGTCACCGTTGAAGGTGACTTCGCCTGCAGTGACATCGAATGCTTCGTTACCTGCTAACACTTGTGACAGGGTACTTTTTCCTGAGCCGTTTGGGCCCATGATGGCATGGACTTCGCCAGCTTTGATTTCCAGATTGAGGCCATTAAGGATCTGTTTGTTCTCAACGCAGGCGTGCAGATTTTTGATGCTGAGCATTGGTGATTTCTCTCTCGTAAACTTTTGAATTCGGGTCAATAAAATTTTACTGCTGCGTTAGTCTTGGCTGTGGAACATTTAGCCTACGGAGCCTTCCAAGCTGACTTCTAGCAGTTTGCCTGCTTCTACCGCGAACTCCATGGGCAGCTCTTTGAATACTTCTTTACAGAAGCCGTTGACGATCATAGACACGGCTTGTTCTGGTTCGATGCCACGCTGACGGCACAGGAACATCTGCTCGTCGCTGACTTTTGAGGTGGTTGCCTCGTGCTCTACGATGGCGGACTTGTTCTTGCTTTCTATGTACGGGAAAGTGTGCGCGCCACAGCGGTCACCAATCAATAAAGAGTCGCACTGGGTAAAGTTTCGGGCGCCTTCGGCTCCTGGATTAAACTTCACTAGACCGCGATAAGCGTTGGAGCTGCGGCCTGCAGAAATGCCCTTGGAGATCACCGTGCTGCTAGTATTTTTACCGATATGGATCATCTTTGTGCCGGTATCGGCTTGCTGGTAGTTGTGGGTCAGCGCGACAGAATAAAACTCGCCCACGCTGTTGTCACCGCGCAGGATGCAGCTGGGGTATTTCCAAGTAATAGCGGAGCCAGTTTCGACTTGGGTCCAGGACACTTTGGAATTTTTGCCGATGCAGGCAGCACGTTTAGTAACGAAGTTGTAGATGCCGCCTTTGCCGGTTTCGTCGCCTGGGTACCAGTTTTGCACCGTGGAGTATTTGATTTGGGCGTCGTCCAGGAGCACCAGTTCTACCACCGCAGCATGCAGTTGATTTTCATCGCGCATGGGCGCGGTGCAGCCTTCCAAATAGCTAACGTAGCTACCTGCATCGGCGATGATCAGTGTGCGCTCAAACTGGCCAGTGTTGGCGGCGTTGATGCGGAAGTAGGTGGACAACTCCAGCGGGCAGCGAACGCCCTTGGGAATATAGACAAAGGATCCGTCTGAGAACACTGCTGAGTTCAGCGCGGCGTAGTAGTTGTCAGCGACAGGAACCACGCTGCCTAGATACTTCTTCACCAACTCCGGGTGCTTTTGTAGCGCTTCGGAAATCGGGCAGAATATAACGCCAGCTTTTTCTAGTGGCTCTTTAAAAGTGGTGACAACAGAGACAGAATCGAATACGGCATCTACGGCAACGCCGGCCAATTTGGCTCGCTCATGCAATGGGATGCCCAGTTTTTCATAAGTTTTTAGCAGTTCCGGGTCGACTTCGTCCAGACTCTGAGGCATATCCTCAGGACGCTTGGGTGCAGAATAATAGGAAATATCGTCGAATTTTACCTGCGGGTAGTCAACGTGTGCCCACTCAGGCTCATCCATTTCCAGCCAGCGTCGGTAGGCTTTGAGGCGCCACTCAAGCATGAATTCGGGTTCTTGTTTGAGGTCCGAAAGACGGCGGATAACATCTTCGTTGAGGCCGGGCTCAAAGGTGTCTGACTCGATCTCGGTCACGAAGCCGTGCTCGTATTCCCGCTTGATGAGTTCTCTCACCTCTTCGTCTGTAGTTGCCATGATCAGTGCTCCGTATTCACTAATAGTGGGCTGTGATGCCCCTAAAATTCCCTTCAACAGCGCAGCTTGCTGGGCTGATCCTTATGTTGGGCTCAATTATACGGTACCTGACTAATTTAGTCAGGTATAAATCGAGGAAAAACGTACGATAATACTAACTGGCTGTAAAGCGGGCAATCCAATTAGGAGAACTATAAAGAGCGCTACTCCAAAAATATTTTGTCCAAACTCTATTTGCAGGAAAGGTATTTTAGTGGCCATCTAGCGAATCACACGATCTCTGGTGCAAGGCGCGGTATCCACATAATGTGGAGGAACCGGAGAAACGTAAAACAGAGGAAATTAGTCTAGAAGAAATCACTGCTATTTCAAAATGGTGCTAAAGAGATAGGCCAAATATTCCAAAGTCAGATTTGGCTAGGGAGATATCCAAATATTTAGGTTGGCGGAAATGTTCAAATCAAGCGCAAGAATTCATTATTAGTGCTATGCAGCAAGCAGCTAATATTGACACTAAAAACTAACTATAGAGGATGGGTTGCGTGCGAAATAACACGATACCATTTAACCGTATATCGAAAACAAGCTCTCGCATCAAGAGCGCAGTGGTCTGGTTGCGTTGCGGCGATGACTGAATGACCGCTTTCAATTTGGTCCTAGTAAGTCTGGGCAGCAACCGTCAAAGTCTCGCAAGTCCCAAAAGCCACCGCCTGCCTATGAAAGAACCCACCCCGAGCTGAGGTGAAAGATTACCAAGAATATTAGAGCAGGAACCTAGTAATTTGATACAAAAGAATACTACAAATAGCGGGAGCTTATAACGCCAACTTATTGTATTTTAATAACAATAAGAAAATGGCGGAGAGAGAGGGATTCGAACCCTCGATAAAGTTTCCCCTATACGCCCTTAGCAGGGGCGCGCCTTCAGCCACTCGGCCATCTCTCCATAAATCGAACTCTGTGCAATCCCATCGATCGGGATGCATTTGGAAATTAGCTGAGCTAATTACCAAACCCCTTCGGGGCGGCCTTTGGCCGTATGCGGAGCTTACGCTCCTTTGATTCTAGCTAGATTGTCTCAGCAAGTGCGTACCTTGAGGGTTTTGGCCACTGACTACCTCTCCAAAATCGCGGGCATAGTAACACAGACCTAGAGGATACGAGAAGCCGGGTTCTAAACTACCTTGTTTTCTTGAAAACGCTTGATTTCATTGCTGTCGAAGCCCAGATCGGCAAGGATATCTGCCGTGTGTTCCCCTAGTGCTGGAACTGGGCCCAAACTGGGTTCATAACTACTGTTATTGCCCGGTGGTTTGAAGCTCTTGACGGTTCCCTGGGGCGTTTTAGTGTCGATCAGTCGATTGAGCGCTCTTAGTTGGGGGTGATCCCAGACTTCTGGCATGTCATTTACACTCGCGAATGCTATTTGGGCCTGATCTAACTTGGACGCTACCTCCTGCGAGGTGAAATTGGAGAACTTCTCTTCGATTATCTCTTTTAGGGCTTCTCGGTTGGATGAGCGAGAAACATTCTTGGCAAACCTTGGGTTGCTTGTTAGATCGGGTCGCTCGAGTACGCTTTCGCAGAATGCTGCCCACTCTCGCTCGTTCTGAAGGCCTAGCATGATGACTTTCTCGTCTCTGGTTGCGAACGCGCCATAGGGATAGATGCTAGCGTGATCCGAACCAGTTCTTTCCGGTGCCGATGCGCCGTCGTAGGCGTAGTTCAGCGGGAACCCCATCCATTCGACCATGGCTTCGAGCATGGAGATGTCGATGTTGCTGCCTTTGTTGGTCTTCGAACGTTGAATTAGGGCCGCTAGTATTGCGGTCTGCGCCTGCATGCCTGCTGCTATATCCGCTATGGAGATGCCGCTCTTAACCATTTCATTCTGGGTGCCGGTGATGCTGAGGAATCCTGCTTCGGCCTGTACCAATAGATCGTAGGCTTTCTTGTTCCGATAGGGGCCATCAGGGCCGTAACCGGAGATATTGCACACGATGAGCTTTTCGTACTGCTTGCTCAGCTGCTCGAAATCCAGACCCATCTTGCGAGTTACGCCTGGTGCTAAGTTTTGCACGAGTACGTCACTCGATTCCAGCAGTCTCTGTAGGATCTGTCCGGAGTCCTTGTGCTTTAGATCGAGCGTTAGGCTTTGTTTCGATCTGTTCGTCCAGACAAAGTGTGAGGATTGACCCAGTACGCGATCATCATAGTGGCGAGCGAAGTCTCCGCTCTCTCTTCGTTCTATTTTAATAACCCGCGCGCCAAGTTCTGCGAGCTGCCGAGTGCAGAGTGGGGCGGCTATCGCGTGTTCGAGTGAGACTATCGTTATGCCATGCAGTGGTGGTGTGCTGCTCATTGTCTGTTGGCCAGCTCTACTCGCGCTTCCATGCAGAGGTTGCCGGCGTTGTCTGCGATCCAGAGTTTCGCGTTACCTGTATTGTCCGGCTTGTTCCCACAAACCCTAAATGATTCGATATCAAACACCGGTCTAATAGCCTTGAAGCTGAAGCCCGACAAAGCTGCATCTGGATAATTGTCGGCGAATAGTTCCAGTAGGAAAGTAGCTAGTAGTGGGCCGTGCACAACCAGGCCGGGGTAAGACTCCACGTCTTTTGCATAGGCTCGGTCGTAGTGAATTCTATGGCCGTTAAAGGTCAGAGCTGAATAGCGGAAAAGCAGGATCGCATCAGGGGTGACGGTGCGTGCGAAGTCATGATCTTCGTCGGCCTTGAGAGGAGGCTGCGTGGAGACATTGCCGGTGGGCGTGCCCCTGTAGACAATGTCGTGTTCTTCCCGCAATAACACACCTGATGAGTCGGACAATTCATGTGCGACACAGACGAAGCCTAGGCTGCCGGATCGCCCTTGCTTCAATTTAATCGATTGGATCGCAGAGCTGCGGCCAATAGTCGCGCCAGCTAATAAGGGACGGATGAAGTTCAGCCTACTGCCGGCCCACATGCGTCGTGGCAGCGGAATGGGTGGTAAGAAGTCGCCGCGGTGCGGATGCCCGTCTTCAGCTAGTTCAGACTGTTTCGAGGGCTCAAGGAAGTACAGCCAATGCCAAAGCGGGGGCAGCGTATCGCCAAGTGAGAAGGCGCTGTTATCCCGATCCAGAGTTGCGGCGAGACCTTCCATAGGTGCTATTGTTAGGGTGTTTGACGCGGACTGTGTCTTTCCTATCCATTCGGAAAATTGCTGCTGCGAATCATTTTGCATTGTGGGCGTGTCTATCCGTATTTGGCGGTTGCTGTCTGTAACTATCCGGACACCGCAAAGGGTGCTAACTTGATAGAATCTAATGGATGATAGTACAAGAAGCTAATAAAATAAGCTTAGAAAAGTATCTCGAGCCTATCTCGAAAATAGAATAGTAGCGCCCATGAACATAGCTGGAGTCTAAGAGTGAAAGGAAAGTATTTTGAAGAGCTAGAAGTCGGAATGTTGTTTGAGCATCAACCTCACCGCACGGTGACTGAGACTGACAATCTAATGTTCAGCACGATGACCCATAATCCGCAGCCGCTGCATATCGATGCCGAGTTCGCGGAAACAACGCAATTCGGTCAGATATTAGTGAATAGCTATTTCACTCTTGGCCTAGTGGTTGGTTTGTCGGTTGGCGATACGACGTTGGGTACAACGATCGGAAATCTCGGGATGGACAAGGTGGAGTTTCCTAACCCAGTTTTTATCGGCGATACCCTGCGTGCGCAAACGAAAATCATAGACAAACGTGAATCAAAATCCAAGCCAGATAGAGGCATTGTTTGGTTCGAGCATCTGGGTGTCAATCACCGAGACGAAATTGTTTGTGAGTGTATTAGAAAAGGCATGATGCTGCGGCTACCAGCATGAATATTTTGTGCATGGCTAGTTCAAGTGCAGTTTCGAGGAAAGGTAAATGACATTGCGAAGATCGATTCACTTCGTCCCCGGCGGCAACGAGAAGATGCTGAACAAGGCCTTAGGCCTTCCCGCGGATTCCTTGATTCTCGACTTGGAAGATTCGGTAACGCCAGATCGTAAAGGCATAGCCCGAGACGAAGTCTGTGAATGGCTGGCTAATGCCGACTTCAAGAGCCAAGAAAAACTCGTTCGTATAAACCCCATGGATTCTGAATGGGGCAGGGAAGATCTTGAGGCGGTTTTGCAGCACCGACCCGACGGTATCGTATTGCCTAAGGTGTTAGACCTAAAGGCCGTGCATGCTGTCGATCAACTAATTGTCAATCAAGAAAAAATCGCGGGCGCTAACTGCAGCAATATTAAGCTGTTGTTGATAGGTACCGAGATGGCCGCGGCGGTATTTAATCTCGCGCAGATGGTTAATCATGAGCGCGTTGATGGTGTCACCTGGGGCGCGGAAGATTTATCTGTCTCGCTAGGTGCAAGAGCGAAGCGCGATGAGCAAGGAAACTATTTAGAGGTGTTTAGCTTTGTACGGTCGATGTGTCTGCTCGCTGCAGTAGCAGCCAAAGTGCAGCCGATCGATGCCGTGTATGTCGACATCAAAAATACCGAAGGCTTAGCAAAAGAATGTAAGACGGCAGCGGACATGGGTTTTACCGCGAAGCTAACCATCCATCCCGATCAGATCGATATCGTGAATGAAGCGTTCACACCAAGTGCCGCCGAGATAGAAGCGGCGGCAGCTCTGGTGGCGGCATTCGAAGAGCAACAAGCGGCAGGTAAAATGGCATTTAAATTCGATGGCGAGATGGTCGATGTTCCGCATCTTAAACGTGCGCAGCAAGTATTGGCGCTCGCGCAGCGCAATGATACCGGGAATAGCTAGCCGTGGATTTTACTGAGACACAAGAACAAGGCCTGATTCGAGAATCGATCCGCAAGCTCTGTAGTGGCTATCCTGATGACTACTGGGAGCGATGCGATTCAGAGAAGGAATTCCCAGTAGACTTCTTTAACGAGGTCGCGAAGGCAGGCTGGATCGGTATCGCCATGCCTGAAAAATACGGCGGCGCAGGCAAGGGCATTCAAGAAGCGGCCATCGTGTTAGAAGAAGTTGCAGCGTCTGGCGCTGCAATGAATGGCGCAACGCCACTACATCTTTCGATCTTCGGCATGCACCCAGTCGTAAAACACGGCAGCGAAGCCATGCGGGAGAAATACCTGCCCGCGGTCGCTAGCGGTGAACTACAAGTAGCCTTCGGCGTTACCGAACCGAATGCCGGCAGCGATACAACCTCTATAGAAACCTTTGCAAAACGGCACGGTGATCATTATGTAGTCCGAGGACGAAAAGTTTGGACGACTAAGGCCTTTGAATCGGAGCGAGTGCTGCTGTTGGTGCGCACGACACCTAAAGACAAGGTGAAACGAAAGATCGATGGCATGACTCTGCTGTTGGCTGAGCTACAAAAGCCAGAAGTACATATCTCGGCGATTGAAAAACTAGGTCGCAACGCAGTTCGAACCTGCGAAGTCGTCTATGACGATCTAAAAGTTTCAATTGAGGATAGAGTAGGAGAGGAGGGCGAGGGCTTTCGCTATCTGCTCGATGGCTTGAACGCGGAACGCATTCTTATCGCCGCCGAGTCGATTGGCATAGGCAGGGCAGCACTGCGACGTGCCGTGCAATACGCGAACGAGCGCGTAGTCTTCGGTCGTCCTATAGGCAAGAACCAAGGCATCGCCTTTCCCTTGGCAGAGGCGCGCATGAAACTGGATGCCGCCGATTTGATGACCAAGAAGGCTGCCTGGCTAATAGACAACGGCCAGCGCTGTGGCGCAGAAGCGAATATGGCGAAGTGGCTAGCGGCCGAGGCTGGGTTCTTCGCGGCCGATGCAGCAATACAGACACACGGTGGTTTCGGTTACGCGCGGGAATACCATGTTGAGCGCTACTGGCGTGAGGCAAGGCTAATGAAACTCGCGCCTATCTCTCAAGAAATGATTCTAAATTTTGTCTCAGAACATGTACTAGGTTTGCCGCGCTCCTATTGATTGAGCCGGCGATTTTCGCACCCATTGAAGCTGGGCTTCGACCCAGTTCAGCATGCCGGCTTCTTTTGGAATAGAGCCGAGCGCATGGATACTCAGTTAAACGAAAAGCAGTTTCAAATACCAAGAATATTGACTATAGAACACCATCATTGAAGCGCATACACCCCACAGGACTACCCATGAGATATGCCTTAAAAAGAACAAAAAATCACGGACTACTACTCTCGCTAGGCCTTCTTCTTAGCCTCTCCCTCAACAGCGTGTCCGCGCAGGAGCTGAGTCAGAACGACGATCCAGAGTTTCAGCGTGTTGCACCGTTTCAGGTGTTCGATAATCTCTACTATGTTGGCGCCAAATGGGTCTCCGCTTGGTTATTAGAAACCGATCAGGGGCTGATCCTGTTCGACACCCTCTATGGCGAGCTAACCGACCTCGTAATCGACGGTATTCGTGAGCTTGGCTTCGACCCTGACGATATTCGCTATGTGGTGGTGACCCATGCTCACTACGATCATATCGGTGGAGCTAAGCGCATGCAGGATGAGTTTGGGGCGGTAGTGTTAATGACTGAGGAAGACTGGGCTATGGTAGATGAAGAGCCCGTCTATCAGGCATATCCGAAGCCTATGCGCCACCTTATGGTGACTGACAACGGCACCGTGAATCTCGGCCGCACTGGGCTGCGTTTCGTCAAGACACCGGGTCACACTGTTGGCGTCACCTCAACGCGTTTCACCGTGTATGACGATGGCTTTCCCTTTCAGGCCTTCATGTTCGGCGGCGTGGGCCTCAATTTCGAAGGCGTAGAGCGCACGCAGATGTACATAGCGAGTGTGAAGCGTCTGCAACAGATGGGCGATATCGAAGTCAATATTCCCAATCACCCAACCTCCGGCGATGTTTTTGAGCGTTACGAGTTATTAAAATACCGCCAAGAAGGCCAGCCGCATCCCTTCATCGACCCAGAGGGCTACACCACCTGGCTAGACGAGCTGTTGGTCGCTGCCGAAGCCAAGCTAGTCGAAGAACAAGCAGCAGCGGGGCGGTAAGTCAGCCCGCACTGAGTGCGAAGATGAATTGTTTGAGAAGGGTTTGTAGCAATGTTGCTAAAAACAATATTGATTTGGAGTCTTAACAAAGAATTCTGCGGGAAGCTATTCCCCGATTTTTTTACAAAAACCACCCAATCGTTTATTTTAATACTTCAACCGCATTCCGAAATTGAACTTTGGCCACTTCGCGAAACAGTTCACCCAATTCCCGATAAAAATTTCGTAGTGGTGAAGTGTCACGCCAGGCCAGTGCATGTACGCGGTTAATAGACTCGCCTTTAATTGTGAGTACGCGAAGTTCGTCACGATCATTGATTTCGGAGCGTATATAAAGAGCAGGTAAGAAGGTAACGCCCATTTCCATATGCACCATTTGTCGAATCGAGTCAAGGCTGGTGCCTTCATAGTCCCGCAGGATGTCTGCATTGAACTGTTTGCATAGATTCTCTACTTGTCGAAACAGTAAGTGGTGTTCTTCAATGGTTAGAATTTCTAAACCCGCTAGTTGATCTCCCCTTATAGATTTATTTTTCGCCAGCGGATGCTCTCGGTTCATGACTAGGTAGAGAGATTCACGGAACAGTGGCATGACGGTAATACCGTTTTCTTTCAATGGTAAAGTGGTCAGTATTAAGTCATAACGGCCATCATAGAGCCCTTCTGCCAACGCATCTGGCACTTCCTCTCGGACAAAAAATTTCACTCCGCCATACTTCTTGTGAACTTCCGGTAATATCCACGGCAGAGCATAAGGGCCCAATGTAGGGCTGGCGCCAAGCCTGAATGTACCGGAAGGTCCCTTGGTGGCGAAGTTCGCCGCATCTACGATTACGTCAGCCGCACTCACTGCTTGCTGCGCCTGTTTCAGAAGATCGCGCCCGAGGGGAGTGAGTGTGACTCCTCCCTTGCTGCGCTCAAAGAGTTCTAAGCCCAGCGCTTCCTCTAGTTTTTGTATTTGCGCGCTCAGAGAAGGTTGGCTGATTTTCAATTCCCGAGCTGCCTGGCGCAAGCTTACGTACTTGGCTGCGACCAGAAAATAGCGGAGTTGTTTTAACGTTATATTCAGGACGTTTATACTCCAGTTCCGCGAGATGAATATCTGAACAAGCAGCTATCTGCCTCAGCATTGATAAGCTATTCAATTCGATTTGTCAGTGAAAGTCTTTTCCTATCATCTATTGTATATATTTATAGATAAATAATCACTATTATGTCTGACTGATCAACTCATAGATAATTGTTGTGGCTTGTAATCAGCTGACTGTGATCATTCGCGTAGTTTCATTGGCGCGTTTGACAAGGCCTATGGGCTGCACAACGGCTAGTCGTTCTAGATCATAGTAAATTTTGTTGATTGAATGGAAAACTTTAAATTACCCAATTGAACAAACTGAAAATAGAAGAAGAATGATATGAATAATGCAATTTCTGACATTCCACAGGGCACACTAGACGGTCTGAAACGCAACTGGAAAGCTGATATGGTGTCGGGCTTTCTGGTCTTTCTCATCGCCTTACCGCTTTGTCTTGCGATTTCTCTCGCATGCGGTTACCCAGCGATAGCAGGCGTTTTCACGGCGATTATCGGCGGAATATTGTCTGCTTTTATCAGCAACTCGGAATTGACGATCAAAGGACCTGCTGCCGGGCTCATTGTGATCGCTCTAGGCTGTGTTACCGATTTCGGGTATACAGCAGGGGCTGACCCCGCTGCCGACTATCAGGCATATCGTTTAGCGCTTGGTGTGGGTGTTGCTGCAGGCGTAGTACAGATTCTTTTTGGTATTTTTCGCTCAGGGATACTTGGCGAATTCTTTCCGACATCTGCGGTTCATGGTTTGCTCGCATCAATAGGCATTATTGTCATAGCCTCGCAAGTACCGATAGCACTTGGTGTGCAGGCAACGGGTGCCCCGCTGGAGCGATTGGCATCTTTCCCAACGTATTTTATGGAAATGAATCCGCTCATAGCATTAATTGGCGGTATTAGCCTTGCCATCATGTTCGGATATACCTTCATTAAGAATCCTAAACTTAAGATTATTCCAGCACCCATGCTTGTGCTGATAATCACGGTTCCTCTGGGGATGTATTTAGATATCGGCACAGAACAGGTCGTAGCGTTTGGTGGTCAAGAGTATTTGTTAGGACCCCGTTTTCTTGTCGATGTTCCAGATAATATGTTTAACGCAATTACCTTTCCTGATTTTTCTGGAGTGTTCACATCGGTAGGCATCACCTACGTCATCATGTTCTCATTGATTGGAAGCCTTGAGTCTTTGCTGAGCGCAAAGGCTGTTGATCAAATAGATCCATGGCGTCGCAAGACAAATATGGACAAGGACCTTCTCGCGGTTGGCATCGGTAACACTGCTGCTTCTTTTGTAGGCGGTCTACCGATGATTTCCGAAATAGTTCGTAGTAAGGCTAATATCGACAATGGTGCACGCACGCGATTCGCGAACCTGTTTCACGGGGTATTCCTGCTTGCCTTTGTCGCCTTAGTGCCTGCACTTATTGACCGCATTCCACTTGCTGCTTTAGCGGCAATGCTTGTTTTCACGGGTTTTCGCCTCGCGTCCCCGCAAGAATTCATACACATGTACAAAGTTGGTCCTGAGCAGTTTATCGTTTTTGTTTCGACCATCATCGGTGTACTTGCAACTGATTTGCTTGTCGGCATTGGTATCGGAATTTTGGTAAAAGCAATTATTCATATTGTAAACGGAGCGCCGTTTGGCTCGTTGTTTAAAGCCAGCATTAAGCTTGAAAATGCAGGGGACGGCTCAGCTAAGGTCATAGTTGAAAAATCTGCAGTTTTCAGCACCTGGATCGCGCTGAAAAATCGTATTGGAAAATTAAATGCAAGCAAGATTGAGGTAGATTTTTCAGGCACAAGACTTGTAGATCATACGGTCATGGCTAACCTAGATGCTCTCAGCGGTGAATTTGAAGAGCGTGATCACGAGCTAACGGTTACAGGGCTTGAAGGGCATAGCATGCTTTCAGACCACCCCTTGGCGGCAAGGAAGAAATCGAAGTGACAGCTACGCCAAGTACTCTTCAGAATCTTGTAGAAGAAGCGGCGGAGCCGATATCCCAGTTCTGGCCGATGAAAGGGTTTGTGCATCACAACCCGATACATGGTTTTGAGCATCTTCCCTTTGATGAGGCAATCCAGCAGGCAAAGAATTTGTTTGGTGCCGAAGGGTATTTGCCTATTGATGAGTATCGCGGCTTCGTTAGGACTGGGCGTATAAATGAGATAAACATAGATCGTGCACTGGCCCGTACTGGGGCGACTGCAGATGCTTCCTTATCACTAGTATCGCGCACCATCACGGCAGCCGAAGTACAGCGAATACATTTCCTTCATGGTATAGATGCCCTAGAGCCTGCATTGCTTGACTGGCAATTCGCCAGCGCAGGCGCCTTGGAGCAGCCTCGAGAAGGTGCTGCAACGAATATAGATCTTGTTGATCTTTGGTCTCACGTTCAGTCCGTTCTCAGACTCAATGATGACTCAGTTGACGATCACGCGCATAATTCGTCGAATGATGAAGCTCCCAAGATTGAGCTGCCTTTTCGCCGAACACTCAGTGACTGGATTGACGAATTGGCAGACACCTCTATCGTCACGACTATCGATGGGCAGATGATCAAGTGGGTTTCATCGTTTATTGATGAAGGCATGGCAGGCTGGACGATGCCGGACAAACATTCCGGGTTCTACTCTGCCTGGCGTGATCTCGCTCAACATGATTTGAGTGGTCGACTATTAGGCATAAAAAAATACTCAGCAAAAATTGCAGCTCTTCCTGAAGATCCGGAAAGTGCAATTCTAAAATCACTTGAAGCGCTGCAGATTCCCGAGGCTCGCAGGGAGGATTACCTGACACGTGTTCTTGCTCAGCTTTCGGGCTGGACCGGGGTGGTACGTTGGCGCGGCCTGAATCCTGAAGACCCTATACAAAAAAATAATCCAATTGATATCGTGCATTACCTTGCTGTTAGGTTATTTTACGAAGCTGAACTCACTACAGTTCACGCTCTGCGCCAGTGGAAAGTCGAGGGCAAACTTCCTGTAATCTGTAGTTATCTCGAAAGCGAAAATTCTGAAAGTAATGTTGATGTTGCCAGCGCATTTGTAGATTCGAAAAAGCGGTCAATCTGTACAGACGGCTGGCGTCTGTTTCACTTGCTGCAATTCTTGGAGCTTTCTTCGGAAGCTCTGGGTGAATTGTCCAATGACAACGCTATAACACTTCTTGGCTGGCTCGATCAATTCCCTGCAGTACAGCATTCGCCAGTATGGCTCGAGGCCTACGAAGATTCCTATAGAGACGATCTATTGGTTAAGATTGTCGCAAATCGAGATAAAGCTCAGGCATCAAACAAGCGCTCTCTGGCACAGGCCGTGTTCTGCATTGATGTTCGATCCGAACCCTTTCGCCGACATTTTGAACAGGCAGGTACCGTCGAGACATTTGGCTACGCCGGGTTTTTTGGCATTCCGATAAGTCATCGCGGTTATGACACTGATGAGTCACTGGCTCTCTGCCCAGTTCTCCTTACTCCCGCAAATTCACTCTTCGAACTTCCGCGCGAAGGGCAGCAGCAGGAGCTTGCACGTTATGCTTCTGGTTCGCGTTGGGCGCAATTTGGAGAGCAACTCTTCCACGGCATGAAACATAGCCCTGTTGCGTCCTTTTTGCTTGTTGATGTGCTCGGATTGTTTTTCAGCATTGGGCTTATAGGCAAGACGATGCTACGGCGGCCCTACGAATTTTTTATGAATTCTTTGCGTGGTTGGTTTGTTCAGCCGGTGGCGACAGAAATAGATGTATCGGGCGGTTCTGAAGAAGCCCCGCAGGTAACTGGCCAGCCGATTACACTGGATAGAGGATTTTCCATCGATCAGCAGGCCTCGTTCGTCGAGGGCGGTCTTCGTACAATTGGCATTACGGGAAATTTTGCGCGCTTTATAGTGCTTTGTGGTCATGGCAGCACGTCAGATAATAACCCCTACTATGCAGCACTTGATTGCGGCGCATGTGGTGGTCGCTCAGGCGATCCGAATGCGCGCATGTTTGCCAATATGGGCAACAACCCCGAGGTGCGTAAAGAACTTATGCAGCGCGGTCTTGAAATCCCTGATGACACCCGATTTCTGGCGGGCAGGCACGACACGAACTCAGACAGAATATCCCTGTATGACGTGCAAGATGTTCCAGCCAGTTTCCTAGAGGACCTGTCGGAACTTCGTAGGATATTCCAAGAAGGCGGCGAACAGCAGGCCTTGAATCGCTGCTCTGGTATTCCCGGTACACCGAAAGGGATGACAGCAAAACAAGCCTATGCCCACGTTGAGGCAAGAGGCTTCGATTGGGCGAACCCGCGCCCAGAATGGGGCTTGTCAGGTAACGCTGGATTTATCATCGGCCGTAGAGCCATGACCAAAGGAGTGGATCTTGGCGGCAGGTGCTTCCTGCATTCTTATAACGCGATATCTGATGCAGAGGGTGCGATTCTGGAAAAAGTCATGACCGCACCGCTTGTCGTTGGCGAATGGATCAACATGGAGCACTACTTCTCTTCAACCGATCCTTGGAACTACGGTAGCGGCAGTAAAGTCATTCACAACGTAGTCGCCGGTGTCGGTCTCATGTACGGCGCAGAAAGTGATTTGGCAACAGGCCTTCCGCTTCAGACAATGAACGATGGTGAGATTCACAATCACGAGCCAATGCGGCTATTAACGATAATAGAGGCAAACACTGAAGTTATAGCCGCCATTATCAGCCGACACGAAGTATTGCAACAATTCTTCCACAATGAGTGGGTAAATCTAGTGGCACTAGATCCTCTAAGCTCCAAGCTTCATAGATACAATAAAGACGTTACATGGGAGTTGATTGAGTTATGAGGATTTTTGCTGCATTCGCACTTTTCATTCTCTGGCTCATCTTGTCAGCCTCGTATAACCTACTTCATATGGCGACGGGCGCCGTAGTGGCCAGTATGATTGTTTGGCTGAGTCCGGCTGGTGCGCCCCACGTAAGACGATTCTCGTGGCTTGCGGCACTCATGTATGTGCCGTGGCTAATTAGCCGCATTCTAAAAAGCGGGTTCCATGTGAGCCGCCTCATCTTAGATCCAGCACTTCCTATTGCACCAGGATTTGTTCAACACAAGACAAAGTTAAGTAGCGATGGAGAACTCGTCGTGCTCGGCAATTCAATCACCTTGACGCCCGGCACTATCACCGTTGAAGTCGCGCCGGGCGAGTTACTTGTGCATGGACTCGATGCAGCGTCTTGCGAAGAACTTAAGAGCGGCGTATTCGATGACAGAGTGGGTCGCCTGTTCTCTGTAAAGGAGGATAAGAAATGAACACTTTCTTTTTTGTTGTGCTCACCATAATAACCGTATTGATGCTCGTGTATTTTTATCGCGTAGTGCGTGGCCCCAGTGTCTTTGATCGGGTGCTAGGCTTGAACGGTATCTCAACCAAAGCAATTGTGCTGCTCGTCCTGATTGGCACCATGTTCGAGCGAGTCGATATGTTCATTGATATTTCAACCGGCTATGCGCTTCTCAATCTTGTTGGCGCATTGGCCATTGCTAAATTTTTAGAGGAAAGAGGTGCATCACCGAAATGACTTGGCTAGCTATTTTCCTTATTGTTCTTGGATTGTTTTTTCTCGTTGTAGGTTCGATTGGCATGCTGCGCCTGCCGGATGTTTTTTCCCGAGCCCATGCACTTTCACTGACCGACTCGCTTGGCGCAGTTTTGGTTCTTGCAGGTCTCGCAGTCTACGAGGGATTCACTATGAATTTCCTCAGAATTTTTGTTGTGCTTCTGCTCGTATACCTTTTGAACCCGGTTATTTCGCACGCAACCATTCGGGCGGCATACCGTTCCGGCCTGCGACCTACAGAAGAGGAAAAAAAATGATAATAGAACTTCCACTTCTCATCTTGCTGGTCGTGACAGCAGGCGGGGCCATCATGGTGAAAGATCTCATCTCGGCTGTGTTTATCCTAGGCTCCTATAGCTTTGTTCTGGCGCTAGTATGGGCATTAGTGGGTGCTGTTGATGTTGCATTTGTAGAGGCAGTGGTCGGCGCGGGTCTTGCTACTGTATTCTTCCTGCTGACGTTGTTCGGTACAACAGAAAAGGACACGCATATACGCCGGCCGCCTGTACCTTGGTCCGCACTGTTAGGCCTTCCAGTGCTGGGGCTTCTGCTTCTTTACGGCGCAGGTGATTTACCTGCTTTCGGTGATGTAGCCTCCGCAGCAAGCACCTACATCTCGCCGGAATACTTAGAGAATAGTGTGGAGCAAACGCGGACCCCGAATGTAGTAACTGCTGTGCTCATGGATTACCGTTCATTCGACACGTTCATCGAAACTATTGTAATTTTTACCGCTGGAATTGCCTGCGCACTCATTCTCAGGAAGGGCGGCTCATGATTCGGCCACACGATAGCGCTATCGTGCGCACTCTGGGACACATCGTAATCCCCATAGCTCAATTGTTCGGAATTTACGTGTTGGTATTTGGTCAACACGGGCCAGGAGGCGGCTTTGTCGGAGGGGTGATCATTGCGGCTAGCATGATCTTGGCGATTCTTATTTTTGGTATAGATTCACCCGACAGTGTGCTTGCGCGAAAAATTCTCCACGGCGACGGGCTAGGTCTGCTGATCTTCGCTGGCGTAGGTGGACTTTGTCTCATCGGAGGTGGTCAGTTCCTGAACTACTCTTACCTGCAAATTCCGAGTCTTGACGAAGCATCCCAGCACTACGCAGGAATACTGCTAACACAGATCGGAGTTGCCGTAGACGTGGCAGTCACCGGTGTGTCGATTGCTGTGAGTTTGTCCTTCGATGAAGATGAAATTTCAAATGATGAGGTTACCAATGTTTGAGCTTTTAGGAACATTAATTCAGCGGCCTAATTTTGTAGTTTTTGTCATTTTGTTTTTGTGGGGCATCTACATAATGGCGGCGCACCCGAACTTGGTGAAAAAACT
>JAPKAI010000048.1 GCA_028825335.1 Gammaproteobacteria bacterium | reverse complement strand
TTGGTGCCCAGGGGTGGAATCGAACCACCGACACGAGGATTTTCAGTCCTCTGCTCTACCGACTGAGCTACCTGGGCATTTTTTGATCTGCTGCGCTCGGTGATACTTCGTTGAAGCTGGGTATCTCACCTTGGCTCATGACTCTCAAAATCTGTGTAAGATTCTGAAAAGCGCCACTTTACGCAAGCCGCGTATTAAATAGAATCTGAGCTTTTTAGTCAAGAGAGGTGGCTAATTTACTCGCTTTCGGGTACGTAGCCCTCGGCTTTGTCGAAATCCTCGTTATTAAGGAACTTATTCATCTCCGAAAGCAGGTATTTGCGGTCGTCGGCATTCATCATATTGAGCTGCTTTTCGTTGATCAGCATGGTTTGCTGGGTCTGCCATTCACCCCAGGCTTGCTGTGACACGGTCTCGTAGATTTCTTGTCCCTTTGGGCCGGGGTAGGGAGGTGCTGCCAGGGCGGGTAGTTCTTTGTCGAGCTTCTTGCAATGGACCATGCGTGACATAGCTGTTCTCGATGTTTGCTGCGCTAATTGTTAGGACTTTTCGGCTAATTTAGACAGAAGCTTCTTTACCGGAGCTGCCAATCCAACTTCTAGAGAATGGTCTAAAGGGTACCAGAGCCAGCGATCGGTTTCCGCTATTTCATCCAGTTTAGTGGCTAGTATTCGAACTGGGGTAATGTCTAGGTGGTAGTGTGAAAAGCTATGGCGAATTTTCTCCAGCTCTTCGCTCGCGTTGTCCGCCCTGTTATCAATAGGGGCGCCCACCAACTTAGGTGTAGAGCTCGGTTCTGCCGACTCAGGTAGGCTGTAGAGTGATCCCCAGATTCCGGTAGCAGGTCTTTTCTCTAAGAGCACTTCTCCAAGCGCGTTCTGCAGAATAAACATCGCTACAGACTTAATCGGTAGGGTTTTCTTTACCTTCTTACCAGGAAATTCAGTAACGCGATCTTGTCGATGGGCTCCACAATCTAGTTGGAAGGGGCAGTCCTTACATGAGGGCTTGCTGCGAGTGCACACGGTTGCGCCAAGGTCCATGATCGCCTGTGTGTAGTCATCTACGCGCTCGTGGGGCGTTAGTGACTCTGCGATTTCCCAGAGCTGTTTCTTTACTGAGGATTGTTCGGGCCATCCGGAAATGCAGTGGTATCGAGCTAAGACACGTTTTACATTTCCGTCGAGAATCGGAGCACGGACGCCCATGGAGATCGCTGCGATGGCGCCTGCTGTGGATTGCCCAATTCCATCTAGTTCCATCAAGCCTTCAACGGTATCTGGAAATGAGCTGTCGTTGGTTTCTACGATAACCTGGGCCGCTTTGTGTAGATTGCGCGCCCGAGCGTAGTAGCCTAGTCCTGTCCAAAGATGGAGGACCTGATCTGTCTGCGCTGCGGCCAGCTCTTGAATTGTTGCGAACCGGTCCATGAAGCGCTCGAAGTAGGGAATGACAGTACTGACCTGAGTCTGTTGCAACATTATTTCTGAGATCCATACGCGATAGGCCGTGCGATCGGCTTGCCACGGTAGATCGTGACGACCGTGTTTATCAAACCATTGAAGGAGTTGCTTTGCGAAGGGGGGGTTAGCACTTGGCATAAGCCGATTCGATTGAATTGCTAATTGAGAAGATTACGAAGCAGGCCTCGCACACCATCACTAACTTCTGGCGGAAGCTGATCGCTGATGACTTCATCGAGCCGCTCTATCACAGCGTTTGTGCCTAGCTGCGTAAAGATCTGTCGAACCTGAGTAAAGTCAGGGCGGCAATATTGGTTAACCTCGTCCTCGAAAGCTGCAGCACATTCTATCGGCCAGGATACGGCGTGATAAAGCTCGTCTATTTGTATTGTCTGCAGGTAGGGTTCGCCGAGGACGCTGAATTGCAGATCGTAGTCGAAGTCTTTCTGCTGCAGATCTATGCCGCCGGTTCCTGAAATATCGAAATTATCCATTCGTAGACTGAGCTGCTGATTCTCACTGAGCCCACTGTTGAGAAGGATGAAGCCGCTAAGCTCAGCGAAGCGAATAACGTCCGGCCATTGCTCTATAGCGCCCCCGCTGGGGCTAAGGGCAGAAATCGCAGTGAACACCTGCTTTATCACGCCGATGTCGACACTATTCTCGGTAATCTCAAAGGCAGTGGAGCCGTTCAGTGAATCCATCATCTCGTTTGTCGTTTGCCCCGTGGCAGTAAGGTCAACTTCGACGTCTAGGTTTCCGGTTACTGAGTTGAGCCGAGACACGCTGGGCGTTAGGTTTGCGAGGTTCAATTGGCTTATGGCTAGCTGCGTGCTAAGCATGGCTTCCTCATTGCGGCCGTCAACTCGTATGTTGCCGGCGACGCTACCTTCAAAAGTTGCAACTGGTTGTAGCTCGATATCGAGCACGCCGTCTTCGACATTGGTAAAAACATTGATGCCGGTAAACAGCAGATCATTCGCTACTACTGATTCGATGGCGATCGAGCCGAAAACATTGAATGAGTTGAGCAGCTCGATAGGGATCTCAGTGTTCGTTGCTGGGGCAGACGTGGCGATAACGACATCGCTAGTCTCTATTATGGTTGCCCCGTTGCTAGCGGCTGTTGCAGCTTCTGAATTTAAGAAGGGCGAAATATCGATCTGGTTGCTAATTACTTTATAACTAATATTCGCTGGCAATAAATTGGCAGCAAATCGAATCTCGGCTTCGGCTTCGATTTCACTTTCAGACAATTGTGCAATTAACATTGGGATTTTGATGCCGAACTCGTCACCGCTAAATTTTGCTGCAACGCTTGCCTGTGGTTTTTCTGCAATTGAAAAAAGCGAGCTGGTCGCGTCGAGGTCGCTTTCTCTAATTCCAATGGTTTGTAGCAGACCGAATACATCGAAATCGTTTGAGGAGACAGAGCCGTCAAACGTGATGTCATCGTTTAGTCCGCTTATGTGCAGATCACCTTGCAATAACATCGGAGTGACGTTGAAGCTGATATTCTGTACATCGATGTTGCCTGCATTTATGTCGGCGGTAATGTCGCCTCTCAAACCCATCGCTATAGGCTTGGTCATGCCATTGTTTAGGAAGGTGAAGTTCACATCGACATCGAATGGATTGCCTTCAATGTTGGTGTTGCTGCTAGTAAGGTTGAGATTTCTGACGCTGTAACGCAGGCCTTGTGACAGGTCTTGGATATCGATACTGGCATTGTCGATCTTGAGGCGCTCGAAGGAAACCGAGACGATATCGGAGTTTGTGTCGGCGGAGGCTAGGTTGCTTTGCTGTTGAGTGGACTGCGTGACCGGGACGGTCGAATTGGTATTGTTACTGTTACTGAAACGGGGAGTCTCAACATCCCAATTGCTCTTTCCAAGCGCGTCAATGTAATAGTTGATATGAAAATCATCCATAGACAGCTCGCGGATAAAAATTTCACCCGAGATCAATGCGCGCAAATCTACCTGAAGCAAGGCTGCCGTTGTGGAGGCAAGTTCCTGAGGTGAAGCCGGATTTTTGAGCCGAACATCATTGAGGGTTAAGGTCACGCTGGGGAAAAACGCAATGTCCATATCCCCTGCGATGGTGAGCTCATAGCCAGTGCTGGACAAGGCGGCAGCCTGAATAGCTGCCTTATTCTGATCCGTATTCACGGACATTAGCAGGATTACTCCTGCAACTATTGATAGAAGGATTAGCCCAAGAAGCAATCTGGCGAGTTTCTTTATCATTTATTCCCAATAATGGTGGTTTGAGGTGCTCAATCCGGCCTGATTTCTCAAATAACCAAGGCTAGTGGTTCCATGCCCTGCGGGCCGTCTAGTTTAACGGATTGACTTGTCACTTGCACGATGGAGCTTATATGGCGAGGCGGGCCTTGAATTGCCCATAGTTGCTGCTTTCATTGCGCTAGAGCGGGCATTATAATGCGTTCTTTCCAGCGGGACGTAAAACCCCCTTAACTAGCAAGCAGCGGCTTTGATTATACAGGCCCGCATGTTGGCAATCTCAACTATAGTGACCGAACTAATGAGAACAGCATCAGTAGAACGCAATACCAAGGAAACACAGATTTCGGTAACTGTGAACCTCGATGGCACAGGCAAGCTTGAAGCCGATACTGGGCTACCGTTTCTAGACCATATGCTGGACCAGATAGCGCGGCACGGGCTAATAGATATTGCGGTAAAGGCGGTGGGCGATCTCGAGATCGACGCGCATCATACGGTTGAAGACATCGGTATCACGCTGGGCCAGGCTTTCGATAAGGCTCTAGATAGGACTGGGATTCGCCGGTATGGACACGCCTATGTGCCACTCGATGAAGCGCTCTCTCGTGTAGTAATCGATTTTTCCGGCCGACCGGGATTGGACTACCATGTTCAATTCGTCAAAGGCACCGTAGGCGCATTCGATGTTGATCTGTTTCACGAATTCTTTCAGGGTTTTGTGAATCACTCTCTAGTGACGCTGCACATCGACAATCTCCGTGGTAAGAATGCACATCACCAGATCGAGACTATATTTAAGGCTTTCGGTCGTGCTGTGCGTATGGCAGTCGAAGCCGATCCTCGACAAGAAGGTGTTGTTCCATCTACTAAAGGGTCGCTATAAGACTGCTTGGTCTTGCCGGCAACTCCTTTTTTAAAGCACGCTAATCGAATTAACCTTGACTAGTCTTAAGATGAATAAGATCGCAGTAATTGATTACGGCATGGGTAATCTGCATTCGGTTGCGAAGGCATTGGAACATGTCGGCCGCGAATTAGATGAACAGGTTGAAGTTGTCGTGACCGCGGAGGCGAATGTGATAGCCGGCGCTGATCGCGTTATCTTTCCAGGGGTTGGCGCGATTCGTGATTGCATGGCAGAAATCCTGCGCTTGGATGTTGATCAGATTGTTAAAGACGCCATTCAATCGAAACCTGTACTTGCCATCTGTGTCGGCATGCAGGCATTAATGAATACGAGTGAAGAGAATGGCGGCGTCGAATGTCTGGGGTTCCTTGATGGCGAGGTTCGATATTTTGGTGACGATCTTCGTGATGCGGATGGGCTGCGTTTAAAAGTGCCGCACATGGGGTGGAACCAAGTAAGTCAGACCGTCGACCACCCTTTGTGGAAAGACGTGCCAGACAATAGCCGTTTCTATTTTGTCCATAGCTACTATGTGCAGACGCAGCAGCGGGGTATGGTCACAGGAACGGCGAGCTACTCAAATGACTTCGTCGCCACACTCGCTGATAATAATATTTTTGCAGTCCAGTTTCACCCCGAGAAGAGTCAAACAGTAGGCCTAACCTTACTGCGCAATTTTCTGTTGTGGGATGGGACGGTTTAGTCCCTTAGATATAATCTAACTGACGAGTTAAGAGCAATGACATGTTAGTCATACCAGCAATAGATTTGAAAGATGGCCAGTGTGTCCGCCTTAAGCAGGGGCGCATGGAAGACTCTACCGTTTTTTCTGATGACCCTGTGAGCATGGCCGGCATTTGGCAGGCTAAAGGTGCGCGACGCCTGCATATCGTCGACTTGAATGGTGCTTTTGCAGGCACGCCAGTCAACGCTGAGATTATTACCAAGATTGCGGCAACCTATCCAGATTTGCCGATCCAGATTGGTGGCGGCATTCGCAGTATGGAAAACGTCGAGTTCTACTTAGACGCTGGTGTTAGTTATGTAATTATTGGCACGCAAGCGGTGAAGAAGCCCGAGTTCGTGCAAGAGGCATGTGCAGCCTATCCAGGGAAAATCATTGTTGGTATCGATGCTGTTGAGGGCATGGTGGCCACAGAAGGGTGGGCAGATGTATCTAATGTTTCCGCTGTAACTCTTGTGGAAAAATTTGCAGGCTTTGGTGTCGAGGCAATTGTCTATACAGATATCAACTGTGATGGAATGATGAACGGTGTGAACCTCGAGGCGACGAAGGAGTTAGCTGACCATTCGCCTATTCCGATTATCGCCTCCGGTGGGGTTAGTAAATTGGCCGATGTTGCCGCGATTCGTGAGGCCGCCGAGGCTTCAGCAGGCGGAGGGATTGTAGGAGTGATTACTGGACGGGCAATCTATGAAGGTAGCCTTGACCTAGCGCTCGCACAGCAACTCTGTGACGAAGAAATTAACCAGCCGGACTAATTTGCAATGGCTCTAGCAAAACGAATAATTCCCTGTCTCGATTGCGAGAATGGACGCGTCGTAAAAGGCGTCAAGTTTCTCGATATCCGCGACGCGGGCGATCCTGTTGAAGTGGCCAAGCGCTACTGCGATGCTGGTGCGGATGAGATTATCTTTCTCGATATCACTGCCAGCCACGAGGGAAGAGAGACGACTGTGCACACAGTTGAAGCGATTGCCAGCCAGGTATTTATTCCCTTAACTGTTGGCGGCGGCATACGCACGCTGGAAGATATTCGTACCATGTTAAATGCTGGCGCGGATAAGGTTGGCATTAATACCGCAGCGGTCGACAACCCCGAATTCGTTCGTGAAGCAGCACAACGCTTCGGCTCACAATGTATAGTGGTCGCGGTCGATGCCAAACGGGTATCTATCGATGACGAGCCGCTAAAATGGGAGATATTCACTCACGGTGGCCGCAAGCCAACGGGCATTGACGCCATTGAGTGGGTTAAGCGCATGGTGAGTTTTGGCGCAGGTGAGATATTGCTAACTAGCATGGATAGAGATGGTACTAAGATTGGATTCGATCTGGAACTCAACCGTGAAATAAGTCGTGCGGTGCAGGTGCCGCTAATTGCGTCAGGTGGTGTGGGAAATCTTCAGCATTTGGTAGATGGTGTGTTGGAGGGTGAGGCCGATGCGGTGCTGGCTGCTAGCATCTTTCACTTCCAGGAATATTCCATCCAGGAAGCGAAGCAGTACATGGCGGACAAGGGAATCGAAGTTCGACTTTAGGCCTCAATTCCCTGCACTAAACTTCTAGCTCTTCCCAAACTAATTTAGTTTATATCGCTCTGTGCGAAAGAGCCCGTTGTGTTGATTGCCCGAGCTGGCTTGAACGCATTGATGCCCTTAAGTACATTTAGTGCCTCGTTCAATGGGTAGTCATTTACTAACACTTCCTCTGCTGAAACCAGCGCCTGGGCAAGTCTCTCGTTCTCTGTGCTTGGCCCGTTACCATTTTCCAAGTGACCATCTAAATCCGATTCGTTGTACTGCATTACGCTGCGTGAGCGCCGCGTAACGAATGCTTCCTCAACGAGGATGTCCGGCTCGATGCCCTGTGCCTGAATCGATCGACCGCTTGGCGTGAAGTACAAAGAAGTTGTTAGTTTTATCGCGCGCCTATCGTCCAATGGCAATACGGTCTGGACGGACCCTTTGCCGAAGCTCCGTGTGCCCATGATTATCGCGCGGCCATGATCCTGTAGAGCACCGGCTACAATCTCTGAAGCGGATGCGGAGCCGTTGTTGATTAGAACGACTAATGGCACGTCGCCGGCCACTGTTTTACGCGTTGCAGAAAAATCTAGACCGGTCTGTTCTAGCCGACCCTCGGTGTACACGATTCGCCCTTCATTGATGAATGCATCAGCCACACCCACAGAAGCCTGCAGTATTCCGCCGGGGTTGTTGCGTAGGTCTAATACCATGCCCTTGATGGGTTGATCGATGGCTTCGTTTTCTGCAGTCAATTCTTTGATTTCTTCTTCGAGTTCGTTGCCGGTGTTGACGCGAAACTGCGAGATGCGTAAGTAAGCATAGCCCGGAGCTATCATTCGGCTGCGCACACTAGCGATGGCGATGATTTCGCGCGTTATAGTAACGTCGAAAGGCTCTTGCCCTTCTCTGGCAACAGTAACGGTGACATCGGTACCTGGTGCGCCACGCATCATCTGCGCCGCTTCCTCGGGCAACATTTCTCGAAGGGGTTTGCTGTCTATTTGAATTATGAGATCGCCAGCCTTGATGCCTGCGCGATCAGCTGGAGAGTCGTCGATAGGGCTGATAACTCGAATGTAACCATTCTCGCGTCCAACCTCCACGCCTAGCCCGCCGAACTCGCCAGTGGTTGATTCTTCTAGTAGGTCGAAATCTTCGCCTGCCATATAGGAGGAGTGCGGGTCGAGTCCTGCGAGCATCCCGCGAATTGCGTTTTCCAATAGCGTCTGATCGTCGACCTCTTCTACATAGGACATGCGAATGCGGTCGAGGGCTTCGGTAAACATTCTTACTTCATTCAAGGGAAGCGGCAATGTTTCCTGTCGGTCCTGCGCACTCGCCTGTGTTGGTAGGACCAACCCTAGCAGCAGCGATAGGGAAAGCTTTGCTACGCCTGATGCAGATAGTAGCTTCTTCGCTGAGAAAAGTGGTAATGCAGATGGGGCAAAATTCATAGCTAAATCCTGATTATTCTTTGCTTGTTGAGCCCGATTTGGCGATGTGAGATGACTGTCTTTCGGTTTTTGGTAGCTGTTTATACGATGAATCCTAGTGTTTCAGTTTATTCCTTAATAGGCAAATTCGATGAGACTGTCCTCACATAGGACGAGAACAGCCCATCGGGGAGAATATTTCAATCGGAGAACCACTGATCTGGGTTTTGAGCCTCGCCATGATGGCGTATCTCGAAATACATACCTGAGCTGGCCTGGCTGTCTCCGCTATTTCCTGTCAGTTCATTGGCCATGCCCGAAGTTGACACAATATCTCCGGTGTCTACCCAATCGCCAGCCTGCTTCGACAGTGCCTGATTTGCGCCGTACAGAGACATATAGCCTTGGCCATGGTCTACGATTACCAGCAACCCTGTACCCCTTAGCCAATCTGAGAAGACCACGCGCCCAGGATGAATCGCCTGAACGGGAGTGCCTTCACTCACGGCTATAGTGATGCCTTGCCGCCTCAGGTCTCCCTCGCCGTAGCGTGTGCCAAAGCGATCAATAATCTGGCCAGTAACGGGCATTGGAAGCTTTCCGAGTTGCGAATCGAATGGCGAGCGCTGCATGGCCGCCGGAATGTCAGCGACAGCGCGATTGATTTGCTTAATTAGCGCCTGTAATTGCGCCTGATCGATTTCTAGCTGCTCTAGCTGGGAACTGCGTGATGCAATGTCGGCGCGCAATTGATTGAGAGCAAGCTCGCGCTCGATTTTCGAGTCATTGAGGTTTTGCTGCGAATTACTCAGCGTTAGTTGTTCCTGTTCGAGACCGGCAGCATTGGATTCTAATTGTTGATTGACCGTCTGAACTTCGTCCAGGGTGTCCTGAAATGATGCGATGCTGTCCAGCTGTGCCTTTGTAAAAAGTCGATGGTAGTGGAGCATGCGCGCGCTCTTAGAAATGTCTTCTTGGTTTAACAGGAGTTCTATGGCGCTTTGATTGCTTGACATGTAAGCGGTGCGAATAGCCTGTTCGAGAATTTTACTTTGCGTTGATTTTTCTATACTTAACTGGTCTGCTTCTCGTGAGAGGGATGCAATTTCAGATTCGGTTTCGGTCAAGGCTACTTGAGTTGCTGTAATTGATTGGCTGAATGTTGAAATCTGTAAATCTGCTTGTTGCAGGTTCCGAATCTCGATTGATTGCGTGGACTTGGCTTCAATGAGCCAGGATTGAATTTCACCAATCGCGTCGCCGACTGCGGCAAGTTCTTGTCGCGCTTCTTCGCTGCTCTGCGCGGCATTGATTGGAAGAGATGCCCAGGCACAAAAAAAGATAGCCGAAAATCCCAGAGCCAACTTCAATTCCAAATTAGTTTTACGCAGTAACTGTTTCATCGAAGGCTATGTTATCGCTTAGTTCGCTAACTCGGAATTTTAGCTTAGTATAGAAGAATTTTTCCGGTCATTTCGATCGGTACTGGCATGTCTAATAAGGAGAGAAGCGTAGGGGCAAGATCTGAAAGGCTGCCAGCACTGATGAATTGTCGGCCGCTAGTGCCCACATACACTAGAGGAACGGGGCCGCTGGTGTGAGAGGTAAGCGGCTGATTGGTTTTCGGATCCAGCATCTGCTCCACGTTGCCGTGGTCTGCTGTGATCAGTAGTTCGGCACCTGCTGCTTCGCACGCAGCTACGATTTTTTCTAGGCACTTGTCTACAGCTTCTACTGCCTTCACCGCCGCATCGAAATCGCCCGTGTGTCCGACCATGTCGCCATTGGCGTAGTTGCAGATGATCGCGTCATATTTATGTGAGCGTATCGCGGCTACTAGTGCGTCAGTGAGTTCGAAGGCAGACATTTCAGGCTGCAGGTCATAGGTTTTTACATCGGGCGATGGAATCAAAGTGCGATCTTCATTGTCGAATGGTTCCTCACGGCCACCATTAAAAAAGAAGGTAACATGTGCGTATTTTTCAGTTTCCGCGATGCGTAATTGAGTCTTGTCCTGATCGGCTAAATATTGTCCAAGCACGTTGTCGAGCTTATTTGGCGGGTAGGCACAGCTCGCAGGAATGTCTGCCGCGTACTCGGTCAGCATTACGAATTCGCTGAGCTTGGGATTAACGCTGCGCTGAAATCCATCAAAATCATCACCAACAAATGCTCGAGTAATTTCTCGTGCACGGTCGGCGCGAAAATTCATGAACACTACCACGTCGCCATCGGAGACTGTTGCTAGAGCATCGGATTCAGAACCTACCAGACTTGCCTGTACAAATTCATCGTCTTCGTCGCGCTGATAGGCCGCTGCAAGCGCAGCGCTAACATCATCATATCGGAAATCTGCTGTAGCCTGTGTGAGCATGTCGTAGGCTGGCTGGACACGGTCCCAGCGGTTGTCTCTGTCCATCGCGTAGAAGCGGCCGCAGATTGATGCAACGCGTCCCTTGATAGAGCCTAGTAGTGTTTTTTCCGCTCGAAGCAGAGAGGGAAGTGCGCTGCGCGGAGGTGTATCGCGTCCATCCAAGAATGCGTGCAGGAATATTTTAGGCGCTCCATTTCGAATCGCGAGTTCGATCATGGCTATAATTTGGTCTTCGTGGCTGTGAATTCCGCCGCCGGACATAAGTCCGAAAATGTGCAGCGCTGAATCAGCATCGATAGTCTTCTGCACGGCACCAGTCAGAACAGGATTTGAGAAGAAGGTGCCTTCTTCTATGTCTTTGTCGATTCGAGTTAGGCTCTGGTAGACAACTCGGCCAGCGCCTAGATTCATGTGGCCTACTTCGGAATTACCCATCTGCTCCGCTGGGAGCCCGACCGACTCGCCTGAGGTATCGATCAGGGTGTGTGGCTTGCCATCCCACAGAGAATCCCACATTGGGCTTTTCGCGCTATGGATAGCGTTGCTGTTCGTTTCTTCGCGATGGCCCCAGCCATCCAAAATTAAAAGCAGTGCGGTCTTCTTCTTACTACTGTCGATATCGCTCATGTGGTGCTTCTAAGTCCTGTATTTAGCTCGCTAACTGAAGACATCATTATCCTTGAAAGCGATATTCATAGCGAGAAGCTTGCGCTATGCGAGTAATCTACTTATCAATATTTGGCAAGAGGACTTCGAAGCTCGAGTTGTCTGCCTGAGACCTTCTTAAAGCCACAGCACACGTGTATACTTGCACCCTTTTTTGCGGTGGCGCTCAAGCTTGGGTAGGTGCGCAATAGAATCAGATAGAGCCCCTGGCGCGCGAGCCAGTTTAGAAATACTGAGAAGATAATGGCGCAATTTTTAGAATTTATTGGCAATCACCTGCTGCTATCCAGCCTCTGGTTGGTTTCGTTTGCGGCTATCGTCTTCTATCATCAGCGTACTGGCAGCAAGGGTGTAGGTCCACAGCAGGCCGTTATGCTAATCAATCGTAGCGATGCCATAGTTGTGGACGTCCGTGACAAGAAGGAATTTGAAGCCGGGCACATCGTAGACTCTATTAATATTCCTCTCGCGAAAATAGATCAGCGGATAACAGAGTTGAAGAAGCATCAGGAAAAGCCGGTAATAGTGGTCTGCAAGTTAGGCCAGCATTCTGGTGAGGCGGCGAAGAAGATTCAAGAGGCGGGGCACGAGCAGGTTTACAAGCTGTCCGGTGGCGTGACCGAGTGGAAGGCTCAGTCCATGCCATTGGTCGTCTAGATTTGATAAGCGCAATTACAATTGATAGTAAATAAGACTGTAAATATATAGGATTAATCATGGCAGAGAACGAAGGAAACAACTCAGAAACTGCAGCAGCAGCCGCTGCAGACCAGCCCGAGGGCCCACAATTCGCCTTGCAGCGCATCTATTTGAAAGATTCCTCATTCGAATCTCCACGCAGCCCTGAGGTATTTCAGGGGCAATGGCAGCCGAAAATCAACTTCGATATTAAGACGAAGAACGCCAAGATTCAGGATGGTGTTTTCGAAGTGGTTTTGGTGCTTACAGTTGAGGCGACCATCGAAGAGGAGCCGGGATTCGTAGTGGAAGTGCATCAGGGTGGCGTATTCACAGCCAAAGACTTCGACGATGTCCAATTAGCGCAGTTATTGGCCACCGTTTGTCCAAATATTCTCTTCCCATATGCTCGAGAGGCTATCGATTCGCTAGTGATAAAGGGTAGTTTTCCTGCGCTCATGCTCGCGCCAATCAATTTTGACGCGCTGTATATGCAGCAAAAACAGGCTGCAGAGGCCAACGCTAACGGCGAAGCTCCTGCACCCGAACTGGCAAACTAAGAAGCTTAGTTACCTGTAGCGAAGCCTAGTTGACGCCAGGCTTCGTAGACTACGACCGCTGCGGCATTGGAGAGATTCAAGCTACGACTGTCGGGCAACATCGGTATTCTCAGAAGGTTCGCGGGGCCTAGCTGTTTTCTGATCTTATCAGGCAAACCGCGGGTCTCCGGCCCAAATATCAGGAAATCTCCCTCTTCAAAGCGGCATTGGCTGTAGTGCATTGTGGCTTTGGTGCTAATTCCGACTAGCCTATTCTCACCCTGCTGGCGCATGAAATCTTGCCAGTGGTCATATTGCGAAATACCAGCAAATTCGTGGTAATCGAGACCTGCCCGACGCATTCTCTTATCATCGAGATCGAAGCCAAAGGGCTTTATTAAGTGCAGGTGTGAACCTGTATTTGCAGCTAAACGAATAATATTTCCGGTGTTTGGAGGTATTTCAGGCTCAAAAAGCACGATGTTGATCAAAAATTCACCAGTTTAGTAGACAGTGTTCACTTGACGATTATTACAATCGAGGCTATTTAGGGGCCTGATTATTTGAAACCTTCCCGCTTTGCCCGAGGAATTGTGACTGAGCAAGCACTTTTTCCCAGCCTACTCATATTATCCCTAGTTTATCCCACTGATTGCAGCATTTTGTTTTAAAATTTAGTGGCTTAAACGATATTCTTTTATAACTTCCTTAAAGTTTTGGACGTGTTTGTGTGCAAGGCCGTATTTTTTAGCTCCGAAAAGAAAGCAGCCCCTTCGGGTTTGCGGACTTCAGGCGGTAGGCAATGGCAGTAACCCTGCCGCAATTATGAAAGGACGATAATGCAGTTTTTCAAGAAACAAGCAAAATCTATAGCCAGGTCAGGCCCTTGGTGCGAGCGCTCTCGGTGCTTCATGACCGTTCGTGGGAGCCGCCGATGTAAATCGAGGCATTGGATTATTGAGCGGAAATTTAGTCTTTAACAGGCAGGCTGATGGATCAGAGGATGGCCCATACACTACTCTCAGCATTGGCTTGACTACATCTGATAGCGACGGATCTGTTTTGGAATTAGACATAGATGGGATGGGGTCTCTCGCGGATGATGTGGCGCTTGTAGCAAATGAAACTTTTCGTTATGGCAGATTGATGATCGACAATGCGCTCGACCTTCTACGTTGACGACTCTTGGGAAGATGCTTTGGACAGCGACGCAGATGGTCAGGATGACGGCGAGACTGTCATCGAGAATGATTCAGTAATTGCCAACAGCGATATTATTATCAGCATAAGCGGCGGGCTAACTGGCGAGGCATCCGGTTTTGATGTGAATTTAGATAATGTGGACGATGACCGGCCGCTGATTACTTCCGCCCCAGGCGAAGGTTTAGAGGGTAGTGTTTGAGTAGAGTTTGACTTGAATGATCCGGATTTACCGTATCCTCTAAACTTTCTATCCTATGACTGGCGGTCAACTGTTGAGATCGATGTCCTAGACGAGATTGAAGATGGGAACTATGTTAACAACCCCTGCGGTCAGATTAACTTTGATAGTTATAGAGGTCACGATAGGGTGATCAACTGGCAGGGAATCTACATAGGGCCTACGCTCTAAAGCAGCACTGCTTTGCAGTGCATCTTCTTAAAAAGATGCACTTAATCCGCGGGAATCTCCGGCTTCTCTTCATCGGAGCTTAGCTCTTTAATTTTCCTAGTTAAGGTATTCCTACCCCAGCCAAGCAAGTTCGCAGCATCTCTTCTGCGACCGGCCGTATGCTTCAGGGCTATCTCGATCATCGTGCGCTCGAACATGGGCGTAGCCTGATTGAGAATACCTACGTTGCCTAGGCTGAGCTGCTGGTCCGCCCATTGATGCAACCCTTCGGTCCAGTCACCGCTCTGACTGATGACAGTTTCCTGTGCAGCTAACTCCGGTGGTAGATCAGCTAGATAGACTTCACGGCTCGATGCCATGACAGTAATCCAGCGGCAGAAGTTTTCCAGCTGCCGTACATTGCCTGGCCAGTTGAGCCCGGTAAGATATTTCTCTGTTTCTGGCCTAAGTGTTTTAGGCTCTACATCAAGTTCCTTCGCGGCAGAATGCAGGAAGAAGCTCGCGAGTTTGGGTATGTCCTCGCGCCGATCGCTTAGGCGTGGTATGTGAATGCGAATAACATTCAGCCTATGGAAGAGATCCTCGCGAAACTCATGCAGTTCTACCAGCTTCTCTAAATCTTGATGAGTGGCCGCGATGATTCTTACGTCCACTTTAATCGAAGTATGCCCGCCTACGCGATAGAACTCGCCGTCGGAAAGCACGCGCAATAATCGTGTCTGTGTTTCGGCGGGCATGTCGCCGATTTCATCTAAAAATAAAGTGCCGCCATCTGCTTGTTCGAAACGTCCGGTGCGCTGAGAGGTAGCGCCGGTGAATGCGCCTTTCTCGTGCCCAAAGAGCTCCGACTCGATGAGTTCTTTAGGAATTGCGGCGACGTTAAGTGGTACGAAAGTCTTGCCGCTGCGCGGACTATGTTGATGCAGGGCGCGTGCTACCAATTCTTTACCGGTTCCCGACTCGCCATTGATGAGTACCGAGATATTCGACTGTGAGAGCCTGCCGATGGCTCTGAATACCTCCTGCATCGCTGGTGCTTCGCCGATTATCTCCTGGCTCTTAACTAATTCAGTCTTGCCAGTCACGCCACTTTCTTCGTTTTGTTCACGCACGTGCTCGAGTGCACGATTCGTCATCGCAATAGCATCTTCGATATCGAATGGTTTAGGCAAGTATTCGAAGGCGCCGCGGCTATAAGATGAAACAGCGCTCTCGAGATCTGAGTGTGCCGTCATGATGATGACAGGAAGTTGTGGATGTTGTTCCTGGAGAGTAGACAGCAAGTCTAGCCCGCTAATTCCTGGCATGCGAATGTCGCTAATAATTGCGTCTGGCAATTCTTGCTCGAGACGATGCAGTAGGTCGTTACCGTTCTCGAAAGATTCGGTATTGAGGCCAGTCTTGCCTAGCGACTTTTCTAGCACCCAGCGAATGGACCGATCATCATCCAGTATCCAGACAGAATTACTTGAGTTCATAAATCACACTACCTTCTGAAACGTTAGGCTTGCGGCCTGAATTAGACTAATTATGAAACGTGTGCTTTCAAAATTTTATTAACACCCTGCAGGTGCGAGTGGCAACAGCACTGTAAAGCAGGTTGCGCCAGGTCTGCTCTCGCACTCTATGAGCCCTTTATGTTGGTTGATAATAGAGCGTGTTATCGAAAGGCCGAGTCCGGTGCCCTCGGCGCGTCCACTAATCATCGGATAGAAAATGGAACCGATCATGTCTGGGTTGATTCCTGGTCCGTTGTCGATAATTTCTATGCTAGCAACCAATCTGTGAAACTTGGTACCTATTGTCGCGTTGCGAATGATTCGGGTGCGTAGATGGATGCGTCCGAGATTGTGCTCCACCTTCGGACTAAACAGAGCCTGCATTGCGTTGCGTACGATGTTTAGCATTGCTTGAATGAGTTGCGAAGAGTCGGCAAACACGGCGGGGATGCTAGGGTCATAGTCTCTAATAAGGTCGATGCTGTTTCCGCTTATCTCGGCCTGTACCAGAGATCTAACTCTCTCTAAAACTTCGTGGATATTGATCGGCTGCATCTTGAGTGGCTGCCTAGAGTCAACCAGCCGGTCTACTAATTTGTGCAGGCGATCAGCTTCGTTGATGATCACATTGGTGTAATCTGCAAGATCTTCGTTATCCAGTTCCGCCGCTAGAAGCTGGGCCGCGCCGCGGATGCCGCCTAGCGGATTCTTAATCTCATGCGCGAGGCCTCTTACTAATTCTCTCGTCGTTGCGTGTGTGCTATTGAGGGACTCCTCACGACTGATTCTGTAGGAGTGTTCTAGAGAGGTGATCTCCAGCAGCGCGCGCTGCTCGCCGTCTTCGGTGAATGGCGTAATCGTATAGTCTACGTCCACAGTCTTTCCATGCATCAGCTGCAGTTGCGCCTGGCGCTTGGTAAAGCTATGGCTGTTGGTTAGGGCTGTTTGCATCTCGCCTATGTCTTCTGCTGCCTTGATTAGCACGTCGCCAATAAATAGCCTGTTGGCCTTGCGGACGCTAATTTCCAGCAAGTTCTCAGCAGCGACATTCAGATAGAGTAGGCGCAGGTCTTTATCCATCACCACAACCCCAGTCTTCTGGTTGTCTAACAGTCGCTTATGTACGTTGTCCAGAGTCACGATTACTACTTCTCACTAGATGGTTTGGCGTTGGAGGCACTCAGCCACTCCTTTAGCCGGGGACAGACTTTTGCTCTTCGAATCGCTTCTCCTATCCAGCCATGCAATATCCAAACCAAGAGATGCATAGCGGGAATAGTGCTGTTTATGAGGTCTGCATAGGAGCTGGGGTGCAAAATGAGGCAAGATAGGCATAAATCATGCACCATAATAGTGCGCACATTGATGAGCTGCAAGTGTTAGAGACACAAAAAAGCCCGGTCAAAAGACCAGGCTTCTTGGTAACGCTGGTTCTTAGCTTAAGCCAAGCCTTCCTTCGTAGTCTTGATGATAGCTGCTGCGACCTTATACGGGTCAGCATTCGATGCAGTACGTCTGTCTTCTAGACGTCCCTTCCATCCATCTTCAACTGTGCCAATTGGAATGCGAATTGAGGCGCCGCGGTCAGAAACACCGTAGCTGAACTCATCGATCGCTTGGGTCTCGTGCAGACCTGTCAATCGCTGGTCGTTGTCTGCGCCATATACGCTGATATGCCTATCGATATTCTTACTGAAGGCTTCACATATCTTGGTGAAAATAGATTCATCACCGTCATCACGCATAGGGCCGTTAGAAAAGTTAGCGTGCATGCCGGAGCCATTCCAGTCTAGATCTTTACCTAGTGGCTTGGGCTCGTAGTTGATAGCCAGGCCGTAGCGCTCAGCTGTGCGCTCTAGCAGATATCTTGCGATCCAAGTTTGATCGCCAGCTTTTTTCGCGCCCTTTGCAAAAATTTGAAATTCCCACTGACCAGCAGCAACTTCAGCGTTGATGCCTTCAAAGTTGAGCCCAGCTTCAAGACACAGGTCCATGTGGTCTTCGATTACGTCGCGGCCGAAGGCATTCTGGGCGCCAACAGAGCAGTAATAGGGGCCTTGAGGGCCAGGATAGCCGCCTGAAGGAAAGCCCGGAGGAAGATTAGTCTTTATATCCCACAGGAAATACTCTTGTTCGAAACCGAACCAGAAGTCAGAATCATCATCATCGATAGTGGCGCGCCCATTTGATGAATGTGGCGTGCCGTCGGCATTCATCACTTCAGTCATTACTAGGTAGGCGTTAGCACGGTCGGGATCGGGATAGACCGCTACTGGCTTAAGTAGGCAGTCGGAATCATTGCCTTCGGCTTGCTGCGTAGAGCTGCCATCGAATGACCACACGGGGCATGCTTCAAGAGTGCCGTCAAAATTGTCACGTACTTGGGTCTTGCTGCGTAGGGTTTGAGTTGGCTTATAGCCATCAAGCCAGATGTATTCTAATTTTGATTTCATTTTCTATCCTTTTCTCCTAATCGATATCGACTACATAATAATGTATGACCTGTGCTCATTTTTCCGTGCCGCGCGGTATAGCACTATTACCTTATACCGACATGGCGAAGCTGAGAGAGCCTACCAGCTTTTGCTATCACTTTGGCAAGGCGCTGCGTGTTTAAGTTATCCGATGCATAATCGACTATACTTCCGCGACTTGTCTTGTGTGCTAGGGGGAAAAGCAAAATATATGCCATTACTGGTATCGCTGCAAAGGCCTATTTTTACTGGGCAGCCAGGTTAAATAAAAATGCTACCGCACCAATATGAAGCAAAACAAAAATATCTGCACAATAATGGTGCGAAATTAGAGTGTTTCTCAACAGGGACAACGGTGTGCTCCTGCTGATACCTGACAAATTGTCCTGCATACCTATAAAACGTCGTCTCGAATCGGGTCGACCACTGAGTAGATAGAGATAAGATGTTATTCCTCGTTAAGCTTTTCCCCGAAATCACCATCAAGACCCGCCCAGTACGTAGGCGCTTTATTCGTCAGCTACGTAAGAACATCCGATCGGTTCTATCCGAATATGATCCTGCTGTCTCTGTTGCAGGGGAGTGGGACAATCTACAAGTCACAACCTCGACGGATAACCCTCAGGTCATAGCCCAGATAAGTGAAAGGTTGGCTTGTACGCCTGGTATCGCGAAGTTTCTCCACGTGGACAAGTATCCCCGCACGGACTTAGATGCCATGTTAGATCTGGCGCTGGAGTACTACCGTGAAAAATTAGTGGGTAAGACCTTCGCGGTTCGCTGCAAACGCAATGGCAAGCATTCCTTTAAATCTACCGATGTTGAGCGCCATGTCGGCGCTGGGCTTAACACTCGGACTGAGGCGGCGGGAGTGCGGCTAAAGGATCCAGATGTCACCGTCTTGATAGAAGTACGCGATGACTCAGTTTTCATGGTTCGCGATTCCAGAGTCGGTCTAGGTGGATTTCCCCTTGGCTGCCAGGATTCGGTACTGTCTCTTATCTCGGGTGGCTTTGATTCTTCTGTGTCGAGCTATCTGTGTATTAAACGTGGGCTGCAAACCCACTACTGCTTTTTCAATCTTGGTGGCAGGGCGCATGAACTTGCTGTGAAAGAGGTGGCCCTGTTCTTGTGGATGAAGTATCACTCCTCACATCGAGTGAAGTTTATCTCTATTCCCTTTGAGGGTGTGGTGGAGGAAATACTGTGCAAGGTGGATAACTCGCAGATGGGGGTCATCCTAAAGCGCATGATGCTGCGAGCTGCCGAGCAGATTGCAGCGGGGCTGGACATAGAGGCACTTGTGACGGGGGAGAGCGTTGCGCAGGTAGCTAGCCAGACCCTGGCCAATCTGGCAGTTATCGATTCGGTAACTGATTGCTTGGTCTTACGGCCGCTGGCGACAACCGACAAACAGAAAATTATCGATACAGCCAGAGTGATTGGCACCGAAGAATTCTCCAAAGGCATACCGGAGTACTGCGCCGTCATCTCGAACAAACCAACCACGCGCGCGAAACTGCATCGGATAGAACGCGAAGAGACTCGATTCGACTTCGCTGTTTTGGATGCCGCAATAGGCAGCGCCAAGCATCAGCTCATCACTGACCTAGTGGCTGATCTAGATGGCGAATCCGCAGAGGTCAAAATCGTGGAGACGCTTGATAGTGACAGCACGGTTATCGATATTCGCCATCCAGATGAAGCCGAGATTAAGGACCTGATATTAGAAGGGGAAAACCAGCCAGGCGAGAGGTTAAATATCCCGTTCTATAAGTTACGCAGCGGCTTCGCAGACCTAGACAAGAACAAGAATTATCTCCTGTATTGCGGGAAGGGCATGATGAGTCGCCTCCATGCCGCCAACTTAATGGACGAGGGCTTTGCCAATGTCGCCGTTTTGGAGCTAGCCAAGTCGAAAAAGCACTAGAATCACCGGCCTAAAAGCCAAATAAATCCCCTAGATTACTAATCATTCGGCCCCTTCTCGTGTATACTCGCCGCCTTTTGTGCAGCCGCTCTACGTCTATTTTATTGCCTATCTATCTATTTGTAGAGGCGAACTATGACGAGATCAGAGCTGCACCCTACTTCTCCACTGGGGGCTGTAGGCTAAATATTTAGGTGGAACTACAGTGATTGAGAAGATTCGAAATATTGCGATCATCGCGCACGTTGACCATGGTAAGACTACATTGGTTGATAAGCTGCTTCATCAATCGGGAACTATCGAGTCACGCGGCGAGAATGTCGAGCGAATGATGGATTCGAACGATCAGGAACGCGAGCGTGGTATCACGATTCTAGCGAAGAACACGGCTATCAACTGGAATGGTTATCACATCAATATTGTGGATACGCCGGGCCACGCCGATTTTGGTGGTGAGGTTGAGCG
>JAPKAI010000047.1 GCA_028825335.1 Gammaproteobacteria bacterium | reverse complement strand
CCGGTCTGCCATGAACGGCGTAGCCGAAGAAGCGACCATCTTGCTCAAAGTTGTCGACTGTTATGGAGCCAATTGAGGATTGGCTTGAGCCGGACTGATTCACGTCCGGCGCGGAGACAACCACTTCTACACCTTGCAGCTGTGAAAGAGCTGCATGCAGCGCGTGTAGGCGCGGAGATTCGATTCCATCATCATTAGAAAGCAGGACTCGATAGGATTGTGCCGACGCTAGGCCACTGAAGCAGGCAAGTACAATCGCCGCCGCAAATTGAGAGAAGCATATTGAGCCGTTTATTGGTCGCATCATCTATTCCTCGAGTATTGCCTTACTATCGCAATAAGTTGTTATGAAGTATTGTTGTCAGCGAAATTGAATTAGGATTGGCTAACAACGCAATCGTCTATAGTACAGACTAGCCTGTACAATTTATAGCTATACACCTCTTAGGAACCACCTATGCGCAAGACAGTAAAAGTACTAGTAAAGGCTCTAGCGATTTCCATGGCGTTGGCTGCAGCGATGCCGGCGTTAGGACAGAACACAACCAGCAATGATTCAAACATCGAGAATAATCTAATGATGGCGATGGCATGGAAACAGACCGCCGCCGAATTTCGTGCACTCTACCACCAAGGCTTCAATATTGCTCGCATGCGCGTCGAGATTGCCTTGGCGCAGAAACAAGACGACTCTCTGCCACTGGCAATAATTAGTGATGTGGATGAAACCTTGTTGCTCGCGAATGACTACTGGGGCTATCTCATCACTCAGGGACAAGATTTCTTCGACGATGCGTCCTGGGATCGTTGGATCGAGGAGAATCGCGCAGTCGCAAGTCCTGGAGCATTGGAGTTTCTAAATTTCTGCGTGAGCAATTCAGTCGAAATTTTCTATGTGACCAACCGTGATCAGGGCGAGACAACAGTGCAGCTGGCGATTGAAAACTTAAACGCCGTTGGCTTTCCTCTCGTAGACACTGCGCACCTGCGAGTTTTACGAGAGAGTTCCAACAAGGAGCTAGTTCAGCAGCGGATAAGAGAAGACTATGAAGTGGTCGCGCTGTTAGGCGACAATCTTAATGACTTTGCGCGTCGCTATTACTCCACCGATATAGATCAGCGCATGAGTCTTATGGAGCAGGATAAAGACCGTTATGGCCGCGACTATATCATTTTTCCGAATCCTACCGACGGTCATTGGATTCGTGCAATCTTCGGCGAGTCGG
This sequence comes from Gammaproteobacteria bacterium, assembly GCA_028825335.1. Taxonomy (GTDB): domain Bacteria; phylum Pseudomonadota; class Gammaproteobacteria; order Pseudomonadales; family Pseudohongiellaceae; genus UBA9145. Next base: position 19,396 of record JAPKAI010000047.1, on the reverse strand, counting down.
AACCTGCCGGATCAGATGAGAATCGCGGTATTCTCAAAGACGCGGCGACACGTGCTGCCTGGGCTCCTTAGGCATTGATAAGTAATAAGTATTAGGAAGACTCGATTAGTCGACAGACACAAACCCAAGCAATAGAATGCATGCCATTCGCTTGGCAAACAAATTAACAGGATAGACAATGAATTCAGAAGTACTCTTTAAGCCGTTCAATCACCCGAAACTACAATTACCCAATCGCATTATCATGGCGCCTATGACGAGACAGTTCTCTCCTAATGGTATACCCGATAGCGGTGTCGAAGAATATTATAGAAAGCGGGCTGAAGGCGGTGTCGGGCTAATCATTACTGAAGGCACGACTGTCAATCACAGGGCCGCTTCATCTGGGGTGCAAATACCTTGTTTCCATGGTGAAGCCTTAGAAGGTTGGGGAAAAGTCGTTAAGGCCGTCCACGCAGCAGGCGGCAAGATAGCACCGCAGTTATGGCACGTGGGCTCGATTCGCAAACCGGGCGAAGGGCCGTATCCAGACTATCCCTCAGCGACTCCTTCAGGGCTGTTAGGGCCAGATAAAAAAGTACTAGAGCCACTTTCCACGACTGAAATCGATGAACTAGTTGCAGCTTATGCCCAAGCTGCATCCGATGCCGTTCGCCTCGGGTTCGATGCCATCGAGTTACACGGTGCGCATGGCTATCTGATCGATAACTTCTTCTGGGAAGGCACCAATCAAAGAGATGACAAGTACGGAGGCTCTCTTGAAAATCGCACGCGATTCGCCGTTGAGATTATGCGGGCGATACGTGGAGAAGTAGGCGACGACTTTCCTGTGATCTTGCGCTTCTCGCAATGGAAGCAACAGGACTTCGAATCGAAACTGGCACAGACGGCGGATGAACTGGAGCAATTTCTGAGCCCCCTCTCCGATGCGGGGGTAGACATTTTCCATTGCAGCACGAGACGATTCTGGGAGCCAGAATTCGATGGCTCTTCGCTGAACCTAGCGGGCTGGGTTAAGCAGATAACGGGTAAGCCAACAATCAGTGTAGGTAGTGTCGGTCTAAGCGAAGAATTCGTTGCGACCTATAGTGATGGTTCTGCAGAAGTGGCAGGGATCGATGAGCTACTGAGTCGCATGGAAGACGATGAGTTTGATCTGATTGCAGTGGGCCGCGCTTTGATAGCGAATCCTGATTGGGCAAACAAAGTAAAAAACAATGACATGGATTCGATAGAGACTTTCCATAAAGAGCAGCTAACCGCACTGGTCTAGTTGCTTCGAAGTCGCGGCAGTTAGTTAGAGCAAATATTCAAGATAGATTTTTAGAAAGCTACAACAAGGGGTTGAAGAAATGACGCAGTTCGCCCAATCGAAAGTAGAGCTTTTCCTTATTGGCATCTTCTTTGTACTGTTGTTGGTGTCTTTATTATTATTCCTGCCGCCCTCTGTATCCGGTTCCGCTCAGCTGTCTGAGTCTGAAGAGGCTATTGAGCGCGGCAAATATTTAGTTATAGCGGGAGGCTGCATTAGCTGCCACCGTGGCGAAGACGATGAGGAATCGTTTGCCGGAGGCCTCGCGCTAGTGTCAGATTTCGGTACATACTATGCGCCAAATATAACACCTGATATGGAGACCGGGATTGGTAGTTGGGAAGCGAAGGATTTTCTGCTCGCTTTACAGCACGGTCGTAAGCCTGGCGGTAGCTTTTACTATCCCGCGTTCCCTTATCGCGCCTATGCAGGTCTGCGCGACGAAGATGTTTTGGATATCGGTTCCTACCTTATGAGTCTAGAGCCGCAAAGCAATACGGTCCCGGAAGCGGAAACGCCAGTCTGGCTAAACCGCTGGGCAATGGCCGGATGGAATCTATTAGCCGACATGAGCGAAGCTGATACTGAAACCTTCGATGATGAATTAGTTACGCGAGGTGCGTATATTGCGCGCAATCTTGGACATTGCAGCGAGTGCCATACGCCGAGAAATGTAGTAGGAATTCTCGATGCTAGCAGAGAGTTTGCAGGCGCGACCCTTGGTGAAGAAGTTATCGAAGCGATCGACGCTGAAGCGCTAAGTGAGTGGACCACGAATAATTTTGATCTGTTCATGTTGATAGGAATGAAGCCAGATGGTGAATTTGCTGGCGGCGACATGAACGATGTTATCGAGCACAATACCAGCAAGATAAGTGATGAGGACAGAGACGCGTTAGCGGCATTCTTTACGCGACACAATCAATCCGAGTAATCTCTGCGGAGTATTCAGGCATAAAAAAAGGCAGCCAAGGCTGCCTTTCTAATTTCTTATAACGAAACTAGTTAGTCGTTGTCTACTCTAAAGTCATCGTGACAGTTTCCACAACTACCACCGAGTCCTCGGAATGCGCCTAGGGTAGCAGCCATGTCACCGCCGGCAGCGACTTCCGCGAAAGTATTAGCTCCCTCGAGTAATGCCTGAGCCTTTTCGGCGAATTCGGCAGGGTTTTCCCAAATCACGTCTAGTGCTTCGGTTTCAACGTCAAAATCGCGCGTGTCCATAGCAGCGAACAAATCAGGAATCATTGGCGCAAGAGCGGCTATGTTATGCGCATTCTTTTCTGCGAGCTCTGCATTGAAGGGCGCGCCCTGTGCCATACCGGCGATCGGAAGGAGATTGAATAAAAGCAGTTTGAACACAGACTGACGCGTTTCGGCGGCCCCTGCTGCTCTTTGTGCTGGTGTAGGTTCGTCTTGAGCCGACGCTGTATACAGCGTGCCCGAAACAAGCATCGCTAAAGCAGAAACTAGTACAAGTGCTTTTTTGATCATTTATATCTCCGATCCCTTATAGGATATTGCTAGTCAAATTAATTCGTTTAGTCGAGTGCTTGGCAACAAGGCCCTAAAACTCGCCTTCTGCAAAACTGCAGTTGCAGACTATATTACAAGTAATTTGTGAATGTCACTGCCTCTGGACGAATTCTTTTGCACAGGGGCAACTTGCGCGCGGAATCCTACTACTTATGGAGGACCAGACAATGATGCATTTTATTCGAGGCTATTCAGGGATTTTCGGACGGGCTAGTTTGCCACTTCCTTCCAGACAAATAGCCTCGTCGCCAACACAAATGCAATTACAAACCAAGCCGCGATGCCTATTAGGGTAGGCGTGATTTCAAGTAAGCTTGCACCATTGTTTGCGATCTCGCGCATAGCGGTGGACACGAAGCTGAGTGGTAGCAAATTCGCGATAGGTTGAATCAATTCGGGCATAGACTCTATTGGATAGAACACTCCAGACAGGAATATCTGCGGGAATATCACTAGATTTCCAACAGCCATAACTGCCTGTTGCGTCTTAGCTATACTACCCAGGCAGAACCCTAGACAGAGAAAAATAAAGGTGCCTAGAATAATCATTAAGTAGAAAGAGGCGAAGTTTCCGACAATACGGACATCGAGGATGGTCACGGCGAAAAGAATTAGCACCGTGAGTTGAATCAATATGATTGCCATTCTGGCGAGCACGATAGCAGTAATAAAATCACGAGGCTTGATCGGTGTGACAAAAAGCCTCTTCAGAATGCCTTTGCGACGAAACTCAACGATATTAAACCCGCTGCCAGCAATACTAAGTTGCATGAGGGTAAAAGCCATCAAACCCGGCAACAGAAAATCTAGATAACGTTGGGAGCGCGCCTGCACATCCTCAATCGTGAGTGTGAACATCGGTTCGATATTTCTAAACTCACGTTCGATCGAGATTAGTGTCTGTTCGAGCAGCGGCATGATTAGGCCCAGTTGTTGTACTTGCGCCGCATCCACGAGTAGTTGCAACTCAGCTCCATCGCTTTGCGCATCGAAGTCCTCGGGTAGTATAAGCACCATGGTCTGGTCGCCCTCCACTAGCTCTGCGCGCAAGGCTGTCTCTTCACCTAGCGTGACATTGAATAGTGGATTTTCATTCAGCATCTGTGAAAAATCCGATGCTACTTCGCTAGCAGAATTGTTCACGATGCCGAGCTTGGTGGGATCGACTTCGCCGTTGTTTGCGAAAGCGAAAATCGTCATAAAAATAATTGGGAAAAATAGGCTAAAGAAAATTGACTGCCTGTCACGCAAGAAAATTTTCAGGAACACCTTGGCTAGATGTAGTTGTAGTTTAGTTGGCATCAATCTCTCAACCCGTGGCCAGTTAGTGCAAGGAATACGTCTTCGATATTGCCATGCATGGGTGCTTTTGGGGGTTCTGGCGCATGTTTCAAAATTAAATTCTGCGGTGTATCTTCGGCGACTAATTTGCCGTGATCCATAATGGCGATACGTTCACAGAGCGATTCGGCTTCTTCCATGTTGTGAGTAGTCAGTACGATGGTCATGCCTGCATCATTAAGCTCACGTACAAGGTCCCACAGATTGTGTTTGGCTTGTGGATCGAGGCCTGTAGTTGGCTCGTCAAGAAACAAGACCTTTGGGCTATTGACCAGCGCGCAGGCAATCGAGAATCGCTGTTGTTGCCCGCCGGAGAGGTTGCCGGGTCTAGCCTGTGCCTTATCCAATAAGTTGACTTTGCCTAATAGGTCGGCGGTATCGACTTTTCGATTATAGAGAGCGGCGAATAGAGTAAGTAGTTCATTGAGGGTAACGTTGTCGAAATATTCGTTGGCTTGTAATTGCACGCCGATTATTTCTTTGACCTTATAGGGCTGCGAGGCAACATCGATTCCGTCGATAGTTGCGCTACCGCCATCGATGTCGTTCAAGCCTTCCAACATTTCTAACGTGGTTGTTTTGCCTGCGCCATTCGGGCCAAGGATGCCGAAGATTTCTCCGGCCTCGATGTTGAGTGAGATACCATCGACGGCATAAAAGAATTCAGATTTCTTACCGGGAAGTGGATATTTCTTCGCGAGGTCTTTTACTTCAATAATTGGCATTCGTTCTTCCTGCTATTGCAGCTGAACATCATACCTCAACGCAGAAACATTAGAAGCAGGCTTCATGCCCCAGCCAGAGGCCGGGGTGTGCCACTTAGTAGTGATATTGGCGCTCGCGGGGCTTGATTGGGGCTAGGAAGAAATAGAATATCCAGGCAAACCAAGAAAGACAGAACATCGCTAGCAACCAAGCTATCTTCTCATAGCCCGTGGTCTTGTCCGACGTAGCGATAATCCAGACTGGAAGGACCCAAATCGCTAAGACCGCCGCGCCACCTAAGAGGGCAAAGCCAAAGGATAGTAAGGGCAGAATAGCCACTACACCAATGATGACCAATACGATGACTAGGAAATTCGATAATAGCTTCATTAATTACTCCATTGGGGCTTCTGTGCCCTAGAAAATGCCACTTTCGGTAGTGGCCTTATAACTGTTGCGAATATTGTGCCAATATAGAATAGCTATAAAAAACAAGAAGTTAATAGATATCAAGAGATGGGGATAGGGGGGGAATCACTAAAAGTGGCGAATTTCGCCAGCCCGCGGCTTGGCCGCCGCGGAATCAACCCTATAGAATGGTCTGAGTTTCAGGCGCAGGGGCCATGAAACGGGGCTTTGAGGCCATCTAGCAAGCAGATCGCCATCTACACTTAGTTTGCAATATAGCCGGGGCCATAAAGAATCTTTCCAGGGTGCCGCCCGGTATGTTTGCCCTCTTCAACCACTATTTCGCCGTTGACCAAAACATATTTCATGCCTACCGCGTATTGATGTGGGTTTTCGAACGTGGCCATATCTCTTATTTCTGCTGAATCGAAAATGGCGATATCCGCGAAGTAGCCTTCAACCAATAGTCCACGGTCACGAATGCCGAGTCGCTGTGCCGACATGCTACTCATTTTTCGAACGGCCTCTTCTAAGGAGATGATGCCGCGCTCTCGTACATAGTAACCAAGAACTCGCGCAAAAGTTCCGTATTGACGTGGGTGTGGCGCGCCCACTCCAAACACCGACAGAGGGCCATCGGAACCGATAGCAGCAGCAGGATGGCGCATGATGCGATCTACATCTTCGGGGCCTATAGCATGATAGACGGCAGTCGCTCCGCCAGCTTTTACGATATCCATCACCACGTCTGCAGCGTTTTCGGGTGTCGGGTTCAGGCCGCGTTCCTGGGTGAGCTGCGCGAGGTTCTTTCCTTCCATAGAACGATCGCGAGGATTACGGGAGATGGAAACGTTTTTCGGGTCGCCGCCACCGCGGTCGTAGAGAATTCTATCAACTATTGCGGCCTTCACCGTTCCGCGTGTCTCAGGGCTATCGATGCGAGCAATCATGCGCTCCTTGCCACCTTCCTGCGCCCATTGTGGTATTAGTGCAGTAATGCCAGTTTGCGATGCAGTGTAAGGATACTGGTCTATGGTTACATCGATGCCTCTCGCTCGCGCCTCGTCGACCATGGCTAAGCTGTCGACAGACGCTCCCCAGTTTTCAACACCGATTACTTTGTGATGCGTAATTTGTACGGGAATATCTGCCTGCTCACCAATGAGAATAGTTTCTGCAACCGAATCCAGAAGTTGCGCAGCCTCTTCACGCATATGAGATATATAGATGCCGTTATATTCGGCGGCGATCTTCGATAACTCGACAACTTCAGCAGTGGGAGTAAAACTACCGGGCACATAGAATAGTCCGGTTGAAATTCCTAGCGCACCTTGTTCCATCGCCGCGGCGACCATGTCCTTCATGCGTTGTAATTCTGCAGGGCTCGCCGCCCGATCGTCGTCTCCTATGACTATCTTGCGAATGGTTCCCTGGCCGACGAACACGGCCCAGTTGGGACTTATCTGATTCTCTTCGATGGCGCGGTAGTGTTCATCGATAGGAAAAGGAGAGCTGCCATCGTTGCCTTCGGTGAGTGTAGTGATACCCTGCAGCAAAGAGCTCTCCGCGTTAGGCACGTCGAAGATGCCACGCAGGGCGTGAGTGTGAGGATCGATAAATCCTGGGGAAACAACTAGGCCGCTGGCATCGATCACTTGGCTCGCGGTGGAGTTGGATAGATCGCCAATCGCGACGACACGCTCTCCTTGAATACCAACGTCGGCTTCATACCAGGGATTGCCCGAGCCATCGATGATGCGCCCTCCTTGAATGAGGACGTCGAAGTTTTGCTGTGCGGTGCTTGTGCCGATAACCAGCAAACTAATTAGTAATGCAATCTTTCTGGCTATCATAACTAAGCTCCTACTATTAATTTCTTAAATTACCAAATGCGAACGCGCTCTTCAGGTGCAAGGTATAAAGCGTCTTCAGGCTGCACATCGAATGCTGTATACCATTCATCGAAATTTCTCACCACGCCATTTACACGGTACTCTGCGGGTGAATGTGGATCCGATGTTAAACGCTGGATCAGGGCATCCTCTCGAATTTTTCCGCGCCACACCTGAGCCCAACTTAGGAAAAATCGCTGGTCGCCAGTTAGCCCATCGATAACAGGCGCTTCTTCACCGTTCAATGCCATCTTGTATGCACGGTAAGCGATGGAGAGGCCGCCAACATCACCGATGTTTTCACCCATCGTAAAACCTCCATCGACGAAATAACCAGGTACTGGTTCGAATTGATCGTACTGCGCGCCAAGAGCTGTTGTAAGCACATCGAAATTGGCGCGATCTTCATCTGTCCACCAGTTGCGTTGCACGCCCATAGAATCAGACTTAGAACCTTGGTCATCAAATCCATGACCCATCTCGTGCCCGATGACCGCGCCGATACCACCGTAGTTGACTGCAGGGTCAGCAGCGGGGTCAAAGAATGGAGGTTGCAAAATTCCGGCAGGGAATACGATCTCGTTAAATGAGGAATTGTAGTAGGCATTCACCGTTTGTGGAGTCATTCCCCACTCTTCGCGATTGGTCTCTTCGCCGAGACGACTTAAGCTGTCCTCGTAATTAAATTCACGAACGCTCTGTGCGTTAGCGAATAGATCGTCGCGTTCAATCTCAATCGCGGATAGATCTGTCCATTCGTCGGGATAGGCAATCTTGGGTCGGAAGGAATTCAGTTTTAATATTGCTTCCTCTTTGGTATCCGTACCCATCCAATCGAGTTGTTCGATGCTCTGTGCAAGTGCTGCTCTCAAATTTTCAACGAGAGCATCCATCTGTTGCTTGGCAGACTCTGGGAAATGACGCTCAACGTAAACCTGACCAATTGCTTCCCCTAGGCTGTTAAGCGCGCCCACTCTTGCAACGCCTCGTTCCCAGCGTGCTCTCTGCTCGGGCACGCCGCTTAGTATTGTAGAATAAAAGTGAAAATTCTCCTGATCGATTTCATCCGACAACACGCTCGCGTTGTTGGAGATGAAGTGATAAGTCATGTAGTTATTCCAGTCGGCTACAGGAATTTCAGTGATCAGATCGATGATGGGTGCCATGGCACTTGGGTAGGAAACGTTAAGATCCTCCAATCCCTCAATGCCCGCGGCAGAAAAATAGGTATTCCAATCTAAGCCTGGATAGGCTGTAAGAAATTCATCATAGCTCATGGGATTGTAGGTGAGGTCACGATTACGCCGATCCGCTCTAGGCCAAATATGCTCGGCTATGCGTGTTTCAACTATCAATACACTCGCAGCTTTTGCAGCGCCGTCTTCGATATTTGCGAAATCCAGAATACGCGCTATGTGAGCTACATACTCTTCACGTACATTCAGATACTCCTCAGTATCCTCTAGGTAGTAGTCGCGGTCGGGCAAACCGATTCCGCCAACTGAAACACCTAATTGATGGCGATCTGGATCGCCACGGTCCGCACCGATACCGAAGCTAATCGGACTAGCCGTCGTGTCTATGCGCGAGCGACCTAGTGCAGCCACCAATTCACCTAATGTGTCGATCTCTGCAAGTCGCGACAAGCCGGGTAACAGTGGGCCAATGCCTAGCTCGTTCAAGGCATCGGTATTCATATAGCTGAGATAGTAATCGCTGATCTTCTGTTCCATGGAGTCTTGAGAGGGCTCTATAGAGGTTAGGTCATCGACTATCGATCTGACCCTCTCATCGGATCGATCACGGAGATCGTTGAATGAACCGTGGTTGCTTCTGTCCGCCGGTAATTCATAGGTATCGAGCCAGCTACCGTTGGTGAAACGGAAGAAATCATCGCCTGGTCTAGTATTCGAATCTTGAAGCGACAGATCGATGCCAAAGCTCCCAAGCTCTGCAGTCGGCACTTCAACATTTTCAGGTGCAGGGCGTGCACTATTCTGGGCAGTGTCTTGCGCTAAATCTACCGCGCTATCTTCGGCGCCACAGGCAGCCAAGAATGCAAAAGAGGCAACGAACAAGAATCTCATAGGTGATGACATTTTAAATCTCCGAAACACATACAGCGGCTATCAGTTACTGGAATTTTCCTAATGGGGATGGAGTATACCTGATTTCAAAAATGGGGAAGTTATAGAAAATCCAGAAAAACTCCTGCTCTTATATTTGCTAGGAGATGTGGGTAAGATGAAACGCACTATCGTCCGCGAATCTCATTGGAGACATCAGCTGTGAAGAAAAGAGTGCATCTAATTGTCCGTACTGCAGTTGCAGCGTTACTACTCCCGGCAGGTATTTCCGGCGGCTTTGCTCAAGATAATTTCACCCCTAACGGCATTGCCGATGTTAGGCAAAATGCTTTCGCATTTACCCACGCGAACATATATCAGCCCGATGGCAGTTATCTAAGCAATGCGACACTGCTAATAAGAGAAGGGCGAATCGTGGAGGTTGGCTCGGGCATCGATGTGTCCGCGGGTTATTTCGAGGTAGATTTGGGAAACCGGTATATATATCCCGGTTTTGTCGATATCTATACTCAATACGGTATTCCAACATTAGAACGTGAAGTCAGAACATCCGGGGCAGAAAACCTATTCTCTGCAGATCAGGCACTTAATGTAAACGATGCCATTCGTTCCAATTTTCGAGCGAGTACAGCATTCAGCCCAGAAGCTGAAGCACGTGAGAAATTTCGAAAGCTAGGGTTCTCAGCAGTGCTCGGCCTTCGCGCAGACGGAATCGCTCGAGGCACCTCGGCATTGATTACATTGGGCGACGAGCGCGCGAACGAATCAATAATCGTTCCCGACGCGGCTGCGCACTACTCGCTCGCGAAGGGAACATCGACACAGTCCATGCCTTCGTCACTCATGGGTTCGTTTGCATTGCTTCGGCAGACTTATCTGGACGCGAGCTGGTTCACAGCTCAAGAGCCTAGACCGTTCACCGATGATACGTTAGAGGCCTGGACCGCCTATCAATCACTTCCGCAAATCATGGAAGTTAGTAATTGGCAGCAGGCGCTAAAGGCGGACAAGATAGGCGATGAGTTTGACGCTCAATATATTCTCAAGGTCAGCGGCGATAGCTATAAGCGTGCGGACTTAATAGCAGATACAGGTGCATCACTCATTGTGCCGATCGATTTCCCCGATGCGCCAAAGGTCGATGATGTGATTGAGGCGGATGATGTTTCTCTCGTCGACTTGAAGCATTGGGAACTCGCGCCATTTAACCCGCGCGTACTAATCGAAAATGAAATTTCCTTTGCTATAACGAGCAGCGATGCCGACGAAGATTTTTTATCTAACTTAAGAAAGGCAGTTACCAATGGACTGTCTTCTCAGAGCGCGATCGATTCTATAACTCGTATACCAGCAGAGTTGCTCGGTGTTGAATCTTTAGTCGGTCAATTGATACCAGATGCGTATGCCAATTTCGTGATCGCATCTGGTGATCTTTTTGAGGCAGATTCTCTGTTACTCGAAAATTGGATTCGCGGGAAGAAGCACGTAATAGCTAGTGACTTCGAAAATCGTGATGGTAACTATCAGCTAGTTCTCGACGACCGATCCTACGACATAGAATTGGTATTCGAGTCTGGCCTGCCAAGCGCAAAGATTCTGCTAGCAGATGATGAAACCAGAGCTGTAACTATCGAACTAACGAATGATTTAATCTCATTCAGTTTCGCTGAAGACGATTCTGGAAACAGAAGCAGATTGAATGGCTGGCCGGTAGACGAGGGCTGGACAGGCAATGGCCGCTCAGCCTCTGGAGAGATGATGGCCTGGCAGTTGAATCGCGTTGCCGCTGCCGTTGAAAACCCTGTGGATGCAGATGTTGAAACGGATGTTCCGGATTTGCCGAGTAGCATCAGCCTACCGTTCGTTGCTCATGGCCGTGAGAGCGTCCCACAGCAACAGGATTTGCTAATAAAAGGTGCCACTGTTTGGACCAATGATGACATAGGCACCTTGCTTGCCGATGTTCTAGTGCGAGATGGAAAGATAGCGGAGGTAGGTCAGGATCTGTCTGCCAGCAATGTTGTCGAGATAGATGGAAGCGGGAAGCATCTCACGCCAGGAATCATCGATGAACATTCTCATATTGCGCTGTTCAATATCAATGAAATCGTAACTAATTCAAGCATGGTGCGGATGAAGGATGTAGTCGATTCCGAGAGCATTAATATCTATCGAAACCTTGCTGGCGGAGTTACCGCAGCACAGTTATTACATGGTTCGTCAAATCCTATAGGCGGTCAATCGGCGATCATCAAGATGCGTTGGGGGCTGCCTCCAGAACAGTTGCTGATCGAGGGTGCTGATGAGTTCATCAAGTTTGCTCTAGGCGAAAATGTGAAACGCAGCCGTAATGATGAATCGGTACGCTATCCACAGACTCGTATGGGAGTTGAACAGGTTTTCGTGAATGCATTTAGCCAAGCGCGCGAATACGATAGACGTTGGGACGAGTACAACAGTCTTTCGCGCTCGCAGCAGCGTAGCACCACTGCGCCGCGTAGGGACTTAGTCCACGAGACCATGTTGGAGATATTGAATAGCGAGCGCTATGTAACTAGTCACTCCTATGTGCAATCCGAAATCAATATGCTAATCAACGTGGCAGACTCATTCGATTTCAACATCAATACATTCACGCATATATTGGAAGGTTATAAGGTTGCAGACAAGATGGCGCAGCATGGCGCCGGTGGCTCTACCTTCTCCGATTGGTGGGGATACAAGTGGGAGGCGTCTCAGGCGATTCCATACAATGCAGCAATCATGCAACAGGCAGGTGTAGTAGTAGCTATAAACTCCGACGATGCCGAGATGTCGCGCAGACTGAATCAAGAGGCTGCAAAGTCGGTGAAGTACGGAGGTATGAGTGAAGTTGACGCGCTCAAACAGGTGACCATCAACCCAGCGATACTACTGCATCTCGATGACCGCATGGGCAGCATCACCCTCGGTAAAGACGCGGACCTTGTGCTTTGGTCAGACCACCCCTTATCCATCTACGCAGTAGCCGAGACTACTTGGATTGAAGGCACTCCTTATTACGATAGGCAGCAGGATATGCTCATGCGTGAGCAGATCGCCATTGAGCGTGCCAGAATAATCGCGGCAATCGGTAACGAAGGGAATGAGGACTAAATCATGAACCTATTACAAAAAATGAAAGCGACACGCATCATCTTCCTATCTTTAGCCTGCTACCTTATCGCGTCGTTCTCGATGAGCTCAGCGATAGTTCCGTTACCGGCGGCTGATCAAACTGATCCGATCGCCATTACCGGCGCCGTCATTCACGTCGGCGATGGCGAGGTGATCGCTGATGGAGTCATTACCTTCACTGACGGGATTATTACAGCTATAGGTTCAGCAAACGACAACATCGATCTGCGGAATCATCTAGTGATCGATATTCAGGGTCAGCATGTGTATCCCGGTTTCGTGTTACCCAACACAACGCTCGGCTTAAACGAAGTCAGTGCTAGCAGGGCGACGCAAGACAACGAAGAGTATGGCGATATCAATGCAAGTGTTCGCGCGGCCATAGCGTATAACACAGATTCTGAAATCATCTCCACGCATCGATTCAATGGCATTCTCACTGCACAGGTGACGCCTCAAGGTGGCTTGGTAGCAGGCTCATCAACGTTGATGAAATTAGATGGTTGGAATTGGGAAGATGCTGCACTGCGCACAGATGACGGTATGCATCTGAACTGGCCGCCGATGCAGGTACGCCGCCGCAACCCTCAAACTTTCGAATTCGAAACACAGGAGAATGAGGAATACGCGGGGGCAGTTCAGATCTTGCACTCGCTGTTTCAGAGTGCCCAAGCTTATACGGGGGAGAGACTCAATCTAAACCTGCAAGCCATGCAGCCTTTGTTCGATGGTTCGGCCAAACTCTACCTGCATGCCAATGAGGCAAAAGCTATTATCAGTGCGGTGCGCTTTGCTCGCAGCTATCCAATTGCCGGTGTAGTCGTCGTTGGTGGAAGAGAAGCGTTGATGGTTAAGGACCTGCTACTGGCCGAGGATATTCCGGTGCTCTATGAAGCCGTTCACAATCTCCCTGGCATGGCATGGCGTGACATAGACGAGCCCTATAAGATGCCTTTTCTTTTAACTCAGGCGGGTTTGAAGATCGGTCTTAGTGGCGGTGCCACAGGCATGATTCAGCGGCAACGAAACCTTCCTTTCCTTGCAGGAACGGCCGCGGCCTATGGCTTGGACCAGGAAACTGCTCTGATGCTAATTACCAAGAATAACGCGGAGATATTGGGCGTCGATAATAGAATCGGTACTCTTGAAGTCGGCAAGGACGCTACGCTGTTCGTCTCTACAGGAGATGCTTTGGACATGCGGACTAGTCAGATCCTTGGCGCCTACATTCAGGGTCGCGACATCGATCTATTCGGCACGCAGCAACAGCTATACGAACGCTTCCGCGACAAGTACTCAAACCAAGTTGAATAGTACAATAAGTAGGAAAATAGATAGAAAAGAAGCAACAAAACCATGAACAACAGCGAAATAAAAACTGCCAACTTTTCGTGGCTGGCCGTGGTCATCATGTTGTTTGGTCTTCTGTTGCTAGCCAGCCACAGCAATGAGTTACTCAAGCAAGCGGTACTAGGCCCAGGCAGCAGCGCCGACCTTGGTTTCGCTGCGGATTGCAGAGCGGACGAGTTAGAAGAAGAACAGCTCTCCCTTGAAGAATGTCAGCTGATGGTGAGTAATGTGCGCATCATCTTGAGTTCGAGTCCCGAATGGTTTCGACCCTATCAATTAACGCTCTCGAGTCTAGGGATAGCGGCGACGTTATTTTCCCTAGTAACCGCCTTTGGGTTGATAAACAGACAGAGCCCTGGGCTGGGCTTGGCGATCGTGAGCACTGCATTGCTTTTCATCATCGATATCGCAGGCTTTGTTGCTGCTGTTAATACCGGACCATTGCTGCGTGCGCAATATCTATGGCCGCTGTTGCTTTGGATCTGCATCCATCTGTGTATGTTAGTCGCGGTCATTCGGTTTGGACAGCAAGACGAGATGGATAGCTGATGTCAGAAGCTAGGAATCCAGTGAAGCCTGAAAGTGAGAATCTGCCCCGGCTGGTGGTACTTCTGCATTGGTTGCTGGCAGCTTCTGTCTTCTTTCTTTTCGTTTCGAGTTGGTGGATGTTGTCCTTACCACTTCCCTCCGACGAATTTACTTACCGTGAACTGCCATTTCAATTGCATAAGAATATCGGTATCACTCTGTTTGTGGCTGTAATCACGATGGCCGCAATGCGTGTTAGATCGTTACTGCGACAGACGAGCTCGCCTCAAGGTTGGTTGCAGCGCTTGGCAGTGGTGGATCATATATTACTGTATACGCTGCTGACGGTTTGTTGTCTTAGTGGCTACATGTCATCTTCCTACAGCGGTTGGACTACTACTGTATGGTGGCTTGTCGACATTCCAGCGTGGAGCGCCGAGAATGATGATCTCAACATCCTGTTCTCCGAGGTTCATCTATGGAGTTGTTGGGCATTGTTAGGGTTGCTTCTGCTGCACATCGGCGCCGCGATCTATCATGGAATTGGTAACGATGGTGCAATCGACAAAATTTTTCGGCTGCGATAACTCAGACTTTTAACTAAGAATTTCAAAATCACACAAACCGAGAAAAGAGAATGGAAGAGATTCAAACTTTTGTAACCCATCTTGAGTGTAGCTACACGGGCAAGCTCTATCCGGCCGATCAACTGCACGGACTGTCGGAAGCGGGTAAGCCACTTTTGGTCAAATACGATCTGGATGCTCTGGCGAAAGCGGTAGAGAAAGAAGACCTCGAGGGAAGGCTGCCTGAGTTTTGGCGCTACCGCGAATTTTTGCCGGTTCGTAAGGCGAGCAACATCGTTCGGCTCGGCGAATTGATGACCCCGATTTTACCGGCTGAGAAATTGCAGAACGAGTATGGCTGCGGCGAGATCCTCATCAAGGACGAGGGGCGCTTGCCAACTGGTTCGTTTAAGGCGAGAGGCTTGGCACTTGCCGTCGCGATGGCTAAGGAGTTGGGCGTTACGCGGATGGCGATGCCCACTAACGGCAATGCCGGCGCCGCACTCGCTGCGTATTGTTCCGCTGCAGACATAGAGACCTATGTTTTCTGCCCTGAAGATACGCCTAAGGTAAATATCGAAGAGATCGCCTTCCAAGGTGGCAAAACATTCCTCGCCAACGGCTATATCAATGACTGCGGCCGCATCGTTGGCGAAGGTAAAGAGATCATGAATTGGTTCGATGCTTCCACCCTGAAAGAGCCTTATCGTATAGAGGGCAAGAAGACGATGGGATTAGAGTTGGCGGAGCAATTAGACTGGAATGTACCCGATGTCATTCTGTATCCGACAGGTGGAGGTACAGGTTTGATTGGCATGTGGAAGGCCTTCAATGAGCTCGAGGCTATCGGATGGATAGGCTCTAAGCGGCCACGCATGGTGGCGGTGCAGGCCGAGGGCTGCGCGCCTATCGTGAAGGCGTTCGACGAAGGAACGCGTCACGCTGAGCCGTGGGTCGATGCACATACCATCGCGTCAGGCATTCGTGTACCGGTGGCTGTCGGAGACTTCCTGATCCTAGATGCGGTGCGCGAGAGCAATGGCTTCGCCGTCGCGGTTAGCGACGAGTCCATAATCGAAGCGCATCAGGAGTGTGCACGCAAAGAAGGAATCCTACTCTGTCCTGAGGGTGCGGCGACGCTCGCTGCGCTGAAACAGGAGCTGGTCAGTGGGCGCATTAAAGCTGACGAGCAGGTGATGCTATTTAACTGCGCCACGGGACTAAAGTACCCGATGCCGTCTACCCATCATAAGATCGATCTCGGACAACCGATTGATTATGACTTTATAAGGGATTGCTAACGCGCACAATGGATTTATCGAGTGGCATAGAATTCGAATTGCTATCTGTGAGTTGAAGTTAATACGAGAGGATGCGATGTGAGCACAGTAGAGAACAAGAAGGGAATCGATCTTTATACGTGGAATACGCCGAATGGGCGCAAGGTATCGATCATGTTAGAAGAGGTTGGTTTGCCTTATCGTGTTTTTCCCATCGATATCACGAAGGGCGATCAGCTCCAGCCGAATTTTTTGCAGATTAGTCCTAACAATAAAATTCCCGCGATTGTTGATCATGATGTAGGAATTCACCTAATGGAGTCAGGTGCAATTTTAATGTACTTGGCGAACAAGACCGGAAAGCTTCTAAGCCCAATCGGCGACAAGTACTGGGAACAGATGGAATGGCTAATGCTACAGATGGGCTCAATTGGCCCGATGCTGGGGCAGACGCATCATTTCGTAAAATTTAACTCAGGTAAGTCGCCTTATGCAGAGGAGCGCTACAGGAAAGAGAATGCACGCCTCTATCAAGTATTAGAGAATAGGCTGCAGGACAGGGAGTTTGTTTGCGGTGAGTATTCGATAGTCGACATCGCAACTTGGCCATGGATATCACGCTTCGAGTTTCAGCAGATGAATCTATCCGACTACCCTAACCTGAAGCGCTGGTATCTAAATATAGCGGGCCGGCCAGCGGTCCAGAAGGGCTATGGTGTGCCGGATGTATTGGAAGTGCCATTGCCTGAGTAGGCAACGTAGAGATAAAGCACCACGGGAGTTAGGTTTAACGCCTAACTCCCGTGAATAGAGTGCCTAGTCGACAATGCTGTCGTAGATGATATCGCGGGATACATTTCTCATATTCACAGCTCCTGGGCGTCTCGCACCCTGCGCCTGAATCATGCCAATCAAGAACATATCCTCAACCGGATCCACCCAGAACCAAGTGCCGGCAGCGCCAGCCCAGTAGTAGGTGCCCGGGCTAGCCGGTGTATTAGCTTTTTTGGGGTCGTAGATAACCGCGAAGTCGACGCCGAAACCTTGGCCAGCCTGACCCTCACTCGTAGCGCTGCCGCGCAGGTTTAACTCATCTTGTAAGCTATTGGTACGCATTATCCGCACAGACTCAGGCGAAAGTATCTGCTGGCCATCTAGTTCACCTTCGTTAACTAGCATCTGCAGAAAACGTGCATAGTCATGCGTGGATGAAACGAGTCCACCGCCGCCAGACTCTAATCGTTCTGGATCGAGATAGCTGGGCCTATCAGTACGATGCGGTCTCTGTACGAGACGATTGCGTTCGGAATCCCAATTGTGAACCTCGGCGAAGCGGCTGACGTCTTCGGCTTTCACATAGAAACCCGTATCAGTCATGTCCAGAGGCGCAAAGATATTCTGCTGCAGGAATTCGCCGAAGCTGAGCCCTGAAAGCTTCTGCACAATGTAGCCTTGAATGTCTACGGCGATCGAATACGACCACTGCTCGCCGGGTTGGAACAGCAGGGGTATATCGGCAACTTTCTCGATAAGGTCGTCGAGGTCTGAAGAGGCAAGTACTTGTGTGTCGCGAAACTTGTTGTTGATAGGGTCGCTACCGCCTAGGCCGTAACCGAATCCTGCCGAGTGGTTAAGCAGTTCGCGCATGTTTGGTTCACGCGCAGCCGAGACCAATTCCATCTCGCCTTCGTCGTTATAGCTACTCATGATGCGCAGGTTCGCCAATTCTGGAACATGCTTGCTAACTGGGTCATCGAAATCCCAGAGGCCTTGTTCGTGGAGTATCATTAATGCAACGCCGGTCACTGGTTTGGACATTGAATAAATCCGAAATAATGAATCCATCTGCATTGAAGCTTGATCATCGACTCTGGCAAGGCCAGTGGTCTCGAAGGTGGCAACTTCACCATCTTTAGCAAGTATCCACACCATACCTGCCACGTCTTGATCGGCGACGATCTTTTCCATGGCGGCGTCTAAAGCCTGGATCCCTTCATCAGTAAAGCCTGCAGCGGCAGCACCTGCCTCGGCTTGTGGCCAGGACTGGTCCGCCTGAACACCGGTGGAAAGGGTAAGGCTGACAGCGATCGTCAATAGTGATTTGTGCCAGTTGTTTAGCATGAACCTAGTCATTTTCAGCTCTCCGCTTATTCTTAGTAGTGTAATTTTGTCCAGCTTGGCGGAATCAACTATATCTGTATGAAACTAGGCTCGTATAGAAAGGCATAGACAAAGAAAAACCGCGCAAGGGGGCTGATAGTAACCCTCTTGCGCGGTCATTGGCTAGCTGACATTGAATTGGTGCAGAGTTGTAGCGCATCACGCCATCGCTTGAGAGCCACTCATCCCAAAATAGGATTTTTCCTAATACGCGTTTTGATTCGGTAATAGGGTTTTCATCGGGCACAGGGGCGTCCCCCCAGAGGCTATAAATTCTGGCCGCTATACAGTGGGTGGCATCGCGAAGAATGGCCCTGAAGATAGAGGCCTATCTGAACGCTGTATCGTTGGCTTTAATTCGGGTCCACCTTTCGAGCCAAGCCTATATAACAACAACGTACAGATCTTTCAAAGTAAGGACACGGCGGTAATTGTTACTGAGATGATTCACGATGCGGGCATCGTTCAGATTGGCGAACGTCCCCCTCTGGATGAGAAGATTGGGTTATGGACCGGTGACTTAAGAGGCTATTGGGAGGGGGACACACTGGTAGTAGAAACGCGTAATTTCAATGGTCTTACGCAGAGCTACAGCGTCTTCGGTGATTTCGAGGACAAGCTACTCATAGAAAAGTTTTATCGCACAGATCCTTACACAGTAAACTACGAGTGGACACTAGATGATCCTTCTACCTTCACCGATAGGATCACCGCGATCGTGCCGATGACGAAGGTTGCGGGTCAGCTTTATGAGTACGCCTGCCACGAAGGTAACTATGGCATGCAGAATATTTTGGGCGGTGAGCGTATTGCCGAAAAAGTGGTACAGGAATCTGGCGCCAACTAAGCGCTCTATCCTCGATTTAAAAAACGGCCTTGCGGGGCCGTTTTTATTTCCTCCTCCTTTGTTACAGTGACACAACTAAGTTACGTGTTGTACTTCCCTTGTATTAGTTTCTTTTTGGCGACCGTTTGCCCCAATGAGTTGACTTTCAGTTGCTCTCAAAATACTGTATATATATACAGTATAAAGATCCTAATGTCTTATGACCCTAAATCACCCAATAACACGCAA
>JAPKAI010000046.1 GCA_028825335.1 Gammaproteobacteria bacterium | reverse complement strand
ATCGCCCGAATGAGGGAGAGCCGACAGCTGATTTGGAATTGCTTATTGGGGCTCTACGTTTCGACGCCGCCGGCCGTGCTGCCTATCTTCTCGATGCACCGCGAGTGAATGAGAGTTTAGTGAATACCATGCAGTGGCTTGATGGAGCTATACTCGATGGCATACTGACAAATAGCGGTGCAGTGTATCGCGGCTCTACGCTACCCAATGCAGCAGCGTCGGCTAAGACTTTTCAGGGTTTCTATTTGCTGGATGAGGGCGAACTCAACTTCAGTGATGAGTGGCCCAATCTGAGTGAAGTGACCGCCTTCGTGATTGAGGATGACAACAATATTGATATTGAGGTGCAGCGATCAACTAGTCTCGATGTCGTTGCCACATCTGTGAATGGCTCGATTAGAGTGAACGCACAAGGCGAAAACTGGTTGTCTATTCAGGGCACGGCCGATGGAGCTACAGCTAATGGGCTAAATTATCTACAGAACGCCGTAGTCGGCGAGAGCCTAAAGGCTGCCCTTGCGAATTGGGAGGCCCAGGGCGATTTCAATGCGAACATTGCGCTAGAAGTGCCGCTGAATAGTCCGCAGCTGCAAACAGTGGTTCGTCTAGATATGAACTTGGAAGACAACAATCTCCTCATCCCGGACTATGCGATACAGATAGATGAGCTAACTGGGCCAGTTGTCTTCGATACACGCACCGGCGTCGAAGATAGCGAGTTGTCGGGGCGCTTGTTCGGACAGATAGCGAATATACAGCTGAGCTCCAATTTGATTGGCGGGAACCTCGAATCGATTGGCGTAAGAGCCTCTGGCCTAGTGACTCCCGAGCAACTTACTGCCTGGCCAATGCAAAGCGAGTTCGTACAAGATGTCTTGGGGAACATGGAGGGGCAGCTTGCCTACCAGGCTAATCTGAGCATTGATCAGACTGGTATTGGCGATGTGCCGAATCGCCTGATAATAGACTCTACACTATTAGGTGCCTCGCTGGCTTTGCCCCATCCTTTTATGAAATCTGTAGAAGTTGAGCTGCCTCTTAAGCTCGATATGGCGTTCTCTGGTGATCAACAGAAAATTCTTGGTTCTCTAGGCCCTACATTGAGTTTCGACCTGGAATTAGAACAAGGGGAAATTCGCGATGGGCTGGTATTCGTTGGTGAGGCTCAGGGCAATTTCGAAAACCTTCGCGACAATGTATCAGAAGGATTAGTAGTACTAGGGAATATAGATCGGTTCGAGCTAGAGCAGTGGGGTGATTTTCTCGCCGAATTTAACAGCGATGAGTCTGTGTCTGAGGGCATGAGTAGCGCCATTGAGTTTGTGGACTTACAAATAGAGAATTTCCAGTTCTATGGTGAGGAATTAAGTGATGTGAATATGCGCATTACCCCTGCGCTGACACAGGATAATTGGGAGATAGCACTACAGAGCAATTCAGTCGCGGGACAGGTGAGACTACCCTTCGACAGTGATGACTACCTGAGTGTCGATTTACAGTATCTACGACTACCAGGGGAGGATAGAGATCAAACCGGCCCTATGCAAGAGGAGAGAGTTGAGCAGCTACTATTTGAAGAGGAAGAGCCTGTAGATGTTCTTGCAGACATCGACCCCCGTGAATTGCCGCGTATGCACTTCTCAACGAACGAGCTCTTCATCGGAGGTCGCCCCTATGGAAGTTGGAGCTTTACTCTGAACCCAAATTCCGAGGGCGCAGAAATAGATGACCTTGCCTTCGACTTTCGTGGATTACGGCTAGGTCTGGATACCATTTCCTCTGAACAAGCTGAGAATGATCCTCTAGATATCGAGGCAGGCGAGCCGCTTCTGGTTCCGCATTTCAGTTGGCACTTTGATGGTGCTGCACACGTGAGCTCGTTAACTGGCATCCTAACAGCTGACAATATGGCGGATGTGTTGACGGCGAACGGATACGCGGCAAGCTTAGAGAGTAACTCTGCTGAGTTTGTAGCCGATTTGAGTTGGCCAGGCAGCCCCGCCTTCTTTACAGCGGCGAATCTTAGTGGAGATATTGCGATAAATATAGAAGACGGACGATTTCTGCAAGGCGCAGGCGCCGCGGGTGCGCTTAAGCTAATCAGTATTCTAAACTTCGATGCGATTATGCGCCGACTACGATTTAGTGATGACCTGCTGAGAAGCGGGCTTTCCTACGATGAAATCTCGGGGCAGATGTCAATGGTCGATGGACAGGTGCACATCGAAGACAGGCTAGTAATTTCAGGGCCATCTAGTCTCTATCAGATCACAGGCGATCTAAATCTTAAAGACGAAAGCATCGTGGGCGAAATGTATTTGACGTTGCCGGTTAGTAATAATATTCCTTGGATTGGCTTGTTAACCGCGAATATTCCACTGGCGGTTGGGGCCTATTTATTCGACCGAATCTTCGGAGATCAAGTGAATACTTTGACCAGCGCAGTCTATAAACTAGAAGGACCGTGGGAAGATTTAGAGCCTGAGTTCAAACAGGCATTTGGTTCTCCAGAGAGTCCAGCACCAGCCGCACAATAATCGATTCGAGATAAGCTTATGAAACAAGTTCTGACAAAGAAGCCGCTTAAGAGTGCAATTATTCTGCTGGTCTCATACACACTGCTTGTCGTGCTATTCGAATCCTCGCTCGGTTATTTCCAGCCCGAGAGCGCGAGCACGCTGCAGATTGCAACGATCGATGCTGATGGAACAGTTAATCAGCGCATACTGGCACGTATAGATAGTGCCGAGCAGCTCTACGTTGCAGCCAATCACTGGCCTCGTGCATGGTATAGGGAAGCGCTCGCCAACCCAGCCGTAGAGGTAAGTTTGGAAAGTGGGCAGGGCAGCTATATTGCAATGCCCGTTGAAGGCGTAGAGCATGATTCGGTGAGTGCGGATAATTCACTGGGCTTGATGTTTAGGATTTTGACTGGCTTCCCGCCGCGCTATTTTCTGCGCCTCGATCCTGCAGGCTAATATCTCATCCACCTTTGATCGGTGAAAATCAGTCTGGTGCTGAATCCGTCACTTAGAGGTGAATCGAGTACTAAATTCCCTCCGAACGCGCTCCGCGTAAAATATTTCTCAACGCGTAGTTGCCAGCATGGCAAGCATACTCGAATAGCCTTTCGTCGGTTCTTGTCATCGGCATAAGGATTACTATTTGATCTTGAAATGTATCGGGATCAATGATGGTGATCTCGTAGTCTAGAGAGCCTTCGGCCGTCGGTGTGAAGCGTTCAATAAGCAATCGATTCTTCGCGGTGCCATAGGCAACTTGCCTCATTCCAATGCTGGCGATGGAATCGGTGAAGTTCCTTGATTCAACGACTAGGGTGTTGCCTTCGAAATAGCCTCTTGAATCTCCAGACCAAAGAGTTATGGTCGCATCGACATGCCCCGCTTTCTCAAGCGGCACAATGCGTGCATCGAAACCCATCTCGGTTAGGATGACCACATGGTCGCGGTTTTGAAAAATCTGCAGATTATTATTGTAGGGGCCGCTAAACATAGGTGGGCCGGAATTAAAGACCATGCAGCGTTCAGATAGTCCTCGGTCCTCGGGTCCATCGCTACTGATACCTCCGTGGGTGAAGCGCACAGGGCGATCTCCGGGTATCACTGTGACGCCGTTAGCATCACTGCGTTGAATTAGGGTTCCTGGTACTACATCCGGAAACCTGCCGTTTCTTGGATAGGTTACTAACGAAGTCCTGCCATTCTCCCCAAGTGCGTCGCTCTCGAACCAAAAATTATTCACAGCTTCTACCGAGCGAGCATTCTGGGTAGTCAGGATACGCTCGGAAGTAGTAGCCTCTCTCGCTGTTGTGGCTGCGACTCTCTCCACTCTTGAGCGCAGTGTGCTTGCCAGCTCTTCATCGGTCAGAAATTCTTGGTCGCCAAAGCGTTCAGGTCTCTCTAGGGGTGTCTTGTTGGAGAAATTCCAGACGCCGCGTAAATCAGGGTGGTCATACTCGGTCAACTGCGGGCTGAAACTCTGTGCGTTCACGGAAAGAGAAGCAGCATAAAGGCAGCAAAGCAGCAGTTGGATGGATAATTTTACTATCAATTTCATGTACTTACTCTTGTTTCAGGGAAATAGCAGCCCATCATAATCTAAATTCAGCTCAGTCGGTAGTTCTGCTAGACTGCATCCATTTGCTGCATGAGTGTTATCTCAAATTGTAGAAGTAACCGTAACTTTTAGACGGGTTCTGAGTCTTCTTATAAAGAGTCAAGAAAACGACGATCGCTATTGGGGATTGAACGATGATTCGACTGAAGGACTTAAGCAAAATGTATCGAACTGCCTACATGGATCGGGTTCAGCTCGGTCAGTGATAGATAGCAGTAATTGCTAAGTTCCGTCCGTTTGGCTTCCTTCTTGTAAATCTCCATATCCCTTGCCCCATCCGGCGGTGATCTATTAAGATGCGCCGATGTCTCCAACTCTCATCACAACGCCCCAAGAGGTCTACCATCAATATAAGTATTCTCAGCAATCTTATTGCAGCGGCCTTAGTCATAGTCGGTCTACTCGTAGAATGGCCCTACCAAGCTTATGTACTTAACACGGGTCTTTTTGCACTTTCTGGAGGCATAACCAATTGGTTAGCCGTTCATATGCTATTCGAGCGTGTTCCGGGAATCTATGGCTCAGGAGTAATTCCACTGCGATTCGAGGAATTCAAACTCGGCATAAGGCAGCTGATCATGGAGCAGTTCTTCCACAAAGCCGACCTGGAGGAGTTTTTCCACGGTGCCGGTGATATCTCCGAGAAGATGACGGGTCAACTGAAGAAGGCGATCGATGAGTTGAATCTCGATGCCGCTTTCGAATCGTTGCTCGACGTGATCATGAACTCCTCGTTTGGCAGTATGGTTGGCATGTTGGGCGGTCGCGATGCCCTGAACGCGCTGAAAGCGCCATTTGTAGAGAAGATGCGTGATTTCTTTGGCGAGCAACTGACCGACGGGAGCTTTCAGGATCAGATCCAAGCCGCCTTAAGCTCTGCTATGGATGATGAGGTGATACGTAGCAAGCTGGAGTTTATGATCGATGATCGGCTGAACCAAATGACGCCAAAAATGGTCAAGGAAATAATTCAGCAGATGATTCGCAAGCACTTAGGTTGGTTGGTCGTTTGGGGTTGCGTGTTCGGCGGTCTGATCGGTCTTGTCGTGACGGTAATTAATGCAATATAAACCATTAGCGCCTGGTAGGCCTCTTTCTGTTTCTTGAACTGCCATTCAAATTTTTTTCCACTAAGCGATGTGGCGGCTAAAGTCCATGGCAACCCACCGAATGTATACGCTGCTAGAGCGTGCTGCAGATCACATTGGAGCACTCAATCAGTGCATTTATTTTCGTACTGCTGAATCTAAATTAATTAGCGGGTAAAAAAGGGAAATTATCACGCACATTGGGTGTAAAAAAAGAATCGCTGTACTACAATGCCCGCTTCAAAAGTATGCTAATGATCTCGCGCAAATTGCAAGTTTATTTCTTATGCACGCGACTTTTTTAATCCCTTAACTTTAAAGCACAGATTGAGTAGAAGAACATGGCAAGACCAGTCGAATTTGATGAAAACAAAGTTTTAACCAACGCGATGGAACAGTTCTGGCGCGAAGGATACGAGGCAAGCTCCGTTCAGAAATTACTAGATTGCACGGGTATCAACCGGGGAACTCTCTATAACTCTTTCGGTGACAAGGACACTTTCTTCAAATCTTGTGTCGATCAGTATAATAAGGTGATGGATAAGCAGATTGCTGCCACCCTGAAGAATTCTAAACTCGGTGCCTGGGAAGCTATCGAAGCCTATTTTGATGAGACTGTTCTCAATGTGACAAACAAGCACCGCAATATGGGCTGTTTGCTGGTTAATTCGGTCTGCGAGAGCATTAACTACGACAAGGGAATGCGTAAGGTCGTCCGCGGCTCTCTATCTACAATTCGCAAAGCCCTATTAGCTCGCCTGAAGGAAGCCCATAAAAATCATAAGGTCAAGAAGAGTGTTAGCGCAGAATTTGCCGCGGAAGTTCTGATGAGCAGCCTTCACGGCATCCGAGTAAATAGCCGAGACGGCAAGACTCCAAAGCAGCTGAAAGAACTTATTAATTTCAATGTTGCTTCGTTGAAGAGGTAGTGAAAAACCAATAAAGGTGTGTTATTTGAAATAATTCATTAAAAATCAGATAGTTAAATTTAAAAACCTGTGTATTTAAGCTCGCGGAGACAAAAAAGGAAGGCTACAGCCTCCCTTTTTTATTGCCTGCAATAAAGACGTACTAGAAGGCCTGAAATCCGCCTTTTAATTCAGTCGAAAGGATTGCTATACTCCGAACCTCGATTCCCTCATTTGTGGAATCAGTCCAGATTTGATGCACCGCTGCGAGCCACTGCAGCTTAAGTAGTTAGGACACCAGCAGTTAGGACAAGACAATGAAAAAAATAGCCGGCAGGAAGAAGAGCGACGATACTAAGATTGACCTTACGCCCATGTTGGACGTGGTCTTTATCTTATTAATTTTCTTCGTAGTAACAGCGACATTTCTCTCCGAGACTTCGGTGAGTGCCGCGAGTAGCGACAACAATAATAGCGATCCTCCTCCTGAAGATGACGATAAGAAGAACATTCTTTTCGAAATTGGCTCTAATAACGAGATTATCCTTAACGGTAATCCGCGTCCGATTCTGCCAAATTTTATTCGCTCCAATATCGACCAACTCAAAGCTGAAAACCCATCTGCCTCAGTAATTATTCAGCCGAATAATGCATCTGATGTTTCTTCCTTGGTGATGATCATGGATGCGGCACGGCAAGCAGGTATGTCGAACATCTCCATTGTTGAGCCTAAGTAGCGGCTCGATGACAAGCTATTGTAGCTATTAACTGCGATCAGTCAGATGAGTAGTAAAGGAAACGCACTATCGCTTACGATGGTGCGTTTTTCGTTTAGGGCCGCGTCTCTTAACCTCAAATCGAGTTACCTAACATCATGAAAAACCGCTGGATAGAATCCGAAGCTGCAGCCATAGCCGGCGAAGGCGATGATCTTGGCCTGCGTGTTTACACATCGCGGCTGCTGGGAGCGGACGCCGACCTCGTGCTTCATGGGGGGGGCAATACTTCTGTAAAGGGAGAGTTGCGGAACGTATTCGGCGAAACGGAGTCTGTTCTGTTCGTGAAAGGCTCCGGATGGGATCTGCGCACGATAGAAAGTGCGGGTTTTCCAGCGGTGAAGATGAATTATCTCCTACGCTTGGGCGAGCTCGACAGTCTCAGCGATAGTGAGATGATGCGCCAGCTTCGCCTCGCGCTCCTAGACCCTGCGGCGCCAACGCCCTCGGTCGAAGCTATTCTGCATGCGCTCATTCCTCACAAGTACGTAGATCACAGTCATGCCGATGCCGTCGTTGCGATAAGTAATAGTCCGGATGGTGAGGCTATGCTGCAGGAAATCTATGGCGATGAGGTATTAATACTGCCCTATACAATGCCGGGGTTTATCTTGGCTAAGCAGGTGGCGCAGGCGACATCCTCAGTTGAGTGGTCATCGCTGCGCGGCATAGTCTTACTACACCACGGCATATTTACTTTCGATGAAGATGCAGGCGCTAGCTATAGCACAATGATCGAGCTTGTTAGCAAGGCGGAACAGTACCTAGACAAAAAGATGTGTGGTACTGGATTGGCCGCTGCTACCTATGCCCCCGACACCGGTGATTGTCTGCAGCTCAGCCGCCTACGAAGATCTGCAGCAGATGTTATGGGTAGACCAGTTTTGCTTAGGCTTGAGACCTCAAGTCAGGCGTCTGGATTCGCGAGCCTGAAGAATTGTGCTGAATTGGCTGCTCGCGGGCCGCTGACGCCCGATCATACGATACACACGAAAGCCTTTGCTGCCATATTTTCAGATGACCCTGTGGCGGGACTGCAGCAGTTTCAAGCTCAATATAAAAATTATTTTGAGAAGCATAGCGATGAATCTCATCAATGCCTGGATAGCATGCCTCGCTATGGTGTTTGGCGTGGCAAAGGTATGGTCTATCTAGCTCCTAACCAGAAGCGCCTAGGCATAGTGCAAGATATCTCGCAGCATACGATCAAATCGATTCAGCAAGCGCAGCAGCTGGGCGGTTGGCAGACATTGCCAAGTAAGGATCTATTCGATGTCGAATACTGGGAGTTGGAGCAGGCGAAGCTGAAAACATCGGTTAAGGCGCCGGAGTTTGAAGGCAAGGTGGTGGTAGTGAGCGGCGCCGCATCTGGTATAGGCAGAGCCTGTGTACAAGAATTTGTAGGGAAGGGCGCGGTAGTGTTGGCGCTCGATATCGCCCAAGACTTCGCGGCTCAATTCGAAAGCGCTTGCGTGTTGCCAGTTCACTGCGACGTTACCGATTCCGTAGCAATTGATAACGCGCTAAAGCAGATGGTCGTCGAATTCGGCGGTATTGATATCGTAGTTAGCAACGCGGGTAGTTTCCCCGCGAGCCAATCGCTAGAAGACATGAACGACGACAATTGGGAATCATCACAGCGCTTGAATCTGGGCTCGCACATGAAACTGTTGCGCTCCGCTACCCCTTTTCTAAGAAATGGGTTCGATCCGGCTGTGGTTATCGTTGCATCTAAGAATGTGCCTGCACCAGGACCGGGTGCTGCCGCCTATTCTGTCGCGAAAGCCGGCCTTACTCAGATGGCGCGCGTCGCTGCTCTGGAGTTGGGCGAGGCAGGCATACGAGTCAACGTGCTGCATCCGAATGCCGTGTATGATACCGGGATATGGACTGACGAAGTGTTGGCAGGCCGAGCCCAATATTATGGTGTTAGCGTTGAGGAGTATAAGACTTCGAATGTGCTACGCACTGAAGTTGCATCAATCGACGTCGCGAAGGCCGCCGCACTATTTGCAGGAGATTCACTCGCCAAGACCACCGGAGCGCAGTTACCAATCGACGGCGGCAATGAGCGCGTCATCTAATTTCACGACTTTCTAAATTTATTAAGCGGGCGATACGACTGTGAACGTGAATGGCCAGCATTTCCAAAGCATCTGGTTTGATGAATCTGACGATAGCGTCAACATCATCGATCAGACTCGTCTGCCTCATCGTTTCGAGATCGTTACACTTAATACTCTGCACGATGCCTGTCA
The DNA here is from genome assembly GCA_028825335.1 of Gammaproteobacteria bacterium. GTDB lineage: Bacteria > Pseudomonadota > Gammaproteobacteria > Pseudomonadales > Pseudohongiellaceae > UBA9145. Next base: position 11,669 of record JAPKAI010000046.1, on the reverse strand, counting down.
TGCAATCGAATCGATGAAGGTCCGAGGCGCGCCTTTGATAGGGGTGACAGCCGTCTATGGTGTGTATCTGGCACTGCTTGAAGACCCTAATCAGTTAGCGGTAGCGGTGGATAGATTAGCTGCCACGCGGCCTACTGCCATAAACTTGCAGTGGGCTCTCGATAGAATGAATGCAGCGCTGCGAAACACCCTAGTCGAGAAGCGAGTCGAAGTTGCTTTGCAGCAAGCTCGAGCGATAGACGCTGAGGACAGTGCGATCTGCGCCGAAATTGGCGCGCAGGGAGCCAAGCTACTGCGAGAGATTTGGGATGCAAAGTTAGATCAGAGTAAGTCATTAAACGTTCTAACTCACTGCAACGCGGGAGCCTTAGCGGCCGTTGATTGGGGGACGGCGCTTTCTGTCATCTACAAGGCTGCCGAGGAGGGAGTGCCAATTCATGTTTGGGTAGATGAGACTCGACCTCGCAATCAGGGAGCATCGCTTACCTGTTGGGAGCTTGGCCAACAAGAGATAGCGCATACTCTGATAGTAGATAATGCTGGCGGTCATCTCATGCAGCAGGGCTTAGTGGATTGCTGTGTCGTCGGTAGTGATAGAACCACAATTACCGGTGACGTCTGCAATAAGATTGGTACCTATCTGAAGGCGTTGGCTGCGTTCGATAATGACGTTCCATTCTTTGTTGCTCTGCCCGTGTCGAGCATTGATTTTACGCTGACGGACGGCATCAAAGAAATTCCAATAGAAGAGCGCGATGCTGAAGAGGTTAGTCACCTCAGCGGCATCGATGCAGATGGGCTATTGAGCAAGATTAGACTTTGTCCTGAAGGTGTAGCGGTGAGTAACTTTGGGTTCGATGTAACGCCCGCGCGTCTAGTCACAAAGATTATTACCGAGAAGGGCGTGTTCGATGCGCAGGAGTCACAGCTGCAGTTGCTACGCAGTTAGTTTTTTGTACTCCATTTTCTGATGCTAGACTTATCAGTACTAACCCGGAGGCCAGCCAAGCGCACGACCACCGAGAATGTGCAGATGTAGGTGGAAGACAGTCTGTCCGCCATCGCGGCCAGTATTAATCACGTAGCGAAATCCATCTTCACTCAGGCCTAGGTCTGCGGTGATCTGATTGGCTTTCAATAGCAATTTACCTAGCAGCGCCTCATCGCCGTCATCTGCCGAACTCACGTAGGTCAGATGTTTCTTGGGGATAACAAGGATATGCGTAGGTGCGGCAGGATTAATATCATGAAAGGCATACACGTCATCGTCGGAATAAACCTTGTTAGAGGGTATTTCCCCTGCGATAATTTTGCAAAACAGGCAGTCTTGTGACATGCAGTGCTCCAATCTTCAGCTGTGATTAATGCGTTCGGGCTGTACTATAACATGGGATATTAGGGGGACAATTTTGAGTATTCGACTTAAGCAATCACAGGTATTACTCTTCTTGTTATTTTGTGCTGTGCATCCTCTGTCGCAAGCACAAGAGCAGGTGGCTCGCTATGGCTACAATATCTTGAATATCTATCCGCACAATATTAATTCCTTTACTCAAGGTCTGCTCTATCACGAAGGGTTTCTGTTCGAGGGCACTGGCAAGAAAGGCCAGTCAAACTTGAGCAAGATAAATCTCGAGGATGGCGAAGTGCTGATGAACAAGAGCATGTCGCAGCGCTACTTTGGAGAAGGCATCCAAATAGTCGACGATAAAATATATCAGCTAACCTGGCAGTCTCATCTCGTCTTTGTACATGACAAGACGACTTTCGAATCGATGGGATCACATTACAATGCAACGCAGGGCTGGGGACTCGCCTACGATGGCAGCCATCTTATCCTGAGTGACGGAACGGCGACTCTGCAATTCATGGACCCAGAGACTTTCGCGCCGGTGCGCAAGGTTGAAGTCCAGCTCAACGGTAATGCCATAAATCAATTGAATGAGCTGGAATATATTAACGGCGAGGTCTGGGCGAATGTTTGGCAGACAGATTTTATCCTGCGTATCGATCCCGAAAGCGGCGAGGTCAATTCCATCGTAGACTTGACAGGCTTGTCCGGACAAACCCAATTGGGAAGCTCCGAGGCGGTGCTTAATGGTATTGCCTGGGACGCCGAGGCGAAACGTTTGTTCGTAACCGGCAAACATTGGGCAAATTTATTTGAGATCGAACTGATTGGTATGTAAGCCACAGTGGTCATAAACTGAGCCAGAGGCTCCCTATATGTGGTTACAGAAGTCGGTCAAACTCCAAGCAAAGCCTCGAGGCTTTCATCTGGTCAGCGATGAAATACTAGAAGCCCTTCCTGAGATTTCGTCTATCAATGTTGGATTGCTGCATCTTTTTCTGCAGCATACCTCGGCCTCACTGAGCATCAATGAAAATGCAGACAGCTCGGTGCGGCGTGATATGGAAGCACATTTCAATCAACACGCACCGGAAGATGCTCCCGACTATGAGCACACTTCTGAGGGTTCCGACGATATGCCTGCTCATATCAAGTCAGCTCTGCTAGGCTGTGAGATGAATCTGCCAATAGCGCAGGGACGTTTGCAGCTGGGTACCTGGCAGGGTATCTATCTCGGCGAGCATCGCAATAGCGCGAGTTCGCGAACCCTTATCGCGACGCTTGCGGGAGAATAGCTGGTGCAGAAACCTCGCAACCTTCTTAGATCGAATAGCGTGAAGGCAGCGCTCCTCGTACTGCTATCGATCGCGTTGGTCTCCTGTGAGACCGTGGGCTATTACTCGCAGGCTGCAAGAGGGCAGCTAACAATCGTATTCGGGCGAGAAGATATTCAGCAACTACTAAAAGCACAGCAGGACTTGCCTGATGAGCTAGTGGAGAAGTTTGCTAAGGTCATGGCTATTCGCGAGTTCGCCGAGATTGAGTTGGGCCTGCCAGTTGGAGGAAACTACTCAAGCTATGTCGATATAGAGCGAGAGCACGTGGTATGGAATGTATTTGCCGCACCTGAGTTTTCCGTCGATCCAGTGAATTGGTGCCATCCGATAGCGGGCTGCGTAGCCTACCGTGGCTATTTCTCAGAGCAGTCCGCCCTGAGCTATGCCGCGAAGCTTGAAGAAGACGGGTTCGATGTCTACACAGGTGGGGTCGACGCGTATTCGACTCTGGGCTGGTTCGAAGACTCGCTACTCAGCACGGTGCTGAATCGTGCCGACTATCAGCTCGCCGGCTTGATATTTCATGAGCTTGCTCATCAGCTCGTCTATTTGCCTAGTAATACAACCTTTAATGAGAGTTTTGCTACGGCGGTAGAAAGAGAAGGGGTCCGGCGCTGGCTTACTAAGAGCAATGAGGTATCTAACATCGATGCGGCCTTGCTGGGCTATGATCGACAGCAGCAGTTCGTTGACCTGGTTGCCGACTATAGAGATCGTTTTGAGTCGCTTTATAAGCAAGAGACCAATGAGCCTTCGATGCGGAGCCAGAAACTGGAACTGCAGCAGGCGCTGCGCGAAGAATATGCGGCGCTGAAGCTGCAGTGGCAAGGTTATGAGGGTTACGATGGTTGGTTTTCCGAGTCGCTAAACAATGCGCAGCTTTCAACGGTCGCTTCCTACAACGATTTACTGCCATTCTTCGCTGCCGTGTTCGAGAAATCGAATCAGGATTTTTCCGCTTTCTATGCAGAAGTTAGTCGCCTAGCAGATCTGCCAGAGCAGGAGCGGGATGAGCTAGTCGCGGCTATCGAATAAGAGGCTCGCTCCCAGCCATAAACGCTATAAGCGACTGCGCGTTGATTCGACAAGGTTAGAATAGAAATTCGAATCAGGATTCTTCGCGGCGGCTGATTCATAGGCCTGCAGTGCGTCCTCGATTCGGTTCTCCTGTTCCAGTATTCGCCCAAGGCTTCGGTCGAAGAAGGCGTTGCCGGGCATAACTTCAATTGCCTTTTGATAGACGGCTATGGCCTTGTTGGCCTCACCTGCATTGTTATAGGTGTTCGCCATGATGTGTACTTGTGAATCGTTGTCGGAATCCAGTTCAATAGCGTGTAAGTCAAAGGCAATCGATGCGGCATAGTTACCATCGCCGCGCTCGAGCTCGCCTAATGTCGTTACTGCGGCAATCAGTGAAGCGGTGGTCGTTGTTTGCAGCCGTATGAAGCGTGCAAGCAAGGGTTTTGCTTCATCAAAGCGTTCCAGATAGTAGTAGGTGTTGGCCAGATTGCGAAGGGCATCTGCAAGATTTGGGTCGGCGCTGATCGCCTTTCTGTATTCGTCGATCGCCTCTTCGAAGCGTTCTAAGTTGCTGTAGGTATTGCCGCGACGCAAGTACTTTTGTCCAAGTTCGGCATCTATGGTGGGGCCGGTGCGTTCTATGTCGAGATTACCGTAACGCTGCAGTACCGATGCGGCACCATCGTCCTGGGCAACGCTAGCTGTACTCATGGCGAGGATGGCCGCCGTGATGCTTGTGCGATAAACGACGTGAAATAACTTCATTGTTTAACTCTGTTAGGCAGTATAAATTCTGCTCAGAACTATAACCCAGCTGACATTCATCTTCCAGCAAGCGCATTTTTAAATGCCGGTGGATAAAAGCTGAATCGATGCCTTAGAATAGTTGTAAATGATACGAGGTTCCGTAACTACTATGATTAAGCCAAAGCGAATAGATCACATCGTGTTGCGAACCGATCGCTATCGAGAGCTCATTGATTTTTACTGCGATGTATTAGGCTGTGTGTTGGAGCGAGAGACTTCTGCTGAGGTGGGATTAGCGCAACTGAGGGCTGGCGATTCATTGATCGATATCGTGAATGTTGATGGTGAGTTGGGAAAGGCGGGCGGTCCATCTCCTAGCGAGGAGGGAAACAATGTTGATCATTTCTGCCTGCAGATTGAGCCAGTTGGAGAAGCAGCATTAAAGGCTTTCTTGCAGGAAAACGGGGTGGAAGTAGAAGACTTTCAAGATCGGTATGGCGCTCAGGGATTGGGGAGAACCATCTATCTAAAGGACATCGCAGGCAATACTGTTGAACTAAGTAATGGCTAAACTGTTCTGCGAGTAGAAAAGCCTTTTGTGCTCTACTTCAGGATCAGCGCGGGCAACGGGGCACCCGTTTTAGCGACTCGTCCAATCGCTTTAGCCTGCGTGTATCCAGATTCACGAAGTTGCTTGATACAATCTTCGGCTCGCGACTCTGCGACGCTTGCTAACAAACCTCCTGCTGTCTGTGGATCGAATAGTAGATCGAAGCGTGGATCGTCTTGAAATGCTTCGCTATTAAAGATGTCGCGACTGACGAGGGAATTATCGGCATGAAGTGAGCTTAGAATTCCTTGCTTGAGTGTCTCCAATGCGCCATCAAGTACAGGTAGATCGGCCAGGCTTAGTTCTAACTCCACGTTGTTTGGAGTAAGCATTTCGAATAGATGACCGGCGAGCCCGAAGCCGGTTATATCGGTACAGGCCGTAGCCTTATATTGGATAAAGCACCGTGCCGCTTCTCTATTCGATATCAACATCTGAGTAAGCGCTTCTTCCATCCAACGATGCCTCGCCTTGAAGCGCATGTCTGCTGCTAAGAGCGTGCCAGTCCCGAGAGGCTTGCAGAGAATGACGATGTCTCCGGTTTGCATCCCGTCCTTGCTAAGCAGAGCATCGCGCTCGGCGAAGCCGTTTACACACAGACCGAATTGCAGATCTGCAGATTCGGCAGAATGGCCGCCCACTAGCGTACAGTCATTTTCCTGAAGCGCCTCGCTGCAGCCAAGCATTATCTCGCGAAGCTGTCCCTTGCTAATTTTCTTGCTCGCAGCGGGCACACCCACAATGGCAAGAGCGGAGTGAGGCATACAGCCCATCGCATAGATGTCGCTCATGCAGTGGTTGCTTGCGATCTTAGCGAACAGCCAGGGATCACTAATGAAGGCGCTTAACTGGTCTACGCTCTGTAGCAAGACGCGGCCATCTTCTAATTGTATTAACGCCGCATCTTCGGTTGCGGATCCAGAGGAGAGAATGTCTGCGTTCTCATGACGGGGCAATTCTTGCAGCACTTCTTGTAACGCGTCGCCAGCAATTTTGGCGCCACAGCCAGCACAACGCATCGCGTGTTTTCGAAGTTGCTGCTCTGCCGCATCGGATACTAGACCCTTGGCGATTTCGAAGTTGTCGGGCATCACTGGAAACTGGCTGTATTTGCGTATGAAGGAGGTGTCGATAGAGTGTTTTAGTGACCAGACCGAACGCCCCTGAAAGAACAGGTTGTTACGTGATGCGATAGCTTTCTTGTCGCCGAGATTGATTAGCGCCAAGGCATGCTTCTGCGCAGAATAGGATTTTAACTTCTTAGCGGTGGCGAAGCGCTGCAGGTTTTCTGCCAGTGGCTTACCTTGCCGTACCGCATACACTCCAGACTTCGGCCTGGGTTCGCCTTTGATGGTGGCAGCATCGCCCGCAGCGAAGACGAATTCATGGCTGGTTGATTGCAGAAAATTGTTCACTTCGATGAAGCCATCTTCGCCAATAGTAAGTCCGCACTCTTCCGGCCAGGATGAGATGCTGGCTCCTGTTGCATAGATTATCGAATCGGCTTCGATAGTGCGGTCATTGTTGCAATGAATTATCCCGGGGCCAAATTCGATGACCTCATGTTCCAGTAACACTTCGATCCCGCGGCTGGTGAGCGTAGATTTTACGAAACGGCGAACCTTGCTGTTATGAAATTTGAGCACTTCTTTATCAGCTGTGACGATGCCGATTTCCAGAGGCGAGTTTTCGTAATTTTTTATCTTCAGTTCGTTGTGAATGCGCTGTTGCACAGCAAAGGCGAGTTCTACACTCGCCGGTCCACCGCCTACGATTAGGAACCTGTAAGACTTCTTTTCAGAGCCAATGGCGCTTAGCATATCTGTATAGAGCCGTTGCCAATGTACGAGGAACTGATCGATGGGCTTTATGCCTATCGCAAACTCCGATGCCCCAGGGATTTTTATAGCATTTGGCTTTGATCCAATATTCAGTGATATGAGATCGAACTCGATTGTTGGTCTGCCTTCGCAGTGAATAATCTTCTGCTCGAAATCGATACGAGTGATTTCGCTTTGGATTAGTCGCGCCCCCGCAAATTGTGCCAAGGGTCGGAGATCGATATGAATCTCATCGTGGTCATAGATGCCACTGATGTGGCCGGGCAGGGAGCCGGAATAGGGTGTTTCTATATCTGCGCTGATCAGCGTGAGGCTAAGCCCAGGAACTGGATTCATGCCAAACTGCTTCAGTACCGCTAGGTGGCTGTGGCCGCCGCCAAGCAAAACCAATTGCTTTACTATTGGGCTGTTAGTATTTGATTTCATGCTTGACTACATATTACCTGGATTGATTGGAAAGCCTGTAAATCTTCAATGAGACGAATGGGCAGTTAAATTGCGTGGCTGACTGGTCACTAGCCTGCTGGAGAAGCCGATTCTAACTGTTACAGTACGGCGCTCAAAGCGGTATTGCGGATACTGTGACCCTAGTATGACCAAAGTATGACCGTGAAATCGGAAATTTCTTCAACTTTGATAGTCACGTGTCAGTATTTTGCAGTAAGCTAGGCAGCCTTTGAAGTTGATCTGCGTAGGTGATCACGTAACGAATCAACAAATTGAGTCATTCAAATCGCGTTTGGGTCAAGACGTTTTGGGTAATACATTTTTGGTTAATAGGAAATAGGAGTGTAAGAATGAATTCGAAATCACTACAGGCTAGGTTCGCTGCTTTGTTGGCTGCAATTATATTTACGGGTGCTGCACAGGCCCACTGGTCGTTGGACAACGATGCTTCCAGCCTTAGCTTCGTCACTGTGAAGGCAGAACACGTAGCCGAGGTGCATACCTTCGACAGCCTCTCGGGCACAATTGGTGACGACGGTAATGTCGAAATCACTATTGAGCTGGCCAGTGTGAACACCATGATCCCAATTCGAAATGAGCGCATACAAGAAATGCTGTTCGAGACGAATCTATTTCCAGATGGCACTATTACTGGTTCGATCAATCTGGACGCGCTCACAGATATGGCGGCGGGTGCATCTGTTGCTAGACAGATCGATTTTGAATTGTCCCTGCACGGTCAGAGCGTTGCCTTAGCAGCAGATGTTCAGATTACGCGAACAGGTGAGGGAGTTATTGTCTCCACGCTGAAGCCGCTCATCGTTATGGCTGATTCATTCTCTCTAACAGCGGGTGTCGAGAAGTTACGTGAGGTAGCGGGGCTGCCCAGCATTAGCCGTGCAGTTCCTGTGAGCTTTACGGTAGTGTTCGAACAAGGGCACTAATAAGAGTACTTGCAAGAGCAATAGAGCTTTAAAAGAAAGCCCGCCATCAATGTTGGCGGGCTTTTTTCATGCCTCTGATCTAGAAGCGGTACTTCAAGAGTAGCCGAATGTGGCGCGGGTTCGAGGGATGAAAATGAATATCCTCTACTCCAGTTGTTTCGCCAGCAAGCTGTGACTCGAAGAAGAAGGCAATGTCATCGTCTTCAGCATCCAACAAGTTTAGAACGTCGACTCCGATCTCCCAGTTGTTGAACTCATAGGACACGCCAGCGTGGACAAGGGTCGAGCCGTCCTTCTGCACGGACTCGTCCTCGGTTAATGCGGCATCGCTAAAATGACGGACACGCAGGCTGGCGGTTAGTCCATTGTTGCCCACATGAGTCACACCTGCGGCAACTACTTCCTCATGTGCGTCGGTAATACTATCGGCATTCGAGGGTAGTCCACGAAAGTAACCGCTGGTTTTTGCTGCACTGAAATCGAATACCCAATTCTCGCTAATCTCCCAGAAGGAATTGATTTCGACACCGTTGCGGCTGGTCGGATCGCTAGGTTCGGTAGTTCCGGCGTCGCCAACGAACACCAGTTCTGAGTCTGTGCGTAACTCGAAGGCGGCGATAGCGATATTGAATCCATTTAGCGTGTCGTAGCGGAAGCCGATCTCGCTACCCTTGCCTTCGACTAAAACGTCTTGTGCTTCGGTAGGGTCCCCGGTCACTGGATCTATCGTATTGACCGCGGCGCGGACGTCATTCGAATGGAAGCCGTGGCCATAGTTTAGGTAAAGCTCAACGTTTTCGTTGACGCGATAGGCGAGTCCGATATTCGGCTGCCAGAGCGAGTCTTGGTCCTTACCAGAGTTGGCTGCGCGCATTGCGTCGACTTCGAAATCATAGAAATCTACTCGCACGCCAAGTGTGGCGCGCAGTTTGTCAGTCAGGTAGATCTGTGATTCGGCGAACAGCCCGGCACTGAACTCCTCTGCCTCGTCTTCCCGAATGCTGCTAACGCGACGTCTGCTAATCGTGTTGAATAGGTTTAGCTCGTTCACATCATCATAGCGAATGTCGATGCCGAAAGTCTGCGTGGCAGGCAGACCAAATATCTCCGACTCGCTGCGCTTGCGTAGTGAGCCACCGAAGAGACGCCGTTCGTCTTCCTGCTCAAACTCGTCCCCGTCTGCTGGGTTGTTAAGAAAATAAGTCGGATTGTTAATCAGGCTCATATAGTAGGAACTTGCATACAGATTGAGATCCCAGTCATTGATCTCGAAATTGCCGGTTAGTGAGTATCTGTGCGACTCGCCGCCCAGATCGGGGTCAATGAATCCAAAGCGCGAGATTAGGCCGCTGTCTACGGCGCGTTGTGGCACTTGATTCGTTGATATCCACTGGGAATCATAGGCCGAGAAGGTTATGCGGCTAGGTATGTCAGCTATTGTTCCTGTGTACTTGAGCAGGCCGTTGTATTTGCGTACATCCTGATCCAAGTCAAAATGGCCTTCAGAGCGATGATGCTCAAAGGCGGCGAGCACGCTGCCGTTCTCCAGTTGAAAGGAATTTGCGGTCACTAACCGGATTTCATCTTCAGAGCCGAAGGTAATCTCGGTGAAATTTTCTTCAAGAGTATCGTAAGTCTTCATAGAGCTGGAGCCAGCTAACGAGAAGTCTCCGGTGTCAGCAAAGTAGGGGCCTTTCTGGAAATCCACTCTCTCGATGATCTCTGGAATGATGAAATTCAGGTCCATGTAGCCTTGAGCGTGGGCATGGGTTCGAAAGTTAACTGGCATGCCATCGAAGTAGGTAGAGAAATCGGAGCCGTGATCGAGATTGATGCCGCGCAGGAAATATTGATTCGCCTTGCCCGGGCCGCTGTGCTGAGTGGCAATCATGCCAGGCACGACCTCGACCAGCTCCGCGACACGTGACAGCGGTCGAGTCGAGAAGTCGCTATAGCCGACAACTCCTTGTGACGCAGAATTGGAGTTGCCTAGTAGTTGCAGAGACCGTCCCCAAACAACAACCTCTTCGACCTGCTCTATATCTTGTGAATACGCTAATTGACTGCCTAGGCAGCAAGCGATTGCGGTAGTAATGATGGGGGATTTAATGTGCTTTGCCACGATTCTTTCGTTTCCTTCTACTGCTCATTTCTTAGGAGTCGTAAGATACGGCAAAAAGTCACGCAGAATAAGTGAAGTAACGTTATTTAACGTTAAGGGAGGCGAAAATCAGCTCAGGCGAGCGGTGTGCTGGTTAAGCGTGTCTCTGCAGAGGGCCGCGGATGGTCCGGTATGAGCTGTGATAGTACTAAGGAGGCGCAGGCAATCGCTGCTCCTATCAGGAATACGGCGCTGTGATTATTCATCCATACAAGCCCCAGCACTGCTGGTAGTGCCACTGCCGCTATGTGGTTTATGGTAAAGCTGATGCTGGAGGTGGCGGCAATATCTGCTGGGTCGGCGATCTTCTGAAAATAGGTCTTGATGGCTATCGCCATGGCAAAGAACATATGATCAAGCAGATACAGCGCAATCGCAAATTCGATAGTGTCAACGAAGGCGTAGCTGACGAAGATGACTATCAGTCCAATGTATTCAAGCGTTAGTGCTCGCCTCTCGCCAATGTAACTGATCAAACGCCCAATCTTGGGCGCTAGATAGAAGGTGAGTGCCGCGTTTACAAGCGTCAGCATCACTACGTCCTCGATGGGAAAGTCGAATTTCTCTACGAGTAGAAACCCAGCGAACACAACGAATATCTGTCGCCTAGCTCCGGCGAAGAAGGTCAGCAGGTAGAACAGCCAGTATTTCTTGCGCAGGAACAGTGTTTTCTTCTGCGCGACGCCATCTTCGAAATGTGGAATAGCGAGCCAGCAGAAAATGCCGATAGCCGCGGCGGTGAATCCAGCGAGCATATAAATGAGGTTGTAGTTGGCTGCGAAGAACATCAGATAGATGTAGAGCGTGCCCAGAATCATAAAATTACACAGGGCGCGGATGCTCAGTATTTTTCCGAGCACTTTCGGTGCTTCGTCTTTACTCAGCCACTGCAGGCTTAGCGAATTGTGCAGAGTCTCTAGATAGTGAAAACCTACAGACATCACAACTGTGGCGAAATAGAGCCACAGGGCCGTTGGATAGAAGGCTGTAATGGCAGTGCCTATGCCGAGTGTGAGTAAGGCGAGTATGGCGAAGGTCTGTTGCCTTATGAATATCATCACCAAGATAGCGGTGAAGGCGAGGAAACCCGGCACTTCACGCAGGCTTTGCAGTATGCCGATCTCTTCGCCGGTAAAGGCGGCATGCTCTACGGCAAAATTGTTAAGCATTACCTGCCATGTGGCAAAGGCGATCGTATTGCCTATCGCCAG
>JAPKAI010000045.1 GCA_028825335.1 Gammaproteobacteria bacterium | reverse complement strand
CGCCATCCTGAAATATCGCAATGCGCCCTCAGGGTGGGGTGCTGGCTGGGCGGTTACTAGAAAACGGGGGGTGGAGGTCAAAAGCCAATCTAAATTGGCCTTTTAGTAGGTAGGTTAGTAGGTATATTTGATTATATGCCTTAAGCCATTTTTTTAATTAGATGTTCAAGTCCTCTTCTGGGCACCAACTATTCTTTAATCTCCCAAAAGATGCTGTATTTATAGGCTATTTCTTAAAGCGTCATCTGCCACTTCTATTTCGATAGAGTTAAGACCAAACCCAAAATTAGTTGTCGCTATCGATTGGTCACTACAGAAAATTGATAGGAACCATCGTAGACGGTGGAATCTTCTCCAACCACTGCCGACCAAGCAACCACGTAATCCCCATCGGGAATCGATGGATTAGTGATTTCGATCATGAGGTCATCGGACCCCATTGTGTGAAAACCGCGCAAATCGTAATTCCCTTCTGGGCCGGTAAGCGTAAGACTGCTATTAGTCACATCAGGTAATGCCTCATAGAAGAGACGCAAATTGCGCGGGGCGCGATTCAATACTGAATCTACGGCAGGCTCTGCACGCAGGAAAGGCGAGTAGTCAGTGATACTGGCACAGCCGACAAAAGAAGCTGCTAGCACAAATAGCGCTACTAATGATTTCAATTTCCCGCTGCCTGACATATCGAACTTCCTTCTTGGGGTTTAACTGACTGGTGACCAATGAATGCGAAATTCACGCACGTCACCGAGTTGACTTCACGGCCTCAGTGTAACGCTTTGGAGGCCCGAATTCATAGACAGAATCGAATCTGCGGCAATATGACACGCGGTCTTAAATTGGGCTTGAAACGAGTGACAAGGGGGGGAGGGTGAGCGCTGGGTTCTGAAAGCGCCTTGGGATAAGTAAGTAGCTGGATTAGGCCTAGTGCTGATCTCGCTGCTTCTTCACCTGAGAGAGTTCCTTGGCGAATTGGTCAAGTCTCAAGCGGATTTCATCTTCTTTCTGCTTTTTTAGAAAATTCAGATCGCTATCTGCTTTCGCTTCTTCAATAGCTTCCGTTATGGCATTTTTTATTGGCTTTTCTATTGCTGCTTCAGCAGATTTGTTCATTCGCTATAACTCCAGCTAATGTGCGATTTCTAAGTAGGACTAGTGTCGGTTTTATTCTTATTTTACTACCTGGCCACTAAATTATCGGAGAAGAATCACGTTTGAGACGACCAAACTTCCAATTCTAAACAGGCTTACTACTTCAAAAAGCCAAAAATTTAGCTACTTCTACTGAGCGCAACATATAGTGTGCGTCGGCCGAAGTCAAACAATATATAGTGCTTTCAAGTGCTTACAGGTGCTTTCCCGACCCTAAAAATAGACGGTATATCTGCCCCCTTGCCCTAGTGTCACTGCATTCGCAGCCCAATAACCTTAATGATTTCTTATACTTAGCCCCAGAATGCAGGGCCTGGTTTTATCTTAATACAGGACACCCAATTTTATAAAAAAGGACACCCAATATAAATATTAGTCGTAAGAATTAAGCTATCGATCCTATGAATTGTCGCAATAATGTAATTGTGAGCAGTGGCGTATTGGAATTGTTAGGAAATCGAATTGCTGAAAGGGAATTGGAGGGGTTAAATACAGTTCCCCCGCTATGGGAGACATCGAGGATGAACTAATACGTCTTCGTGAATGGAATTATGAAGGAAAGTTCGTAGCTAGGAGCTTCCGTATAACAACCGGGAGGAATTTACTCCCCTAATCCATTTGTGCGGGTGTTTTAAACTCACCCCTGACTTAATCCGACTTTCGTGAAAATGAACGAGTGCAGATTCGGAACCCGCCGCAACTGAATAGTGGCGATGAAACGTTGTCACACTCTTGAGCCAAGATTCTGCACTTATTCCCAGTTCATTTAACAACCTGTTCTTCTCCGCTAGGGTATCGGTAATCCTCTGCACCGAATACTCTTCTGGGTGAAGCGCTTTGCAAGTGGCCTCTAGCAAATCGAAATAGCTTTGCGATGTAATCGGCAATGCCTTCTTGGCTACTCCTTCCATCTCGGACATTACCCGGAGCTTCGCCTGCTTGCCTCCAGACTGGCGACCCACGAGGTGCTTTGTGGCGCGCCGCGTAAGCAGACGATACTGGCGGTAGCTTCGATTTTTAACTTTCTTAGCATGATGAATCAGCCGCTCTTGAATCGACGTGAAGTCGCTATTCTCAAGCGAGTCCGTTATGCCCACTCTGATAGGGTTTAAGTCCACATAGGCCATGCAGGTAACGAGTGCTTTCTCATCTAGAAGGGCCTGGCTCTTGAAACGTCCTTCCCAGAAACGTCCACTGCATTCGTCTTCTCGGTTGGCTTGCCGTGCCACAGTCTCGTTTACGCAGCGCATGAACCAACTAATATCCATTAGGCGTTCGCGCCATAAGCTGATCTGTTGTTGCAGGCGCTTCTGCGCCGCCTTGCTCGATTTGTTTTTCTGCAAGGTTGCAACTAGAGCTGCATTGCGAGGAAAGAGTGCTGTCCAACGCTTGACCACCTCGGCATCATCCCAATCTCGGGCCTGCTGTTCATTGACGAACAGGACGAGGTGATAGTGATTACTCATGATGGCGTAGGCACAGATGTCGATCGAAAACTGTGCGGCTAGCGTCTTAATTCGAGACACCAACCATTGCTTGCGATGATCGAAGTTCTTGCCAGTAACCGGGTCGTCACCACATAGGTAGGCGCGGCGAACACAGCGTGAGATACAATGGTAGTAGGCCGTGTCTTGAAGCGACACTTGTTGGTATCTGGCTCGGGTCATCGAACTTTTCTATCTAGCTCTGGTCAATTTTTATTGCTGTGTTTAGTCAGATCGCCTCGATATTTACGCCAAGACAAAATGCAAGCGGACCGCAGATTCTAGAGGGTTTGTAGTACTATGCAAGGTGAAATTAAAAACTGCTAAAGTAGCAGTGACACAACAGCGAACAGAATTGAATTGAATTGAGGTAGTAAATGAGAATCGGAGTCGACCTAGGCGGCACAAAGATTGAAGGCATATTGCTCTCACCCTCAGGTGAGGTGGCCGAGAAGATTCGTGTGGATACGCCTGCTCAAAAGTACCTCGAGACTGTTGATGCGCTATGCGAAGTTATCGAGCAGCTGCAACGACTGTCTCTACCGAAGAAGTGTTCTGTTGGAATTGGGACTCCTGGCGCTTTATCTCCTTCGAATGAATACGGCCTCAAACTTATGAAGAACTGTAACTCGATCTGCCTCAACGGAGAACCATTAAAGGTCGATATTGAAAATCGTCTTGGCTATGCGACGCGTATCGAGAACGATGCGAATTGCTTTGCCCTTTCAGAAGCCTGCTACGGTGTGGCGATATCCGCCAGAACGGTATTTGGGGTAATTCTCGGTACGGGAACCGGTGGCGGCATCGTCATAGACAAGCAGCTGCACACAGGCCCGAACCGAATCGCCGGTGAATGGGGACACAACTGTATTCCGAATTCCGTGCGCGAACTAATCGCCCAGGACCGACAATGCTACTGCGGCAGGACGAACTGCAACGAGACCGTCCTTTCCGGGCGAGGCTTGAAACAGAGCTATCTCGAGAGATCCGGAATCGATCTGGAGGCCACGGAAATAGCGAGATTGGCGAATAGCGGGGATGTTGAAGCCAGCGAAACTGTTAAGACCTACTGCAAGCAATTAGCCCGCTGTCTCTCTACGGTAGTGAATCTTATGGACCCAGATATGATTGTATTAGGAGGTGGTCTGTCGAATATTTCACAGCTATATACTCAGGTTCCAAGCCTCATGAATGAACATGTATTCACAGATAATATGCTGACCAAACTCTCGGCGCCGAAGTTCGGCGATGCAAGCGGCGCTATCGGTGCCGCCTGCCTGTGGCCACTAGATTGAAATTAGGCGGAGAGCTTAACTTTCCATAAACTATCTAATAGCCATCTATTAACAATTTACTAACTGTCGAAGGGATGACGCAGGACTATCGTCTCTTCGCGATCGGGGCCTGTTGAAACAATGTCAACTGGCACCTCTACTATCTTCTCTAGATACTGAATATAGTCTCTGGCATTCTGTGGCAGATCATCCAGACTCTTCGCACCGACCGTCGACTCTGTCCAACCCGGCAATTCTTCGTAGATAGGTTCTAGACTCTTATAGCTCTCAATATCCATCAGGCTGCCAGACGTATTGGCACCTACACCTGTGTAACCAGTGCAAACCTTGATCGTTTCCAGGCCATCTAATACATCTAACTTGGTCAAGCAGATGCCGGAGACACTATTGATGCGCATGGCCATCTTCACGGCGCAGGCGTCGAACCAACCGCAGCGTCGATCACGCCCGGTAGTTGCACCCTTCTCGTGGCCAACTGCGGCCAAATACTTGCCTGTGTCATCGAACAACTCGGTAGGGAACGGTCCTGAGCCAACACGTGTGGTGTAGGCCTTGGTGATCCCTAAGACGTAGTCCAGATAGAGCGGGCCATAGCCACTGCCCGTCGCCGCTCCACCTGCAGTGGTATTAGAAGAGGTAACAAAGGGGTAGGTCCCATGGTCGATATCCAGCAGCGAACCTTGAGCACCTTCGAATAAGATATTCTCATTTGCCTTGCGATGGTTGTGCAGGATTTCGATCGTGTCCGCTACCATGGGCCGAACCTGTTCTGCCAACTTCAAATACAGATCGAGAGTTTGCTGATAGTCAATGGGCTCAGTTTTGTAATAATTGCTCAGCATGAAGTTGTGGTATTCCATGAGTTCAGCAAGCTTTTCCGCAAAGTGTTCCGCGTTGAGGATACCTGCGAGACGAATACCGCGTCGTGCAACTTTGTCTTCATAGGCCGGCCCTATTCCTCGTCCGGTAGTGCCTATCTTTGCACTACCCCTCTTGAGTTCTCTCGCCTGATCTAGCGCGATATGGGATGGCAGAATTAGAGGGCAGGCGCCGCTTATCTTGAGTCGGTCGCGTATTTCAATACCGGCACCCTCGAGACCTTCGATTTCACTCAGCAATGCTTCGAGGCTAATCACAACGCCATTGCCAATTACACAATCGACGTTACTGCGCAAGATTCCAGACGGCAACAGATGCAGTACAGTCTTCTTACCGTTGATAACCAGCGTGTGCCCTGCGTTATGACCGCCTTGAAAGCGGACCGCTACCTTGGCTTGGTCGGTTAAAAGATCCACGATCTTTCCCTTGCCTTCATCGCCCCACTGGGTGCCAAGTACTACTACTGATTTTGCCATCGTCCTCAACTCAATATCTTATTCAATGCAAATACTACGTTATGTTTTCAACTAACCACTTACCATCAACCAAATGCAGTTGCCGATCGCAATTTAGATCTTCCAATTCCTGCTCCGCCAGTTCGCTCTCGAGCAGATTGGTAATTACAATCTCGCCACTGGCGCGCAGTTCGGCTATCGCGCTCAGTAAGTCAGCATCGTTCCCAATCGGAGCGATAATCGCTGTCTTCTGAGTAAAGATTTTACTGCTCAGTCTAGCAATTGTCTTTAGATCGCTGTCAAAGCCCGACGCCGGCCGCGAGCGACCAAAAACTTCACCGATGTGGTCATAACGACCGCCTTTTGCTACGGCCCTGCCGTAGTCAGGTGTATAAGCTGCGAACACGATACCCGTATGATATTCATAACCACGCAATTCGCATAAGTCGAAGCAGAGAGTCATCTCGGGATGACGTTCCTTAACTCCCTCCACTATCAATACCAGCTCCAGTAGCTCTTTCTTTACCGAGTCTGGAGCATTTTCGAAAACTGTTAGAGCCTCTTGCAGTATTGCCTCATCACCACTCAGTCTAGTGAGCTGCCTCAACATGGAATGCAACGTTACATCTTTCACTGCGGCATCCAAGACGACATCTATCTCGTCATAAGCCTTACGCTGCACGGCATCGAATAGAGTTGATTCGGTCTCTGCATCTATCGCGGCTTCTTTGACGAGCGCACGAAAGATACCAACGTGCCCTAACACGATAGATATGTTTACAATTACCGCCGCATTTAGAGTGGCATACATGAGACAAATTAGCTCTATGTCGCAGTCCACTCCGGCGTGACCGTACACCTCGGCACCGATGCGAATGGGTACTCGTGAGGCAAGCAGACCACGTGGCTTAGTGTGCAATACGTTGTCTGCGTAGCACAGACGCACCGGGCCATCTCTATTCATGCAGTGTGCGTCGATTCGCGCAGCCTGCGGGGTAATGTCTGCTCGAATGCCCATCATGCGACCGCTGAGCTGGTCTGTAATCTTGAACGTGTGCAGATCCAAATCTTGGGACGAACCGACTAGTAGTGAATCCAGATACTCGATAAGTGGAGTAATAACTAATTGATAGCCCCAGGATTCATAGAGATCCAGAAGCTGGCGGCGCAAGTATTCTAACTTGCTCGCCTCTAGGGGAAGAATTTCCTCGACACCATCGGGAAGTAACCAGCGCTTTGCAGAAGTCATTTTTATTTAGCTTTCACTCATCAAAATTTAAAAGTTCATTCTCAAAATTATTATTAATGATCATTCCTAACACCGTAACGATCTAATTAATCATCAACAGCAGGACCGTTCCGGTAAGCATGCTTCCTAAGCCAATCATGCGCATGGTGTTGTCGTCTATCTGATCCAACACTAGCAACATCTTTCGCCACCTACCTGGGCTGATGAAGGGAATAATCCCCTCTATTACAAGCATCAGACAAAATGCAACAGCCAGCTCGTGCCACATAATCTCGCCTCTTCTTGTGAGCCACTAACTGACAGCTATGCGCGCAGCAAAAAAGTAAACCTGAATCGCTGAACGCGATTCAGGTTTACGGTTGTTAACTTATCTGGTTTTCAAAACCCTATTGATTAGCTAGAGCTTACCGCGAGATCCCGTTCTTCAGATACTTGAAGTAGTCGCTGTTTGGATCAAGCAAGAGCACGTCACCTTTCGAACTGAACGTCTCTCTATATGAATTCAGGCTGCGGGTAAACGCATAGAACTCAGGGTCTTTGTTGTAGGCATCAGCATAGATTGCCGTTGCTGTTGCGTCACCCTCACCGCGTAGTTGCTCAGCATCTCTGTAAGCCTCTGCACGAAAGATTGTCGCCTGACGATCAGCGTCGGCACGAATACCAATCGCGAGCTCTTCACCGAAAGAGCGTAACTCCTGCGCCTCTCTGTTTCTCTCGGTGATCATACGCTCATAAACAGATGAGCGTACGTCTTCGGGTAGATCGATACGCTTCACGCGTACGTCGATGATCTCGATACCTAGATCCGCCGCCGTAGTCTCATTGAGATCGGCTGTCAGAGCGAGCATCATCTGATCTCTCTCTCCAGCGACAACTTCTGCAAGAGTACGGTCACCAATCTGGTCACGCAGGCCGTCGTTGATACGTTCTGCGAGCAGGCTGCCGGCTGTAGTCGTGTTGCCACGTGTAGAGACGTAGAACTGGCCCACGTCGACGATGCGCCACTTCGCGTAGGAATCGACTTCCAGCGCCTTCTGCTCCAGCGTCAGGTAGCGACGCCGAGGCGCGTCTTCAGTCAAGATCCGCGCGTCAAATTTACGCACATTATTAACCCAAGGGATTTTCACATGCAGACCTGGATCGATGGAATCTTGAACCAATTCACCAAACTGCAGCATCACTGCGCGTTCTGTTTCCTTAATAACGAAAAGAGAATTGCTAGCGACTATGACGACTAGAAAAATAAGACCTACCGCTATAAAATTTTTCATTATCGATTTCCCCGTCCCGTAGTAGGTAGTCGCGAACGATCTACACTGTTTGCACTACTTGATCCCGGTAAAAATGGCGCCAACTGGTCTGCCAAATTCCTGAGGTCGGTCGTAGTATTATTCGAATTGATGCTTGAATTGCTCTGCTCCATAAGCTTGTCCAATGGCAGGAACAACATATTGTTGCCGCCTTCGACATCTACCATGATCTTGCTACTCGCCGTCATCACCTCTTCGATCGAGTCGATATAGAGTCGCTGTCGAGTCACCTCAGGAGACTTCAAGTATTCCGTTAACAACTGGTTGAAGCGAGACGCATCGCCCGTTGCCTCAGCCACGACTTCTGCGCTGTAAGCGTTTGCCGCTTCTATACGCCGCTGTGCTTCACCCCGAGCCTCAGGAATAATCTGATTCGAATATTGCTGGGCCTGGTTCTGCACACGTTGCTCGTCTTCTCTGGCACGGATCACGTCATCGAAGGCGGGACGAACAGCATCAGGTGGCTGAGCATCGACCACGTTAACCTGGCTTACAAAGATACCGGTATTGTAGGCATTCATATAATCCTGCAGACGCTCCTGCACATCGGCGGCCATTCGATCGCGACCCGTGGTCAGAATTTGATCCATGAAGTTGCCACCAACTACGTGGCGAATAGCAGATTCGGACGCGTTATCCAGACTAAGCTCTGGGTCCTGCACCGCGATCACATACTTCACTGGATCCTGAATTAGATACTGCACGGTGACTGCGATATCGATGATGTTTTCATCGGTAGTCAGCATCGCGCGATTTTCATAGGTCTTCGCGTTCAATTCAGAAACGTTAACCAAGCTAACTTCATCAACGATCGGCGGATTCCAATGCAAGCCTGGCTGCACTGTCAAATCCAGCACTTTACCGAAGCGCAAGACAACGCCGCGCTCGGCTTCGTCCACGATATAGAAACCCATGAATCCCCAGATGACAGCTACAACGGCTACTAGCCCTGCTATTAGACCCGCGGATAAGCCACCGCCACCGCTTGAGGAAGAACCAGTGGAACTAGAGCCACCGCTGCCCCCGCGAAACAGGCTATTGAATTTTTTGGTTAGGTTGCGCACAACCTCATCAATATCAGGAGGCCCCTGGTCGCCGCCTTTACGACCGCCACCCCAAGGGTCTTTGTCTTTGTCGTTTCCATTTCCGTTATTTCCAGGTTCATTCCAAGCCATTGGCTTCTCCATAACTTTCTAAACACGTAGAAGGTCGATTTTAGCTAATAATTGTTCATTTACACAGCAATTTGCACTTTCAAACGGCGATCCGAGACGATCAGGCGATTGTTGCCTTGTCCTCGACTGCCAAATTAGTCTGCTCCTGCACTGCAATAGTGTGACTTATAACTTCTGTGCCGCTTTGCTTAAGAATACGATCGAGGTCTTTTCGCGGCAGTTTGACCCGCAGCTCATAGAAACCTTCCTCGTCTATATGTTCTTCCTCGATGAATCCGCTATCGTAAAGCTGACTGCGCAGCTTCGTCTGGCCCGGTGAGACTCTCAGTGTCTCGACAGCCATATTACCAGCAAGCAGCTCGCTCATCGCGCACTGCAATAAATCCATACCGGCGCCAGTCTTTGCAGACACCCAGACCTTTATAGTCTTACCTTTCTCATTGCGTTGAATATGTGGCTCGACGCTTGGAAGCAGGTCGATCTTATTGAACACCAGCAGCTGCGGCACGGACTTCGCGCCTATTTCTGCCAAGACCTTATCGACTTCAAAAATATGATCTGGATGAAATTCATTTGCCGAGTCCACGACATGGATAAGCAGATCCGCCTGTGCAGTCTCCTCAAGCGTAGCACGAAACGCCTCGACCAGTTGATGTGGCAGATGGCTAATGAAACCGACCGTGTCGGCGATGATCACCGGTCCGTAGTTCTTTAGAGTAATACGGCGTAGTGTCGAATCCAACGTGGCAAACAATTGGTCTGCCGCGTAAGTATGCGCATGGGTCATCTTATTAAATAGTGAGGACTTACCAGCATTGGTGTAGCCAACCAGAGATATCGTTGCTACCTCCGAACGACGCCTAGAGCGACGTCCTTGGTCGCGCTGTCCACGTACCTTCTCTAGGCCTTTGTTGATGGCCTTGATGCGGTGACCAATCATCCGTTGATCGAGTTCCAACTGCTTCTCACCCGCGCCACGCATGCCGATACCACCCTTTTGTCTATCCAGATGGGTCCACCCCCGTTTCAAGCGTGTGCTCAAGTGTTGCAGTTGCGCCAACTCTACCTGCAGCTTACCTTCGTGGCTGTGCGCGCGTTGCGCGAAGATATCCAGAATCAATCCAGTACGATCGAGTACGCGACACTTGAGTTCGGCCTCGAGGTTGCGTTCCTGGCTGGGAGAGAGTGTGTGATTAAACAGAACAAGCCCTGCTTTGTGGGCGAGCACGGCGGCTTGAATCTCTTCAAGCTTGCCTGATCCTATAAAAAGGTTTGGTGAAGGTGCCTTTCGGGAGCCTGTGATGAAGTCCACCGGCTGGGCGCCGGCGGAGATTGCCAATTCTTCAAATTCGGCTGGGTCCTCCCGTTCACTCTCTGACTCTATACTGAGGTGAACGAGGATAGAGATTTCGCCGGAATCGGGCCTGTCAAAAAACAATCAGTTACCTCACTGAGAAATGCTAAACCGCGTTACCCGGTTCGCCAGCCTCATCTTCGACTGCTTCTGCTTCTGCTGCTTCGCCTGGATTCTGCATTGGCACTTTTACCATACGTGCGGGTACGACTGTTGATATCGCATGCTTGTAGACCATCTGGCTAACAGCGTTCTTCAGCAGAATCACAAATTGGTCAAATGACTCGATCTGACCCTGCAACTTAATTCCACTAACCAGGTAAATGGATACCGGGATGCGCTCCTTGCGAAGCACGTTTAAAAACGGATCTTGTAGTGAATGTCCTTTAGACATTATTTATTCCCCTTACAATCGACAATCTATGAGGCCGAGCCTTCACCATCTCGATATCGAGAACTGGCTTGAAAGGACGGTTCTAAGAACTGTGGACTTCCTATAAAAAATTAACGATCTCTACACGTCACATACTACCTATATAGAGATGGTATCCATGTATTTCAAGACATGTTGTGCGGATTGAGTAGAAGAATTACTCAAGCTTTGTAGGCTTGGCCAACTGCGCAGCCAAGTCAGCTGCCGTTTGGCGAGTTGCCTGGTGGCAATAATACTCTTTTCCACCATGCCATCATAGTCAATTTCACCGTCCAGATACTGCCAGACCTGCCTGTATCCTACTGATTTTATTGAAGGAAACTGGTGATTCAGATCACCTCGAGAGCGTAAAGCCTGCACCTCGTCAACCAAGCCCTCATTAAGCATCTGTCCGAAACGTGTCTCTATCTGACCGTGTAATACGCTGCGATCTTCTGGTTGGATCGCGAAGAAATGTAAATTGTAAGGAAGCAGGGCCTCTTGCTGCGCCTGCATCTCGGCATGAAAGCTAGTCATTGTCTTGCCTGAGACCCTATATACCTCCAAAGCTCGTTGTGTCCTTTGCGGATCGTTCGGATGAATCCTAGCTGCTGAATCTGGATCGACCGCCGCAAGCTGCTGGTGTACCGCCTCCCAGCCCTGTTCCTGAGCCAACTTCCCGATCTCAGCGCGGACTTCCGGATCGGCATGAGGCATGTCGGCGAGGCCGTCTCTCAAAACGCGAAAATACAGCATCGTGCCACCAACAAGCAGCGGGGTGTCGCCAAATTCTAGTATCTCGTCAATTTCTCTAAAGGCGTCTGTCCTGAATTGAGAGGCCGAATACGGCACAGCTGGATCGATAAAGTCAATCAAACGATGGGGTGCGATATCGAGCACCCCCTTCTGGGGCTTCCCTGTACCAATATCCATCTGCTGATAGATCTGCGCCGAATCCACACTGACGATCTGAAACGGATGCTGCTGCACCAAATCGAGGGCGAGGGAGGTCTTGCCCGATGCGGTCGGGCCCATCAAGCAGATCACGTTGGGTTTAGAGGAGGACGAATTCATAGGGTGAGATTGTACGCGACTAGAGAGGAAGTTCGTTCTCGATCTTACTGCCCACGAAGAAAGAGTTTATCCAGCTCATCCAGACTCTGATACACCCAGGTTGGCCTGCCGTGATTGCACTGACCGCTGCGCTCGGTAGCTTCCATGTCACGCAGCAGCGCATTCATCTCTGGGATAGTTAAATGACGATTGGCGCGAACCGAACCATGACATGCCATGGTGGAGAGCAGCTCATCCTGATGCGCCTGAATACGATCACTGCTGCCGTACTCGAGAACATCGGACAGCACATCGCGCACCAGTTGTTCGATGTTGGCGTTACGCAAAATCGAGGGGACTTGTCTGACTACTATCGATTCCGCCGCGGCTCTCTCTAACTCGATTCCAATACTAAGCAGCGCACCTTGTTCAGTCTCGGTGCAGTCGGCTTCTGATTGACTCACCGCGATAGACAAAGGAACGAGTAAAGGCTGCATCTTCAATTCTTCATTCTGGCAGGCTGTCTTCATGCGCTCGTAGGTGATGCGTTCATGTGCCGCATGCATGTCCACTGTGATCAGTCCTTCCTTATTCTGCGCAAGAATATAAATTCCATGCAGTTGGGCTATGGCGTATCCAAGCGGCGGCACTTCTGCATCGCCGGCAGTGAGCTTCGCGAAATTTTCCAACTGGCTCTGTATCGCACCGACAGCAGGTTGCCCTGAGTTCGGTCTGTAGGAATAATTATTTGAAGTCGGTTCCGCAAGTGACAGACTATTCTGATCGCTGAAGTTTCCAACCGCAAAGTTTGAATCTGAACTAGCTGCGAAATTTCCTGCCGCATTGTCGCTGCGCTTATCTGCAAACGGATCACTCTCCTTTCCATTATTCTGTACGTTATCTGCGAGTCGATCGGCCGGCCTAAGCTCTGCTAACGCTTTGTGCAATGAACTGAACAAAAAGTCATGCACTAAGCGGCTGTCGCGAAAACGCACCTCATGCTTGGTCGGATGCACGTTTACATCAACTGTAGATGGCGCCAACTCCAGATACAACACATAGGCAGGATGGCGCCCATGAAACAACACATCGCGATAGGCCTGCTTCACTGCGTGTGTCACCAGCTTGTCGCGAATGATGCGGCCGTTCACATAGAAGTATTGCAGGTCTGCCTGAGAGCGCGAGAAGGTCGGCAGGCTTACCCAACCCCAGAGACGCAGACCTTGCCCTTCCATTTCTACAAACACAGAGCTCTCGACAAATGCAGGGCCGCACACCAGAGCGACGCGTCGCTGCTTTTCCTGATCAGATTTTGCAGGTAGCAGTTTGCGAATCGCGCGCTGATTATGAGTAAGTGAGAACTGTACATCGAAGCGACTCAGCGCGATACGTTTTAGAATCTCATCGATGCGCGAAAATTCCGTCTTCTCTGTTTTCAGAAATTTCTTTCGCGCAGGAGTATTGAAGAATAAGTCTCGCACCTCGAGAGTGGTTCCGCGCGAGTGTGCGGCGGGCGAAAGTATGACGTCCATCTCCTGCCCCTCTGCCACGACCTTCCAGCCGCTATTGTCGCCACTACCTGCAGTTACATCATCATCTGCCTTCGAGGTCATAGTCAGACGCGAGACCGAGCTGATACTGGCTAGCGCCTCGCCACGAAAGCCGAGGCTGGCGATATTTTCTAGGTCTTCGAGGTCGGTGATTTTACTGGTGGCGTGCCGGCTAAGCGCCAACTCTAAGTCCTGCTTATGAATGCCTAGCCCGTCATCCTTGATCTTGATTTGTTTCATGCCGCCCTGCTCGACTTCGATCTCGAGTCGACTGGCGCCGGCATCTAGGCTGTTCTCCATCAGCTCCTTGACGACCGAGGCTGGACGCTCGACGACCTCACCCGCGGCGATCTGATTCGCGAGGCGTTGACTGAGAAGATTGATGCGTGACATTGGCAGGTAGCAGTAAAGAGAATGAGGCTAGCATTGTAGCACCAACCACGAGCAAAACACTGGGAACCAACAAGAGATGAAGCTAACTAAACTAGAGCTAAGATGCAGGTATTTTTAAAACCTGCCCAACCATGATGCGATCGCTAGTGATGTTATTTTCCAGTCGCAAACTGCCGAGACTGACTTGATAGCGCTGCGCGATCTCGGAGAGCGTTTCCCCGCGGCGAATCGTGTGTTCTTCCTGCTCCGTCCCGCCGACTCCCGGAATGGTAAGTTCCTGACCTACGTGAATCGTGTTCGAGGAGATGCTATTCTCCGATTTCAATTCCGCCAGACTCACGTTGTAGCGCTGCGCGATTACCGACAGGCTATCGCCGCGCTTCACCCTATAGGTGCCAGGCTTGGGTACGATGCCGTTTGCCTTCTGCCAGGCGACGAGAGAGCCTTGGGGTGGCGCCTCGTAGAAATAATTCATTACACCCTGCGCAATGCCGCGCGCGAGTTTCTGCTGGAATGCAGATGTGTTAAGCCTTCTGGCTTCATCAGGGTTCGTGAGATAACCAGTCTCGATAAGCATCGAAGGTATGTCCGGCGACTTCAACACTTCTAATGAAGCCTGCTGCACCTTGTCGCGGCGCAGACGCGTCATACCATCCAAGGATTCTAAAACACGAGTACCTGCGATCAGACTCTGCTCCATGCTCCAAGCCATCTGCAATGAGACGAGCGTAAGTGCGACATCGTCATCCCAGGAACTGAGATCAAGATCTCCTCCTACGCCACCAAGCAGGTCCGCGTTGTTTTCCTTCTGTGCTACACGACGAGAGTTTTCGCGGTCGGCTCTATCACCCGATAGCGCATAGATAGTCAGGCCATTGGCACGGCTGGTGCGATACCAATCGGTATGCACGGCCACGAAGAGATCTGCGCGATTCTCGCGGGCGATTTCAGAACGGCGCTGCAGCTCGACATAATAGTCTCCATCACGAATCATGATCGGTGTGTAGCCCGGCATTCTTTCGAGTTGGTCGAACAGGGCACGCGCGATTTTCAGCGTGATGTTCTTCTCTCGCAGCTTGCCATCAAAGCCGATACCGCCGGGATCTTCGCCGCCATGTCCAGCCGAGATCGCAACGATGATGTTGCGACGCTCATCGCTGCGCGGAGCACTAGTAGAGTTCAAGGATACGGTGTTGGTGTTTGTGGATGCGTTGGCAGATGGTGACTCGTCATACAGATCGATAACCAAACGATCGCCTTGCTCGCTGTTCGGTGCCAAAGTGAAACTGCGTGGTTCAACTTGTGTCTCTAGATCGATAACTATTCGAAGTGTGTTCTCATCGCGAATCGCGCTGCGCATGCTGCTGATCGGACTCTCGCTAAAATCGAGTCTAGACAGGTCGCCACCCAAGGACGAACCTTCTATATCGATAACCACACGAGCTGGGTTATCGAGCGTGAACAGCTTGTATTCCAACTCGCCGGACAGATCAAACACAAGACGAGTATGGTCCGGCGCACGCCACAGCCTTACCTCTTCCACACTCGCCGCAGACACAGCCAAGCTGGCCAGCAGCGTACAAACTGCTAGAGCGAGTGTAAGACAGCGACTGCTGTCTTTAATACTGCTTAGATAGCGCTGTGATTTCATGACAAATTCTTTGAGACATACTTCACGTTGTCTAATACAACGGCCTCAGGGCCATAATCTTTTGGCAATTATGGCGCCTTTCTCCGTGAGACTCTGACAAGTAAGACGCCGACCCGTTCCCTGATCGACCATGCCGATCACCAAATCGGCGCCAGGCAGCCATTTCGCGCCCTTCTCGGCCCATTCAACGAGACACAGATTAGACTCTGCAAAATACTCATCAGTACCCAGATAGGCCACTTCCTCGGGATCCGAGAGGCGGTAGAGATCGAAGTGATAGATGTTACAGAGCTCGAATTCGTAGGGCTCTACCAATGTATAGGTCGGGCTCTTCACCGCGCCGGCATAGCCGAAGGCGCGCACGAATCCGCGGCTAAGGGTTGTCTTGCCAGCGCCTAAATCGCCTTGCAGGTAGATCATGCCTCCTAGATGGGGAATGCCCTCATGAGGCGATAGGTCATTGCCGCTGAACTTTCCAGTTTGAAATGTTGCAACGGCGAGTCGGGCACCGAACTCCAGTGTGGCGGCTTCGTCTTCTAGAATTATTTGATGTTTTGATCGCATATAAGGGGAGTATAAAGCAGATTGATCGAATGGCGCGAGCCAGAGTGACATTCACGAGAACCCTTCAGAAAAGTCTAAGCTTAGTCGCACCACAAACCAGCTAGTTCGATTTTCTAACAATTGCCTTTACCAAAGAATTTTAGTCCCTATGACCTTTTTCAAGGATTAACGCCTATGGTGTCACTACAAATCAATGAATCTGAACGACGTATTGTAGGCAAATTATCGGGCGGAGCTTTTCTTCTCGCGACTCTCGTCTCAGCGACAGTAATGGCCGAGAAGCATGAGAGCTTTGCTATGCCATTTCATATATCCGTCGTCCACGGTGATACGATTATTAATGGTAAGCCCGACAATGCCACTCTTTGCATCGATAAAGGAATATCGAGTAAATTCATTGCTAGGACTCGGCGCTATAATTGAGTATGCCTGGGGTCAGCTCGATACCACCACAGTACTCGCAGTGGCAAACATTCATGTTGAAGAGAGCTGGGTGATGCAGATTGGCCTCGGCATCGAATACAGTCATAGCGAAGAAATCTTCATCTCAAGATTACGGCTTATCTATGAGCTCGAATTGAATCACTACACATTCGCTCCGCAGGTGCATTAAGACTGCCATGATGGCGAGAAGAATTCTGTCGTGGCTGGTTTCGCTGATGGCTTTCCTTTTTGATTCCCCAAACGTAAACCAATTTTTAAAAAAGAGAATCAAGGCGCTTTGAACCTAGCTATTTTTTCGCGTGGTTAGTGACTTTTCTTGCTAGTGCCTCTCGCAATATTTTTAATAATTAATTTCAATTAAGTGAAGTCCTCTAGCTTTGGCCTTTGGACTAAGCTTCTTTTCATTTCGATTGCACAGTGCTTCGCGAATATCTTCAGAATCTATGGCGTGTCTTCCTGCCTCAAAGAGTGCGCCAACAATATAGCGGACCATGTGTTTCAAAAATCCACTTCCTTCAATCTCGATATAATACACCTCGGCATCCAACCCCAATGCGTCTGTTCGCTTTATTTCAAGATAATTAATCGTTCTAGAAGTTGAGACAATATTTTGGTCTCTGCTAGCGAAGCTGTAAAAATCATGTTCTCCAACAAAAATCTTACAGACCTTCCTTATCCCTTCTAGATCCAATTCAGCATTGCTTTTGGCGCCCTCAGTTTTCGATGGGACATGGGCAACTATTTCATTCAACATCGGCGAGCTAATCCTGTCCATGGAAAAATAATAGCGATACTTCTTGCTGATACTTTGTTTGTTTGGATTGAAATCAGCTTGGCAGTTAGTACATTGCCGAATTCGAATATCATCAGGCAATAAGGAGTTGAGGCCAAGCTGAAGTTTTTCTGAATTAATTTCTAGAGGAATAGAAAATTTGGCAACCTGCCCATGCGCATGAACGCCTGCATCTGTCCGACTCGCCCCTGCCACGTTGCACTCTGCATATTTACAAATTTTTCTAAGCGCTTGAGTGATTGTTCCCTGTACTGTAGCCTTATTTTCTTCAACGCCTTGGTCTTGCCAGCCGAAGTAATTGCTACCATTATAGGAGACCACTACTCGATAGTAATAATGTTTCATTTATAATTATCGCCAGTTCGTTATGAAAATTTACTTCGAAAGAATTTTGCTACATGTGTAACGGGCAGAGAATTTCTAAATAGACTGTCGGTAACTGTAGTACATTCGGAGTCTTGAAGAAAGGCAAACGCTTCGGGTGCCTTTACTCCAACTTCATATGTCTAAATGTTGCAATTTTCAGTCAGAGAGATCAGAGAGCTGGCATTAAAATAGGCTTCCATGTTCTAGCCTATTTAATTGACAAGATTTCTTTTTAATCTGAGCTCATTGAAGGGAATATGTAACAGTTCGTCGAGCTCCTCAATGTCAGAGCCAATAGAATCAAGCGCAATATTAAATCCACTCATTCGAAGTCGTGTTAGAGTGCCGAGTGCCGAGCCACTACTATCCTTCATTGCATGTTGCTCAATAGCAAAAGTTATGAGGTGGGCTCCACTTGTCAACAATGTCGATCATCCATTCTGGCCAGTTTGAATCCATCAAGTTCGACTCATTCATGCAAATGGTAACGTCAAGATCTCAATCTGTTTCCAGCTAATCACAATAAGATTCCAGTGTTTTATCCATCAAAAGATAATTAAACTCTGGCATTAATTTACCCTCAAGTATCGAAGGTAATATTTGTGAGAGCTAAACTTTGGCGCCCGGTTTGTCCTCCCAATGAGGGCGTAGTTCAATCCCTATAATGGGTCTGTTTCGATTAGCGGATACAACCATAATTGAGTAGTATTTACTCGCAAACTCTCCCGATCCTATAGCATCATGGAAGCTGTCTGAACTAGAGCGTGGAGCAGATCTGGTGCAGCTTTCATAAACTCTCTATCTTTCCAAATTCCAAGACCCGCAAAAACACATTTATACTACTACGCCAACAACATCAAAAACTGCGAATACATAACAATCGCAAGGATTCTTGTTTATCTGTCATCCCACTATAGGCTGTCGTGACTTTAGGCCCTATGCTTAGCAGTAAATGGGCTTAGGAGTAATTTTTGGCGTCAGCTTTACGCAAAGCAATACTGTGACCCTACTGATCACCTCTGCTGCACGATTATCGCCTAGTTAAGCCCAAGAGCATCCGCGCACAAACGAATTTATTAATTTGTGAATGCCCCATAACGTTAAAATTGTATGGACAAGCTATTTGATTGGAAGTAAGTTTTGACCTTCCTAAAAGCCACTTTGAGAGGAACCTATAATGACGAAAACACTAAGAACATGCGCAATTTTAGGCACCGCCACTATGCTTCTCGCTTCATTTCTACTGGGCCAGGGCTATTTGAATCAAGCAGTCTCAGCGGCCAGCAATGAACGCTTAGCGCCGAAAATGGAAGTTGATCCATTCTGGCCGCAACCGCTGCCTAACAATTGGATACTGGGAGCCACCATCGGCATCGCCGTGGATTCTCGAGATCATGTCTACATCGTTCACCGGAATCAGGACAGCAATTTTGCCACCCAGGAAATCGGCCTCGACAACGGTGTTTCAGAGTGTTGCACGGCTGCTCCGCCTATCATCGAATTTGATCCCGAAGGCAATGTCGTCAACGCTTGGGGCGGCCCAGGTCAAGGTTATACTTGGCCGGACTCCAATCACGGTCTCGAAATTGCCCCGAACGGCAATATTTGGATCGGCGGCAATGGCGGCGCTGACTCGCATATGCTGGTATTTTCTGCGGATGGCGACTTCGTACGTGAGATCGGCCTGCCAGGAGAACCTGTCGACAGCAACAGCACCACACACTTCAATAAGGTTGCCGAGATTGCCATCGACCCGGTAGCCAACGAGGCTTACATTGCGGACGGCTACGGCAATAAGCGAGTCGCTGTTCTTGATGTTGCCACAGGCGCATTCAAGCGTTACTGGGGAGCTTACGGTAATCGACCAGATGATGCCGGAATTATCTACGATCCCGACCAGCCACTACCCCAGCAATTTGTCGGCCCCGTCCACTGTGCCGAGCCTTCCAAGGACGGCCTGATCTATGTGTGTGACCGTGGTGCCGACCGAATTCAGGTTTTCCGCCCCGACGGCACTTTCGTAAAAGAAGCGCAGGTTGCGCGCAATACCCGGGGCGCAGGCTCCGCTTGGGACATAGCCTTTTCGCAAGATGCCGACCAAGAATTCATCTTCCTGGCCGATGGCAGCAATTTCAAGGTTCACATTCTGGATCGGGATTCGCTGGAGAAGCTCGCGGAATTTGGTGGTGGAGGGCGCCAACCAGGCTTGTTCTACGGCACTCACAGTATCGCAAGTGACTCTAAAGGCAACATCTATACGACGGAAACATATGAAGGCAAACGCGTGCAGAAATTTGTCTTCCAGGGTTTGCGTGCTCTAAGCGATCACAGTACCGGAGCTCCTTGGCCGGATGGTGCGATCAACTAACAGGGGTTACCCTCTCTCAACGGGGCATAAAGCACTCATATGCTAGGCGTGCTTTATGCCCCCACCCCGAGGGGGCTTACCGACGTATGCCAGCAAAGTGACGTCTTGATGGCAAGCCTGAGTGCCAACCGCGTTTTTCAAAGGTACCCTGCCTGCCGTTAGACTTGTTCTCCGATTGTCTCTATCCTTCACCGAAAGATTGGGAATTATTGTTCGGTAATGAGCGAAAACGAATCAGATTCACAACTGCCTTCAAAGGGAAAAGGCGTATCGCGATTGATTGCCGCCACGGGGTTTTCCTTGGCTGGCCTCATGGCTGCGTTGCAGCACGAGGAAGCATTTCGACTCGAGGTAGTCATCTTCTGTATTCTTGCGCCCGCGGGACTTTGGCTAGGCCAATCCCGAGTTGAACAAGTGCTATTAGTTGGCTCCCTATTTGTCGTCTTGCTGATGGAGCTGATCAATTCAGCCCTAGAGGCAGCCATCGACCGAAGTGGTAGCGAGTATCATATTCTCGCTGGCAGAGCGAAGGATATAGGCTCGGCCGCAGTCTTCGTGGCGCTTCTATTGGTTGTGTTCACATGGGGCATGCTACTCCTCTAGCCTTCCTATATTTAGTTAAGTCCTGACAGAAAAGGTAAATTTGAAAAAGTTAGCAAACGGAAATCAGCAATGAGCTCGATGCAAAGAATACAGCTATTGCTTTTTCTTATGCCTGTCGTCCTCGCTCACTATTACAGTCTTGATCGAAGTCTTATCTCCGTTCTTTCTGCGCTAGCTTCCGTAAGCCTAATAGTTCTTACCAGCACTGCACTAGTCAGCTGTATCAAAAACAGCACCGCCAGAAATATCATTGGTTTGGTGTTAATTTATTTACTGTCCTTTTACTATGCCTCGCAGTTTATTAGCTACTACTTGCAGGGGAGCTACTTTAATCAGCAATACTTAT
>JAPKAI010000139.1 GCA_028825335.1 Gammaproteobacteria bacterium | reverse complement strand
ATAGCCGCCGCCACTGGCAGCAACAGAAAGCCCTGTTTTCGAATATAAGTCCCTGCGAATAACCCTAGAGCACCAATGGATGTGACATTCGCAGGGTGCGGCAATACCGTACTGATCACCACTATCAACAGCAGGAACAAAATTTCCTTATTCGCTGATAAGAATTTCAACATAACTAAACTCCGAAAATCATTAGAACGAAAAGTTCAGCGAAAGCTGTGCGGTACGATCCTGCGTATTGAATCCATCGACAATCTGATATTCCTTATCTAACAGATTTCCGATTCGTAGCCGGAGATTAAGCTCATCACTGAATCTATAGCCGGCTATTAGATTCACAACACCGAAACCGCCCACGGTTGAGCCGCCAAAGTTAACCGGATCTATATCCAGGTGCTCGTTCTGCGCTAAAAGATTCACAGCGAGGTCGAACGCGCCGAACTCTCTAGCGATATTCAGCGAAAGCGTTTGTTCGGGTCGGCGTAGTAAATTAACCCCAGTGCTTCGGTTCTCGTGATCTAACAAAGTGAGAGCTGCATCCAATCGCCAGCCAGCGATGGTCGAACTTACAGTCGCCTCCATGCCGTCGATTCGCGCCTCTTGAATATTCGCCAAAGAGGTGAATGCCGCATCAGTCGAGATCAGGTCATCGATGTCGTTGCGAAACACATTTAACCGCCAGGTAGCGCCCAAGGTTTCAGCCTGCAGACTTAGCTCCACACTCTCGGCAGTTTCCGGCTTAAGGTTTGGGTTCGCAAAGAAAAAGAAAGATGGGAAATCCACATACAGGTCGATCAGGTTCGGCGCCTTAAATGCTGTACCGTAGCTCACCCAAGCACGCACAGACTGACCGACATCACTGCCAATCGCTATACTGCCAGTGCTGTGACTGCCGAAGCGCTCGTTGTCGTCATTGCGTAGTGATAACGTAAAATCCAATGGCCCGCTCTCGCGAATATACACCCCATATACACCATCGTTATCGCGTGACGTGTCGGTTTGCAGAGCACCGAATGTGGCGTAACGTAGCTCCTGCTCTTGGTGATCGATACCAAAGGAGAACACATTACTAGCATCGAGTGTGTACGTATTCTGCCAGCTAAGCTTCTTGTTCTCGGCGCCACTGTTGGTGAGCCCGAAAGCCCCAGCATTAGCGTTGTCTTCTTCGAATTTCTCGAGAATAAGATTCGAACCCCACTTCTGCGTAAACGCTGCCGTGACTGTGGTGCTGAATTGCTGGCTGTCTGTGTTTACCACACCATCGTCGTAGTCGGATTCCGCGTCGAAGCTAAAATAAGTAGAGGACAGACTGAACAGCTCGCTGAACTGATGTGAGAAAGACAGAGAGAACGAATCATTTTCATAACCGTCATCATCTGAATTTCCGCGCTCATTAAAATCGATCCCATCCGTCTCTCGATGAGAAGCGTTCAGCGACAAGTTGGTATTACCGACTCGCCCCTGCAGGCCGATATTCGCATTGCTGCTATTCTCAGTGCCCGCCATCAACTTCACCGAGCCATTAAAATCTTCTTGAATATTCGGCCTAGTAATTATGTTCACCACGCCGCCGATAGCTTCCGAGCCATACACGCTGGAACGAGGCCCCCGCACAATTTCGATGCGTTCAATCTGATCCAGGGGAATGAATTCTAAGCGCCCTGCCGACCCGCTGTTGGTTGTCATCTGCACACCATCGATCAGAATCAAGGTATGGTCCGACTCGGTGCCGCGCATAAATAGACTCGTCTGCGCACCCTGCCCGCCAGAAGGCGAAAACTGCAAGCCAGGCACTCCGGCTAGTAAGCCTGCAAGATTCTGCGCTTGAGACTGCCGAATAGTTTCTTTGTCTATGATTGTAGTCGCCGCCAAGACCGTGCTGAGCGATTGCTCAAGCCGATTAGCTGCCACGATTATTTCCTCAGGAGCAGTATCGCCCGGAGCCTTCGCCTGGACTGATGTCTGGACTACAGACGCGCTCAGACAAAGGCCCACCAAGAAGGATGAGTTTGTTACTAGTTTCATTATTAATGACCTCGATGAAAATTACATTTCATGAGGGAGAGGCAAGAAGTAGAGGGTAGGATGCCTAGGCAAGAAACCGACTACCGATGAGCCCTCCGCTGCATCGTTTTATCATCGCATAGCAATGACGTAGTCTGTTTCAGGCCGGTGTCGGACTCACTTGTTCTGAATAAATCATTCGAACAAGCTTACCGTTGCGGGGGCAGTGTCGGTTTCTCACCGAACTTCCCGTTTACCCAATAAGGAACTGCTTCCAGAATTGGCACCTGACGCAGGTGGCGACACAATAGACAAACTCATTGAGGGGGTCAAGCTATTAACCACTATGGCACTTACAATACCCCAAATCTGGGAATATTCTTGTCTTTGTTGTT
This sequence comes from Gammaproteobacteria bacterium, assembly GCA_028825335.1. GTDB lineage: Bacteria > Pseudomonadota > Gammaproteobacteria > Pseudomonadales > Pseudohongiellaceae > UBA9145. The sequence continues at coordinate 2,266 of JAPKAI010000139.1, read as the reverse complement.
CCTACTGAAATTTGAGGAGTGCCAGATGCCTAAACTACAATCTGCATGTATTTTTCTCCCACTTCTTCCCAGCACGGCTTCTCTCGCCGATACTGAATTTCCAGATTCAATTCCTACAGAAATAACAGAGACGCTGTTTATTCTGACATAGCGGAAAAATTACCAGATTTCACAGTTCCAGCGGGGTTCAGTGCTATTAGTAGTATTTTTTAAATGACAACCATGAGAATGGTATTTGAAACTGATTGAGATGAAGTCAGTGCTACTCAATCATTTCTCGAGGTATTTGAATCTCAGGATTGGACTCAATTTCCGCTATTTTCTCGCCCTGCTCAAGAAGTAGGATTCACAACACCCAATCAATTCACTATAAGTCCCTCACAGATCATTTTCCACGATGATTAGGGTCACATTACGCTTCGATATACAGCTAGAGATAGCGGCTGACATCTCGCTTTACAGCAAAATCAGCAAGGCAACTGGCAATGCTGCAGTCTAGTTTTTCGAAAATCTCGAGGCCCAATAAAATTAGGTGATATTTATCTCGAATGGAAATACAAGAATCACAAAATCGCTCGAGAACAAATGTACTCATGATGGGAGGAACTTCCAGCAGTGGAAATTCCGTTGAAACTGAAGGGTCTATTGCATTTGATCAGGACATAGACGAGATATACCGCTTCTTCGCGGACAAAACTTCCCGAAGCCAATCTAAATCTTATTGGCAGGTTATCGGCGCTTAGCGTGGGAGATTCAGATTACGATTTGGAATTTGTCCTGACTGCTGATGGCTATACTGGCGGCAACTCTGGAATTTTTAATGCAATACAGCGCTAAAAGGAATTGCCAGGTCGTGGCTTTTTGTAAAGGAGATTAAAGTCGGCTCTTGGCACAAAATGGCATTCAACAAACAACTTAACGTGTAAAGAAGATGAAGGAGCTAGCAGGTAACTCCTCCATCTTCTTATTCAAAACATCAACAAACTAATGCCTCTTAGTAGTCTGCATGCAGCCGGACACCGGCAATAAACGACATACCTGCCACAAAAGTCGGAATACCGAAACCACCACCGGTGTTACCAGCATCAATCAGGCATTCCTCGTCAAATATATTGTTTCCCAGGAAGCATGGAAAGAAAGAGCTGCGCCTGACTCTAAATCATGATGGACTTCGTACAGGACAGCTTCTATTCTTTGTTCTTCTTATACCACTGAGGAATGTCTCATGAATTTGTCTAGATTCAGCGCCTTTATCCTAATGATCGCCTTCCCATTTAGCTTTGCTTTTGCAGCTTCTGCTGACTGCCAGCCGGGTGATGATACACAGTTTATCTGTGGGCCGGTGAGCCCTGAAGATCTTCTGCCCCTAGCTGGCACACCTTGGGTTTTTGTTTCCAGCATGGAGGATGAAGGCTATATCTCTGTGGCACATTCCGAGAATTACAGTACCACCGTCGTTTACCCCTCAGCGGCAGCCGCAATTGAACACGATTCTGAAACTTACCCTGACTGCTCGAACCCACCTGGCCGCCAGTTCCGACCCCATGGCTTGAGTTTGCATGCAGATAGCGAAGGCCCCCATACCTTGTATGTCGTAGCACATGGTGAGCGCGAATCAGTGGAGGTCTTCGATGTGGACAGTACGGCAGCCCTACCAAAGCTGACCTGGGTTGGATGTGTTGTCGCGCCGGCGGGTGTCGGTCTTAATTCTGTTGCAGCGCTGCCTGATGGTGGCTTCGTTGCGACAAACTTTAATATTGCAGCTGGAAACCTTTGGGAATGGCACACGGCAAATGGCTGGGTAGAAGTACCGGGCAGCCAAATGCCGGGCCCTAATGGCCTGGTGGTATCCGAGGATGGCCGCTGGTTTTATATTGGTGGTTGGGCTGAAAAATCTCTCGTTCGATTATCTCGGGGTCAAACGCCGGTGATAAAGGAAAGCGTTGAGGTAGATTTCCATGTCGACAATGTCCGTTGGACAGCCGATGGATCTTTGCTCGCCGCCGGTCAGTATTCAGAAACCATGTCAGCTGTAGGCGGTTGTCTCAGTGGCGCAGGATGCGCTGGCGTATCAACACGCGTTGCCAGAATCGACACAGCTTCTTTAACGGCCCAACAAGTTCTCGACTACCCTTCGAATGATCTTCTTATTCTTGGAACTGTCGCAATCGAGGTTGGTGACGAGATTTGGGTTGGAGCGATTGCCGGCGGCAATAAGATCGGTCGGTTTCCTCTATAGACTGACCAGTAGTACTTTTATAAATTC
>JAPKAI010000044.1 GCA_028825335.1 Gammaproteobacteria bacterium | reverse complement strand
AAGAAATTATGAAGTTGAATTCGATAGAAGAGATCATCGACGACATTCGCCAGGGGAAGATGGTGATATTGATGGACGATGAAGATAGAGAGAACGAAGGTGATCTCATTATTGCCGCCGAGCGTGTGCGCACTGAAGATATTAACTTCATGGCGACCAATGCGCGTGGCTTGATCTGCCTTACTCTTACTCATGAGCGCTGTGAACATTTGAAGTTGCCTCTCATGGTAAACGAGAACAATACGCCCTATAACACAAACTTCACCGTCTCTATCGAAGCGGCGACCGGAGTGACTACTGGAATCTCCGCAGGTGATAGAGCCCGCACTATTCAAGTAGCTGTCGGCCGCGATACTGTCGCTGCCGACATTGTGCAGCCAGGACATATATTTCCTATTATGGCTCAGCCGGGTGGCGTACTGCGCAGAGCAGGTCATACAGAGGCAGGATGCGACCTTACCAGGCTGGCTGGATATTCACCCGCCGCTGCCATCGTTGAAATCATGAACGAAGATGGCTCGATGGCGAGGCGTCCAGATCTTGAGAAATTCGCAGAGAAACATGGCATCAAGATTGGCACTATCGTCGACCTTATTCATTATCGAATTGCGAACGAACATACTGTCATCAGGGTTTCCAGCAACAAGATGGAAACGAAGTTTGGCGAATTCGATGTGCACTCTTACAAGGACTCTATTAGTGGCAGCCTGCATCTTGCCTTTACCAAAGGGGTAATCGACTCTGACGATCCGCTGTTAGTCCGAGTCCACATCCCCAATACGCTGCGCGATATTTGTGACGTTCACAATTCTAACCGCACCAGCTGGTCGTTTAGTGATGCTTTGAAGAAAATCGCCGAAGAAGGCAGAGGCGTGGCTGTGCTATTATCCGGTGAAGATTATGGTCAAGATCTTGGGCAGAATATTGCCAATGTCTTGAGCGACGGTTCTGAGTCCGCTTCTGTTAATCGCAGCGGCAACGATCTCACTATCGGAACTGGCTCGCAGATACTAAGGGATTTAGGAGTCAGCAAGATGCGTTTGCTGAGCTTCCCGGCGAAATTTAATGCGATCTCAGGATTTGATTTAGAAGTGGTTGAGTTCGTTGAATTCGAGAAATAGACGCGGCGAGAAAGTTTTACGTCGAAATGAGTCATAGAAAGAGCGTAGTAGGAAAAGACAATGGGTATAAAGACAATAGAAGGTAACTACAACAACGCGCAAGCCAGATACGTTATTGCTGTGGCGCGATTTAATAGCTTTATCGTGGATCATCTACTCGAGGGCGCGATAGATGTGCTGCGCAAGCACGGTGTTATGGACAAAGATATCACCATTATTAAAGTGCCGGGTGCTTTCGAATTACCATTGGCCGTGAAAAAGATTGCAAGCGGCGAGGATTGCGATGCTGTCATCGCTCTGGGTGCGGTAATTCGCGGCGGTACTCCGCATTTCGAATATGTGGCTGGTGAATGTGTGAAAGGTCTGAGTCAGGTTAGCCTTGACAGCAGGAAGCCGGTAGCCTTCGGGGTACTCACCGTTGACAGTATTGAGCAGGCGATAGAACGTGCTGGTACTAAAGCTGGTAATAAAGGCGCTGAGGCAGCAATTACTGCAATAGAGATGGTTAGTCTTCTAAGGCAGCTGGAGAAATAGGTGGCACCCACTAAGGCCGAACCGAAAGCGAAACCTTCGTCGCCCAAAAAGAAGAAGCCGCAAGCTAAGGTTAAGATCCCACTAGCGCGGCGCCGGAAGGCCCGCACACTCATCGTGCAGGCCCTCTATCAGTGGCATATCAGCAAATCTGAGCCTCTGGAGATCGAAGCACAATTTCATGAGCAGAACGGCGGCAAGATTGACTGGGAATATTTCTCGGAAGTCTTTCTGGAGATTCCTAAGGAGCAGAAAGCTCTGGATAAGCATATTAGTCCCTTGTTGGACCGTGAGTTGAAATCGCTGGACCCAGTAGAAAGAGCTCTGTTGTATCTTGGAACATTCGAGTTGGCGAATCGCATAGATATCCCTTATCGCGTGGTTATCAATGAGTGTGTTGAGTTAGCAAAAACCTTCGGTGCGACTGATGGCCATAAATACATCAATGGTGTATTGGATAAACTAGCTAAGACTCTTCGCCCCTTGGAATTGGCGTCTAAGTAGTTGTACAAGGATGTGCAACCATTGCCTATAAAGGGCAATGCGAGTGTGCCAAAAACAAGTAAAATGATATTTTACGCCAGCTTTAGGCGCACGCCATACTGACAAAGTCATGGATGACTTTGTCAGTATCGAATAAACAGCAAGTACATTCATTCAGAAGCAATCGCCTTTCCATCCATGGCGGTTGTCGATCAAGCCCCGGTACTGGACGTCATGCCCAAGCCAAGCAGTCACTCAGAATTTGAAATCATTCGTCGCTTTTTCGCGACATCTAATCTGTCTTTCCCGCGTGAAGGAATCGAATTAGGTATCGGCGATGATGCTGCTCTCATCGAGGTTCCACCGGACAAGCATTTGGCGATGTCGATGGATGTACTGATATCTGGCATACACTTTCCCGAAGGTGGCGACCCTTCCTTGATCGCCAATCGTGCGCTCGCAGTAAACTTAAGTGATCTAGCTGCCATGGGTGCTGAACCTTATTGCTTTACGCTAGGATTAGTCCTCCCGCATAGCGATGAGACGTGGTTAGCTGGCTTTAGTAGCGGCCTCGAACATCTAGCAAGGCAATACAATTGTCCCTTGGTCGGTGGCGATACTAGCCGAGGTTCGATGAGTATTAGTATTCAAGTACAAGGCTTAGTAGAAAGAAATCGGGCTGCACGTAGAAGTGGCGCGAATGTGGGCGACAAAATTTACGTCAGCGGCACACTCGGTGATGGTGCCATAGCACTGCTCGCTTTGGGCTTAGACTCACATCTGGGCAGCGAGTTTACCTTAGCCGTGAGCGAGCCTAATGCGGCGTGTATGCAGTTCTTTGAGGACGCTTACTTTAAACCGCAGCCACAGATTGAGCTTTCTTCGGCAGCTGGAAAATTATTTTCAAGCGCTATCGATATATCAGATGGATTGCAGGGTGATCTGCAACATATCCTCGATCAGAGTGAAGTAGCCGGCAACATTAGATTGGATGCGATACCCTATTCCAAATCTGCTCTGGATTGCGTTAGCCCAGAGAATAGATTGCTAGCGGCCCTGTTTGGCGGCGATGACTATGAGTTATGCTTCACTGTCGCTGAGAAAGATTGTGTCGAGCTGGAGTCTATCGCCAAAGAATTAGGAGTCAGCATCACCTGTATTGGAGACATCAATGCAGGTGAGGGAATTGACTATTTAGGTGCCGATGGCTCCCCAGTAGAGGTCGCGCTACAGGCTTTTCAGCATTTCAGTGCCAGCACGCTAACTCACGGTAGTAGATTAGAGTGACCATGCACTCAAACAAAGCGATATTAGCTAACCCGATACACCTGGTAGCCTTTGGCTTCGGGGCGGGACTTTCCCCTAAAGCTCCAGGTAGTGTGGGTACCATCGTTGCAGTGCTGATTTATCTAGTGCTGCCGAGCATGCCGCCTATCATCTATGCTGGATTGGTACTGCTTAGTTTCTTTTTTGGCATCTGGATTTGCGGTAAGACGGCAGAAGATTTGGGTGTTCATGATCATGGCGGCATAGTTTGGGACGAGTTTGTGGGCTATTGGATCACCATGTTTATGGCGCCAAGCGGCCTATTTTGGGTGCTTCTAGGCTTTGTCTTCTTTCGCCTGCTGGATATTTTTAAGCCTTGGCCCATTAAATGGGCTGATAAAGAGTTAGCGGGAGGGCTTGGAATCATGCTTGATGATGTATTAGCGGGTATAATGGCCGCTCTGGGTATGCAGGCCGTAGTTGTTCTAATAGGCTAAGGTTTGACGGAATTAGAGGAAAGTTTTTTGACAGTTTCATTTGTAGCATCGGCAACTTTGCCCACTCAGTGGGGGCAATTCACAATCTATGGCTTCGAAGACCAGTCTACTGGAAAAGAACATGTGGCTTTGGCCTTCGGTGATCTAAGTTTAGATCAGCCGGTGCTGTGCCGCGTTCACTCCGAGTGTTTGACCGGCGACTGCTTGTTCAGCCTGCGCTGCGATTGCGGGCCACAGCTGGAATATGCGATGGAGAGCGTAGCGAAGGAAGGCCGCGGCATAATCCTCTATTTACGTCAGGAAGGCCGTGGCATCGGTTTGTTAAACAAGATTAAAGCCTATGCGTTGCAAGATGCCGGGGCCGATACGGTAGAGGCCAATGTCCAGCTGGGCTTCGAGCCAGATAGCCGAGGGTATGAAATCTGCAAGCCCATGCTGGATCACTTCGATATCTCAAGCCTGCGCATTATGACGAACAATCCTAGAAAGGTAGATGCTCTTACTGAGATGGGCATCGATGTTGCCGAGATCGTACCAATACATACCGGCGCCAATCCGCATAACGAGAGTTACTTGGCCGTTAAGTTCGATAAACTAGGCCACAATAAACCTACCTAACACGTGTCTTCCTCGAAAAAACAGATCACCATTGATTTTCTCCGCCATGGAGAACCGGTCGGCGGTGATGTGCTTCGAGGCAGAGTCGACCATCCGTTGAGTGAATTGGGTTGGTCGCAGATGCAAAAAGCCGCCGCGCTCTGTTCTGAGCGCAAAGTAACTCCTTCGACACCGAGTTGGACTCACCTGATTTCTTCACCGTTACAACGCTGCCGAGTTTTCGCCGAGCATCTTGCGGGCGTGACTGCACTCGAATTGCAGGTAGCGCAGCAGTGGCAGGAAATAGATTATGGCGATTGGGACGGCATGCTACTTAGCGATTGGCGAAAAGAGGCGGGGCCACAGTTCAAAGAGTTTCGTAACGATGTGTCCAAGTTGCATCCACCAAATGGTGAGGCTTTTCTTTCATTCAGGGACAGAGTTCTAACGGCATGGAATGGACTTGCCGACCTTGCGGATGGCAGTCACGTATTAGTCGTAACGCACGGCGGTGTGCTGCGTGTTGTACTCCCTACCGTATTAGGCATGCCGCTCAATCGCAGCTATCCGTTGCATATACCCTTCGCGTCATTCAGCCGAATTGCCCTCTCGGTTGATCTTTATGCTAGTGCTACTTCCGAGGAAGAGTCTGGAAAAGAGCGAGGAGGCAGCGATCAGAAAATCAGCGCGAGCCTGCTTTTTCACAATGCAGCGGAGTATGAAGGGCTAGTTACTAACTAATTTCGCTCTAGTCTGATCTAATTGTTCGCACATGCTTTTCGCGCCGATTAGCGCCCGCGGAGTATGTCGCTGCAGTAGCTCGGGTGGCACGAAGAATAGCGAGCTGGTGTTAACGGCGCTGAGCTGTTCCCACTTAAGCCACTCGTCTAGCCATTCGGGGCGTTCGATATCCATGCCGCTGGCTATGATCGCCTGCGGATTTCTAATTAAAACGGACTCCACGCTTACCTTGGGTGCCAGCAGTTCGATGTCGGCAAATATATTAACGCCACCACACAACTCAATAATGTCATTGATCAGTTCGTTGCCACCGGCGCTGATCAGTGGCCTATCCCATACCTGGTAGAAAGTTCTAACAGGTGTCTTAGTTCGATAGTTTTCCGTAAGAGTTATTAACTTGGTTTCGAACTCTTCGATTACCTTTTCCGCGAGTTTTTCGGTGCCTGCTAATGTTGCCAATCTTCGAATATGGCTGGGAATCGACTCTAGCCGTTTGGGTTCGGCGATGTAGACTGTAAGGCCCAGCTCTCGAAGTCGATTGACGGACGCTCGCGGATTTCCTGTTTGCCAGGCGACGACTAGGTCGGGCTGCAGCTGCAGAATTTTCTCCATGTCTAGCATGTCATACCGGCCAATGATCGGCAGCGCTTTCGCGGCCTCTGGATGGTCGCTGTATTCCACAACACCTACGAGCTTGTCGCCCGCGCCAGCAGCATACAGTAGTTCGGTGAGTGAGGGAGCAAGGCTGATAATTCGCTGCGCGCTCTCATCGAGTTTCACTAGCGAGCCTTCGTCGTCTAAGACCTCGATAGAGAAAACTGTCTGACTAACCGCAAGAGTAGCGAGCATCAACATTTGTGAAAGTTTTTCTCGTAAGCTCGTTGAAAGATTTTTTTGAGCCGATTGATTAATGATAAAATTTTTCAGCATCAATGCCCGCGAAAAGCTTCTCCTAAATCGAGTAAGAGGATTGTTAGATGTGCTCTCAAATAAAAACGACATGCCTAATATTCCTAACGCATCATAACGTTGGCATTGTGTTGATATTATCGGATTGATTGCCATTAGTAGTCGATGCCTTTCTGAACTTTTACGCCGTCGTAAAACGCGTGCTTGTTTTCACCCAGCTCGGTCACTGTGTCCGCCAGTTCTATGAGTTCCTTGGCGGCACTGCGTCCGGTTATAATAACGTGCTGGCCTTCGGGTCTGTTCTCCAGCGCGGACAGCACCATCTCCTTATCGAGATAGCCATAGGTAAGCATGTAGGTAAGCTCGTCCAGTATTACGACATCGAAGTCTGGATTCGTCATCATTGCTGCGCCATGTGCCCACGTCTTTTCGGCCGCGGCAATGTCCGTGTCGCGGTCCTGAGTCTCCCAAGTGAAACCCGTGTTCATTACATGAAATTCAACCAGCGGATTGTCGGCGAACAGCATCTGCTCCCCGCATTCCCACTGGCCCTTTATAAACTGAATCACGCCACAGCGGAGCCCGTGGCCAACACTACGTGCGAGCATGCCGAAGGCAGAGGTGCTCTTACCCTTGCCGTTACCGGTGAGAACCACCAGCAGGCCCTTATCGATTGTAGCCGCTGCAATGCGGCCGTCTATGTGTTCCTTCTTACGCTGCATCGCCTTCTTGTGGCGTAGTGCTCTCTCTTCGCTAGTTGACACGCTGTACTCCGGTGTAGGTTAGATGGATAACTGATTGGCGGTGGTGATGGGTGCTGCCTCAGAACTAAGTGAGCTTTAGACAGCTTCCAATTGAATCTTACAGTTTTTTAATTTCTTCTTGATGGCCGCGCTGATGCTTGCGGCATCAAGGCCTACCTCGGCTAGTATTTGGGGCACCTTTCCATGCTCCAAGAATGCATCCGGCAACCCCAGATTCAGGGCTGGTATCTGGTAGTTGGAGGCGAGCAGGAATTCGTTCACGGCAGAGCCAGCGCCGCCCATTAAAGAGTTCTCTTCGATAGTCACCAGCAATTGATGTTGTGCCGCCATGTCGCCTATGGTCTCTTCATCCAGTGGTTTGACGAAGCGCATGTCCAATACTGTCGCATTTAATTTCTCAGCTACTTCTAGGGCAGGGGTCACCATGCTGCCAAAGGCGAGGATTGCGACTGAACTGCCGCGCCGGAGTAGCTTGGCCTTGCCGATTTCAACTGGGCATAGCCCAGCCTCGATTTTCTGGTTCGGCCCCTTGCCGCGGGGGTAGCGAATAGCCGACGGCCCATCGAAATGATAGCCAGTCGATAATAGCTTATGGGTTTCATCTTCGTTGCTCGGTGTCATCACTAGCATGTTTGGAATGCAGCGCAGATAACTCAAATCAAAACTACCAGCGTGGGTGGGGCCGTCTTCACCGACAAGGCCGGCCCTGTCGATGGCGAACATTACATTCAGATTCTGTAAGGCAACATCATGTATCAACTGATCGTAGCCGCGCTGCAAGAAGGTTGAGTAGATGGCAACGATAGGCTTAAGAGAATCGGTGGCCATTCCCGCCGCAAATGTTACGGCGTGCTGTTCGGCGATAGCTACATCGTGGAAGCGATCAGGGAATTGTGCGGCGAACTTTCGCATGCCGGAACCCTCGCCCATGGCAGGTGTTATGCCTACTATGAGTTCATCTTCGGAAGCTACTTCGCACAGCCAATTACCAAAGACTTCCGAATAGCTCGGCGAGGAGTTGCTTTTGGGAGCTGGCTCTTCGCTTTCTTCAGTAGCCTCGAAAGGTTCGTTCGCAGGAGTTGGGCCAGGATCTATCTTGCTCAGTGCATGCATGCCGAAGGGGTCGTTCTCGGACTCGAGGTAGCCCTTACCCTTCTGCGTAACGATATGCAGCAGTTGAGGACCACGTAGGGTCTTTATGTTGCTCAGTATATCGACAAGCCCATTGGTGTCGTGGCCGTCTATTAGGCCAATGTAGTTGAATCCAATCTCTTCGAATAAGGTGCCGGGTGACACCATACCTTTCATGTATTCTTCTGCGCGGTGTGCTGCCTTTAATGCCGGGGGAATCTTGGAGAGGACGCGCTTGCTACCGGTGCGAATGAAGTTATAGGGCTTGCTTGCCCACATGCGGGCGAAATAGCTGGAGAGTCCGCCGATGTTGTTAGAGATAGACATATTGTTATCGTTAAGAATAACGAGGATATTGTCATCGAGGTGGCCGGCGTGATTCAGTGCCTCGAAGGCCATGCCCGCCGTCATCGCGCCGTCACCAATAACCGCAATATTATGCCGCTCTATGCCTTGCACTTTCGCTGCCACCATCATGCCTAGTGCAGCACTGATGGATGTGCTGGAGTGACCGACACCGAAGGTGTCATATTCGCTCTCGCCGCGATTAGGGAACGCGGCAAGCCCGCCCGCCTGGCGCATGGTCAACATCTGGTCTCTGCGACCGGTAAGAATCTTGTGTGGATAAGCCTGATGACCGACATCCCAGACTAGCTTGTCATTTGGTGTATCGAATACATAGTGAAGCGCGATGGTTAACTCGACAACGCCGAGCCCTGCACCGAAATGTCCGCCGGTCTGACCTACCGAATAGAGAAGAAACGCGCGCAGCTCTTCGGCCAACTGTGCCAGTTGATCTAGTTCCAGCAGTTTTAGGTCGCCAGGATCGTCTACCTTGTCCAGTAATGGCGTGTCGGGCCGGGACAGGGGTATTTCATTAAACATAGCTGTATATCAACTCCAGATTTCCTCTAGATAGTTCACAAGCCTGCAATGTCTGCAGCTAACAGCCTAGAGGGGTGAAAACCGGCGTAAGTTAAAGAACTGCCACCGAATAGTCAATTATACCCTGATCAGTGCAATCTACTCACCACAAAGGCGGCTAGTTCTCGCAGCGGGTCTGCACTGGCAGGAAATTCCTGCAGGGCAGCGTTAGCCTTGTCCGCAAGGGAGTTGGCTAGTGCCTTCGCTTCATCTAGGCCCAAGGCTGACACATAGGTGGGTTTGTTTTTGTCGCTGTCTGAGCCCTGCGGTTTGCCTAGTTGCGAGGTATCTCCGACTACATCCAGAATATCGTCCTGTACCTGAAAAGCCAGCCCGATATTGTCTGCATAGGCTTCCAATGCGGTCATTTGTGAGTCGCTGGTCGATTCACAGCTTAGGCCGCCAAGTAGTACGGCGCAGCGAATTAGGGCGCCGGTCTTGAGGCTATGCATCTGCTCAAGCTGTTGTATGTTGAGTGTTAGCCCTACTGCCTCGAAATCCAGACTTTGGCCGCCGACCATTCCAGTGGCGCCGGCGGTCTTACTCAGCAACTGAACCATGGCAAGGCGGTTGTTTGCCCCAAGTGCATTCTTTTGGGTAACAGGGGCCGCGCTCAAAATTTGAAACGCCAGAGACTGCAGCGCATCGCCGACCAGTATCGCTGTAGCCTCATCGAATGCCTTGTGCAACGTAGGCTTGCCGCGGCGAAGGTCATCATCGTCCATCGCGGGAAGGTCGTCGTGCACAAGAGAATAGCTATGAATGAGTTCGATGGCCGCGGCCGCATTGTCTGCAGCGGCTAGTTCGCCGCCCACGGCGAGTGCGCTACCGTATGCTAAAATGGGGCGAATGCGTTTGCCGCCACCCAGGCAGGCATAGCGCATCGCCTCAAGAAGTGTAGTACTGGCGATCTCGGCGTCGAGTGCTGCGCCTAGACACTGGTCGACGCGCTGCCGGCACTGCTGCAGAAATTCATCCAGCTGAAGGGGTTTCGATGTGCTCATCGGCTTGGCTTATTCTTCGACTTCGTCGAGAACTAACTGTTCGGTATCGCCATTCTCGTTCAGCAATACCTGTACCTTCTGCTCGGCATTCTTGAGCATGGTCTGACACTCTCGGGTCAGCTTAATGCCCTTCTCGAATGCCTGTAAGGATTCCTCGAGACTAAGCTCGCCGTCTTCCATAGAGGACACCAGCTCCTCTAGTTCTTCTAGAGCTACCTCAAAATCGAACTTCGCTTGTTTCTTTGTTGTCATGATCCTATTCCGGTATCGCAGCTATGCCCTTGGGCAATACGACTGACAATGTGAGGCCAGTTATCGATACGTTATCTTATCGAGGAGAGATTATACGCCAAGTCCATCGGAATTCATGCCAAAACGGCGCGATAGGCCGATATTGTTGCATGTTGATCATCCGTGCGCTTTCTGCTGCAATAGGGTCCTTGTCGTCATTGCCTCGCGGTAGGAGGGTTCTACAGTTGTCCAATTACCAATCAAACACTCGCTATGCTGTTTCGTTCCAACTAGCGCTCGGTTGGATTCTCGCTCTTTGCTTCCCACAGTCGCTTCTTGCCCAGCAAGACAGCGTTGCTCGCACGTCAGCTAATTCAATAGTAAAAGCCTTGGGCTCTATCGACTATGTTGAGATCAATACTCCCTCAGCATCTGCCCAGCCGAAGCAGCTAATCATTTTCGTTCATGGGACACCTGGCTCTTATACGACATTCAGGAGTTACCTGAGCGATCCGATTATGCAGGAGAAATTTCATATGATCTCTGTCACGCGGCCTGGGTGGAGGAACGATGAGGATGCGAAGGTGCCTTCTCTAGATGAGCAGGCGGCAGCATTGCGCCCCCTCTTGGACATGGATCGCTCCGGGAAGGGAGCGCTGCTCATGGGGCATTCCTATGGTGGGCCGGTGATAGCGCGTACCGCGATGAGTTATTCCGAGTTAATCGCTGGCCTGATTTTTGTAGCAACGACGGGCGACCCAGAGTTAAGTGCTCCACGTTGGTACAATCGATTTGCGGTGGCTTTGCCGCGCTTTGTTTTGGGAGCGAGTCTAAAGGGGGCAAATGCAGAGATCATGCCACTGCGTCCTCAGTTGGAAGCCATGATTCCTCGTTGGCAGGATCTCACCATGCCGGTTCTTATCGTGCAAGGAGATAAAGATCGCTTGGTACATCCGGGCAATGCCCTGTTCATGCAGCGGATGCTGATCAACTCCGAGGTGCGCTACCTGCATCGCGAGGGTCTAGGGCATTTCGTGCTGTGGGAGGAGGCCCCGTTGATAAGAGACAATATTATCGAACTCTTCGCTAGCAGCAGCGCCCCCTAACTCGGCTTCTGGGCCAACTAAAGGCGTAGAGGAAGTGTTTGGCCCATCCTAGCTAGCCCTTTACTCTAGGCTACCATGAAATCTCATATCCCTAAAGACTGGCGCATCTGGTTTGCTATTGGCCTCACCTTCTTCTGGTCCTGCTTCTGCTTTCTTACCATCTATATAGTGCGAAACGGTGGCTGGGGTTCCTTTCTCGATCTGCCTATAGAACAGATGGCACCTTCCTAGAGGGAGCGTTCGCGTTTCTCGCGTTTCTCGCATTTCTGTGGTTGGTCGTCGTCTTGTTCATTCAGCAATCAGTGTTAGCTGAGAATAATAAAGAACTGTGGCGCAATAACCTCCACTCTGAGAAGCAGGCCTAGGCTATCGCCGCTACGGAGATGAATGCGCGGTAGGAAACCTTTTTTAAAATCGCTGAAAGCACGCGAAGGCAGCTGGGTTCGATTGGTAATGATAACTACACTTCTGAAGATATGGGGGATGTCTGGAAGCAGTTTGCTGGTGGGAATACTGAGATTTTTTCCCGCCTGTTCTTAACGATGCCTGGAGCGGGTGAAGTGGACTTCTTCGATCTCTTTTATGGTACCGAAATGTGTAGGCGCCACACGGACAATTTTCTAGCTGGTTTTGACCGTCTCGCAGAATTGGCAAAAGGCTACGATACAGACAATATTATTTTAGATACATTGATCACTTCAGATAACGGTTACCTGAATGTTAGGATGGGAGAGTTGCATCCGGATATCAATTTTGAATAGATCGTCGGCACTGATTCGATTGAGTATTTGGATCGCATGATCAACACTAGGATAGAGAGTAGTTAAATATTTTAAAAATAGATCGCTGCATTCGCGGCGTGGGGGAGAGTCATGGAATTAGTTGCATTAGTAATTTTACTGTCAATCGTGGAATATCAGTTTTTCAGCTTTAAAGTCGGTATGGCAAGAGGCAAATACGACATTAAGGCACCGGCGATTACCGGCCATGAGGTATTTGACCGCTACTATCGTGTGCATATGAATACCTTGGAACAGTTGATAGTTTTCATACCTGCCATACTTGTTTTTGCCTACTTCGGCGATCCAACTTACGCGGCGGGCCTGGGGGCATTCTTTCTTGTTGGTCGAATCATATACTTTGTATCCTATGTGAATGATCCTGCGAAACGTGGCTTAGGGTTTATGGTTGGCTGGATTCCGATGGTGCTATTGTTGCTAGCGGGCCTTGTATCGGTTGTAATGCAGATAGTGGGCTAGTCTTTCTCGTCCATTTCGCGCACGATCTCAGTAAGAGTACGAAAGTCGGTCTTACCGCTGCCCATTCTTGGGAATTCGGGCACGTGTACGTACTTCTTAGGCAAAGCCAAGTTGGGTAACGTCTTTGAAAGACGTTTATTGAGATCCTGCTTATCTATTTCAGTATTCGTGACTCCGACTATCTTCGAGCCGCGTTTTGCGTCGGGTAGTTCCACGGCGCAGCACTCAATTTCTATTGGCGTTAAATCGTTCATAGTCTCCTCGACCATGACTAGCGACACCATCTCTCCGCCAATCTTCACGAAGCGTTTCAGTCGGCCCTTGTGCCACAGATAACCATCTTCATCGAGATAGCCTAAGTCTCCGGTATCGTACCAGCCTGACTTGAGCCTTAAAGAGGATTCTTCTAAGTCATTCAGATAGCCCTGCATCACACCGTCGCCCTTGACGAGGATCTTGCCAGTTTCTCCGGCGGGGCAGTCTTCACCGCTGTCTAGGTTCTCAATTCTTATCTTTGTTCCGGGTATCGGTGTGCCAATGCTGCCGGGCTTGTTGGCCCCACGTGGATTAGCGGATATCACTGGGGATGTTTCCGTTGTGCCATAGCCCTCGATAATCTCGATGTCATGCTTCTCTTTATACAGTGCTCTTAAATGATCAGGGCATCTATCTGCGCCTGAAACCGCAAGCTTGATACTGGCGAAATCGCCGGGCTCCGATTGTTTGACATAGCCCTCGAGAAACAGCGGCGTTCCTACCAAGAGTTCTGGTTTGTCCTCTCGAATAATCTTCGCGATTGTCTTAAATTCAAGAGGATTGGCATAGGTGATCGAGGTCATGCCGAGACACAGCGGAGTCCAAAGATTGATTGTTAGGCCAAAAACATGGAAATAGGGCAGGACCGCCAGTAGATTGTCCATCTCATAGATATCCATCATCTGGGAGAAAGAATCGATATTAGAGAGAATATTATGCTGAGTTAACTGTACAACCTTCGGCTCTTTCTCGCTGCCACTCGTAAATAGAATCACCGCGGGTGAATCGGGATTCGATTTGCCAGTGGCTCGTTTTAGCAAACTTACAGGGAGCTTGGACTTAACGAACGCGAGCGTTTTCTCGAATGTTCCTAGTGCGCCAAGTATGTCCTCGATGAACACCATGTTGGGCATTTGCTTGCAGCCAGTTTTTTCTAGCAGAGCCTTGGCCGTAACAATGACTCGGAAGTCACACTGCTCCTGAGCGTATAGGCAGTTCTTCTCAGCGCCGGTCGAATAATTAAGCATAACCGGTGTGCGATCGGCCATCAGTGCGGCGATTACTGCTAGCCCTCCAGCGGAAGAAGTTGGGAGCATAACCCCAATGCGGCCTCTCTCTAGTTTTTTAAATCGGCGAGCCAGTATGAGCGAGGCGAGTAGCGCTTGAGAGTAACTAACATTGCGGCCGAGACTACGATCGACGAAGGCAATCTTGTCGGGATTTCTCAAAGCAGAGTCTATGAATCGGTGTTGGAGCATCGAGTCATAGTAGCGCAGATAAGCAGAGCGTGGAACCATTTCGCCCGCAGTGATAAAGTGACGCCTGCTTAACCGAATCGAGGGGGAATAATGTTCAGATCAGCCGCCGTTGCCTCCTTGGCCCGAAACTCCTCATACCGCAATAAAGCCGTAGCCCAGTTTCGGCAACTTTTATTGGAATCCCTATGATCAAGCACCTCAACACCGTCTGGCTCATCGCGGTGGCTGGGATTTTAGGAATGATAGTTATTTATCCGGAGTTATTGACGCGGGAATCCATATCACAATTGCTCGGTCAGATGGGATCGATGGCACTCATTATCTATGTGCTGATGTCGCTAACCCGCGCAGTATTGCTGATACCGTGTACGCCATTTGTCTTGGCTGGGGCGATTTCCTTTCCGCAATGGCCTTTTTTGGTGTTTGCCATATCTCTTGTCGGAGTTGTGATTGGGGCATTCCTAGTATACAGTTTCCCCCCTTTTGGGGGCTACGATAGGATGCTGGAAGAGAAGTACCCCGAAAAAATCGCAAACTTGAAAACCAAAATGCAGCATAAGAATGCGTTTTGGTTTGTAGTTGGTTGGTCTTTCTTTCCCTTAGTCCCCACGGACGCAGTTTGCTATGTTGCGGGGGTTGCCAAGATGCCGCTGAGGAAAATGCTTTCAGCTTTGCTATTGGGCGAATTACCATTAGTAGCTGTGTACGTTTTTCTCGGTGCCGAAATTGGCGAGTGGCTTAGAATATGAATACAAGATTGAAATTTAGTGATTCGCTGAACCTAATCAAGAGCTTTAAAACTTCTGGGACAATTACGCCTAGTTCTAAAGTCTTGATCAAGACGCTTCTCGCTCCTATAGACTTCACATCGGCGCGCTGCATTATCGAGCTGGGCCCTGGTACCGGGTGTGTTACACGTTCTATTTTGGAACGAATGCGCGCCGACTGCTTTTTGATTTGCTTCGAGGTGAACAGTGACTTCATCGGTGAGTTAGAAGCGCTGCAAGATTCTCGCCTGAGAGTGGTCAATTCCTGTGCTTCATCTATTCGAACCATACTCGATGATCTTGATATAGAAGAAGTAGATCACATTGTTTCCAGTCTACCGCTGGCTTTGATCGAAGATGAAGTCGTCAAAAGAATTCTTGAGTCAGTGAGATCGAATTTACGAGAAGGCGGTCGTTTCTTGCAGTTTCAGTACAGTTTGAGTAACTACGCAGAATTAAAGCCAATCTTCAAAAAAGTGAAATTAGATTTCACATTCCGAAATATGCCCCCAGCATTTGTCTATGAGTGTACAAAATAAACTAGAACACATTCAAAGCTCGCGTACAGTAAATCAGCTCGGCTGATTACCGCGGAAAAGACCTCACAAAGAAACTGAAAAAGCTAACGCGTAATGCGCGTCAGCTTTTTTTATGGCAGTTTGAAAGCGACGAGCTCTGGGCTGTACTCTCGGTCACCAATAGCGACGAGTATGTACTGCTCTCCGTCATGTAAGTAGCTAATTGGAGGCCCAGATGTTCCGGCTTCCAATTCGGTTTCCCAAATAATGTCACCTGACTCCTTATTGTAGGCTCTGAACATCGGGCCGCCGCTGTTTGTAGCAATTTCGACAGGCATATCAAAAGGGATTCGGCCGCCAGGTCGCTGGTTGGTGAGGCCCTCGCCTAGGAACAGCAAAGTCTTGGTAAGCAGTGGCGTAGGTCGCCCTGGCATCCCAAGAGGACCTAAGTCTAAGTCTACTAGATCAGGATGGTCGGTAGGGCCATTTCCATTCGGCACCATCCACACATGGTCGCCGGTATTCATATCGATAGCCGTAATGCGTCCATAGGGAGGCTTAAATAGAGGCAGTCCGCGAGGCCCAGCTATCCAGCGTCTCGAGCCTTTCACATAGCTGAGATTCGTAACTTCCGGGTCGCCAGGCAAAATGTCGGCAACGAATGGCGATGTTATTGACGGAATGTACAAGTATCCCGTCTCTGGATCAAAGGCAGCACCCTGAACGTCTGCTCCACCTTGCGAGCCAGGCAGCTGGATCGTTCCCAAGGTGCCATTTGGACCATCGCTGGCGATAGATGGTGGTGTGAAAAGAGGACCGGTCACATAGTTTTTGAAGATCTCTAGCGCTTCTGCACGTAACTCCGGCGTAAAATCGATCAGGTTATCAACGGTTGCCCCCTGACGATCGAAAGGAGCAGGTCGAGTCGGAAAGGGCTGTGTGAGCGAGGTGACTTCGCCGGGCACGTCGGACTGTGGTACCTCACGCTCTTCTATCTCCCAGATAGGCTCGCCTGTTTCGCGATTGAAAACGAACGCGAAGGCCTGCTTAGTGAGTTGTGTGACTGCCTTTACTGGTTCGCCGTCTACGGTAATATCCATCAAGATTGGTGCGGCGGGCGGATCGTAGTCCCAAAGGCCATGATGAACCGTTTGGTAGTGCCAAACCCGGTCGCCGGTCTCTAGATCAACCGCCACTAGAGACTGGCTAAATAGATTGTCGCCGATGCGATGGCCGCCATACATGTCATTGGTCGAGGAGGATATTGGCATATACACGAGCCCTAGCTCTGCATCTGCACTGAACAAAGCCCAGACGGGAGAGTGGCCGGTATAGGACCAGGATCGGTCCTGCCAACTAGCCGTGCCGAATTGTCCTTCCTGCGGAATGGTGTTGTAAGTCCAGCGCAATTCGCCAGTGCGTACGTCGAAGGCATGCACATCGCCGCGGAAGGCTTCTTTGTTAGAGAACGTGTCCGACATGGATTGCCCGATGAGGACTATGTCGCGTACAACAGTCGGTACGCCACCCCAGCGAAATCGCTCGGAACCCTCTGGCATCAGCTGTAGGTTGGCGCGGCCATCGACACCAAACCCCTCTACCGGTTCCCCTGTGTCGGCATTTAGGGCATATAGATAGATGCCGCGTTGCACCAGAATGCGTCGATCGTTGCCTTCGCTCCAGTAGGCAACGCCTCTGGTATTTGCGCCAGGCAGTCCATCCACCCCGCCGTGGGGCTCTTGAACCCAGATCGTCTCGCCAGTGCCAGGATTGAATGCCTCGACTAGGCCCACACCGTTTGGCACATAGGCGATGCCATTCTTCACTATCGGCGCAGATGTCCAGGTGGAGGTATAACGCTGCGCTGGATTCATGGCAGAGTAGTAGGCATCTAGTGCAGGCCTTCTCCAGACGATTTCAAGCTCTGCTACATTGCTGGCGTCAATTTGGTCTAGGCTAGTATATTTCGACTGGCCATTGTCGGCGGCGAAGGATCCCCATTCGCCCTCGGGAGATGGATTGGTCTGTTCTGCCAGCGGCTCCACAGCGGCGATAGAATCCAGTGTTTCAGGCGCTGCGGGCTCGGTCTCTGGGCTGCAGCTAAGCAGCAGCGCAGCCAGAGTTACTAGGCTAAGTGTGCGCAGAGACTGCGAGGGCGTCGTTATTGTAATTGGCCAGCTCATTGGTATTACCTCTTTGGGTAGTAAATTCGATATATGTCTCGATTCTAACCAATTACCGTGCACATAAGGAAACAATTCTCCTGGCTGTGGATGCGCGTGGCGTCTTATGCTAAAAGCATAACAATGACTGACCTTCGTATGGGGGGGGGAAGGAAAAAGGGCGCTACGAATAGCAGGGAGAGAATCTCAGTTCAGCAGCGCCCCAACGCTTAAATCTCTACAGAAAGACTAGGTAGGCTGCGAAAGCTACTATCAGTAATAAAGATAGATTCACTTTTGGTTGCGAATCGGTATTGTTTTTCACGTCTTACTCCAGTTAATTAAGGGTTATCAATAGATCAAGTTCACGGTTTTAAGGCTAATCGACTATAAAATTATCTAGTATGCGCCCATCGTTCCATGGGTAATCATCCAGTAGTATTGTGGCTTGGTAATATGAGCGGGCTTGGAACACACTAACGGGAGCGAAGTGGGCGATCGTGGCTCGCGCTGCAGATTTGTATCTTCAGGAAATCGAACCTGAGCACCGAACGATTAAGTTCAACGTTCCCCAGGACCTGGAAGATGGAGATCAGTTTATCGAGAGTAATAAGAAAAACATAAAAGTCATCGATGATTTCTTCGCCGATACTCAGTAAGGTCCAAGCACTTCCGCGACAACATAGAAATATTCGTGGCGCGGGCTATCGATGAGATATTCGAAATCGGTGTTTGTGAAATTCTAAAGCAGAAACTTTTCCCGAAACGATTATTTCTCATACTGAGGATCAGTTAGATGATTTACTAGTTGAAAAAAATTCCAGTTACGTAGAGGCTGTTAACGAGTGTGTCCGCATCTTCCGAAACGGGCTTACCGATGACAGTAATGAAGAGCTGGAGATATTAAAAAGTAAGCTGCTATCGACGCGAGTTATTAGACAGGAACGTCGGGGTTATTGAGAATGAGTTGACTCGTCGCAAGGAAAAGAAATAGAAATAGTTTCCCCAATAGTCAAAAATAAGAGTGGAATAGATTCGGCTGAATCAAAGAGTCCGTAAGCTACCCACTAGGAGATTAGTGCATGTCAACTTATTCATTGCTAACTCGGCGCCAAGTTCTAGCAGGCATGGCCGCCACCAGTTCCTTGCCCTTCGGCAGCCTATTGGCTGCTAGCGCTGACAAGCAAATGCGCGGTGCGCTAATGATCCTAAGCACACCCTATACTGCATCGGGCGAAGTGGACTATGAGGACCTAGCCAAAGAAGTCGCCTTCTGCGATCAGTGTGGCGTTCAGGGAATCGTCTGGCCACAAAACTCCAGCGAACAACGTTATCTAACAAAGGCAGAGCGCATACGCGGATTTGAGGTGCTTGCCGAGGCCAATAGTGGCCGCAGCATGTCCCTCACCCTTGGTGTGCAAGCCGATGACACGGCAGGCATGTTGGAGTATGCACGTGTGGCCGAATCACTCGAGCCCGATGGCATGATTGCCATTCCACCGATCTCGGCCGATTCGCTTGCGCAGATTCGCGCTTACTATGCAGCGCTCTGCGAAATCACCTCCAGGCCTATCTTCGTGCAGACCAGTGGTGGCCCGGAAATTGAGTTGCCGATCGACTTTCTCGTACAACTCGCCCATGACTTTCCACAGTGTGGGTATATAAAAGAAGAATATGGCGATGTGCATACCCGCATGTTGGCATTAAAAAAATTCCAGCCGGATCCGATTCGCAGTGTCTTCGGTGCAACCCTAGGAAGAGGGTGGCTGTATGAGATGCGCATCGGCACCGATGGGGTGATGACCGGCGGCACCATGTATGGAGATGTCTATGCGCGCCTCTGGCAGCTTCATCTCGAAGGGCGTCAGGTTGAGCTCCGAGAATGCTACAGCAAGCTATTATTGATTCAGAATCTCGACACCTTGATTCCAGGTGTGAGGCTGCATGTGCTGCAGAAGCGCGGTGTATTCAAGACCACGAACTCGCGCCGCGGAGAATATAGTTTCTCTGAACAGCAGATCGCGGAAATCGAATATCGACTCGAGGCGCTTAAGCCGTATATGAGCGTGTAGCCGATTCCAGCCTTGGGTCCCGTCATTTTACTGGTTAATTCGGGGATTCTGCCCCACTGTTGCATCTTTTATGTGTCCAGTGATCTATACCTCTAGCCAATGCGTAGTAATCTCCTATGTATAGAAATTATGCAAAACAAAGTGTCTTTAGCAAAGACGGAGGTCTAACTGTTAGACTAGCCTCAATGGACACCTCCAAGCCAAGCATAAACGCCGAAGATTTTGTTGTATCTGATGAAACCCTGCTTATTGCAGTAGGGAATAGTCAGGATATCGACGCGTTCAATCAACTGTTCGAACGATTCGCGAAGAAGATCTTCGCTTTGGGCATGAAGCTCACGCGCAACGAGCAATTGGCCAATGATCTCATCCAAGAAGCCTTGCTGAACGTCTGGCAGAAAGCGCCCCTGTATGACCTGGACAAGGGCTCGGCAAAGGGCTGGATCTTCACGCTGAGTCGTAACCGCTGTTTTGATATGTTGCGTAAGCAGAAACGGCAACCCAACTGTATTAGTGCCGACGATATTTGGCCGCTCGAGTCTGGTGCTGAACCCACTATGGTTCACGAAGACATAGGTGGGCAGCAAGTTGAGTTAAGTCTAATAGAGGGCTATTTCGATCAGCTTTCTGATCCTCAGCGTGCAGTGGTGGAACAAATATATATTAAGGATCGCACTCATGAGGAAGCGGCCGCGTATCTACAGATTCCTTTAGGAACTCTGAAATCGCGTCTACGCCTCGGTGTGGCGAAGCTCCGAAATTTGATTGGCGTCGACCAGTAGCCTAAATTTTGCAGTGCCTAAGAGGCAGTGCTTGTTACTGAGTTTACGAGAGAATTAGTAAAAGAGGATTGCCATGAACACCGAAGTAAAACTGCACCCATCCAGTGAATTGCTGAATCAGTTCGTTCACGGCGAGCTAGCTGCAGGAAAGAGCATAGTTGTATCCGCGCATATGGAGCTGTGTGAATCTTGCAGTGCCAAGGCCAAAGAGCTGCAAGCTCTTGCGGTATCCTCCTGGGTTGACCCCAGCAGCGCGGTGCAATCTGATCAAACTAGCGAAGCCGACTATGTGAATATGGTTGCGGCTATCGTGACATCTTCACAAATAAAGTCTGCGCCGATCGAGGACTTGGTTGAGGTAGACATCGATGTGCTGGATCACAGCATTAAGCTACCTAAGGTTCTTGCGAAAGCGGCGTCTCAGGGTCTGAAATGGAAGAAGGTGGCGGGCGGTATTAGTGAGGCCCAGCTTTTTATAGACGATGAGACACAGTGTGAATTTATCTACATGGCTCCCGGGGGTAAGGTGCCTGTGCATACCCATCAGGGCAGTGAAGCAACTCTGGTTTTGGAAGGCAGTTTCGAGGATGAGCTAGGAGAATACAAAACTTCGGACTTCATCATTAGAGACGCACAGCATAATCATCAGCCGCGCTCTAAAGAAGGTTGTCTCTGTTTTTCTGTGTTGGACAGCCCGTTGCAATTTACCGAGGGTCTGGCAAGGTTGATGAACCCCCTCAATCGTTACAAATTTAAGAAGGCTACTTCTAGGGTAGCCTAGCGTAGACGCATGATTGTGCGCATCGCAGCGATATCCGCTGCTGTGACTATCCGTTCAAGTCGTCAGCACATCACTGGGTTTACTATTTCCTGCTTGTGGGAGCATAGTCCTTTCAATATTGGGCCTTGTAGCAGGCCGGCTTGCTGACTCGATT
>JAPKAI010000138.1 GCA_028825335.1 Gammaproteobacteria bacterium | reverse complement strand
TGGTGTGGTGCTGGAAGACAGTCGAGAAGGGACAAAATGGCGGCGTGGATAGGCAGTAGCTCAATCTATCGCCAGTAAAGCTTCAATTTCAAAGGTTTCGAGCATGTCGACACCTCTCTCCAATAAGTCATGCCCTAACTCTCGGCTACCAACTTCATAGGCGACTAGAGTGGCATTGGCCAAGGTCTCTATACTGGTGAGGTCACAATCCAAGGGAATTATATGATGATCGGTGTAGATAAAGTCTGGTTCGACGGCTTTAACCTCGTCAGAGTAAAGATCATCCCAACGTCTTAGAACCAGGCCCACGAGCGGCCAACCGTTTTCTCTAGCACCCAAAGCCAGCGAATAATCAAAGCTCATAATCACTGCGCGATCAGCAACTGGGTGCAATATATCTTGTACCGATGCTAGGATTCCCTCTCGCCCACAGTGATCAATAGATTCGTCCTTGAGCTCAACGAACGCTTTAACCTCAGGGTTGCGCTCTAAAATGGCCACTAAGTGTTCTAGCGGCGATATTTTCTCCTGTATAAAACTGTCCCCCAGCCGGTCTGGCTCATATGCTGGGTAACTGAGTAGCTCATCTCTAGTGCACTTAAATACGTCCTTATCAGCCCCACTAACTCGGGCTAAATTCGTGTCATGGTAAATAACGGGTAACTTATCGAGACTAAACTGCACATCCAATTCCACAAAAAGAGCGCCAGACTTTATTGCTTGAGTAATCGATAGAGCCGTATTTTCGGGATATTTCCCTCGAAAGCCACGGTGGGCAACAAGTTCTTCGGCACTAAGAGGGGTCGCAGGGATTGTTTTTATCGACATTGATTACGATCTCGTGGTTCAAATTAGGTCAAGGTAAATGGTATCCTTAGATTACTCTAACAACAAGGATTCACACATGCCTCTGGTGCTTTTTGAAATTCGAGACAACATAGCGTTATTAACTCTAAATAATCCAGAGAAGCGCAATATGCTCACCTTTGAAGTCTGCGAAATGATCGTTGATTATGTCGCTCAGGCAGAGCAGCATCCTGATGTTAAGGCACTAATAGTGACAGGTAATGGTCCAACCTTTTGTGCCGGTGGTCAGCTTACCGATATAACAGCTGACCAACTGATGCTTGAAAATATCTATAGTGGCTTTTTGAGTATCGCGCAATGTGAGCTGCCTACTATTGCTGCCGTTAATGGTCCAGCCGTTGGGGCAGGTTTCAATATGGCGGTGGGGTGTGATGTGCGGATAGTGACCGAAAAATCTCGGTTTGAGCCTCGGTTCTTTGGCCTAGGATTACACCCTGGGGGCGGTAATAGCTGGATGTTACGTCAACTGGTTAACTGGAACACAGCGGCAGGTATGTTGTTGTTTTCCCAATCTATTACTGGGCAAGAAGCCGTCGATAAAGGACTTGCATGGAAGTGCGTCAAACAGGATGAGTTAGTCAAAGCAGCTTTTGACTTCACTGCTAACATTCGTGACCTACCCAAAGAGCTTCTACTGAGAACCAAGCAAACGCTCCGACAAGCTGGCGGCACTAATGAGCACAACGACATTGTTAATCTAGAAACGGCACAGCAGGTCTGGTCAATTAATCAGCCTTACGCAAAAAACGCAATCTCAGCGATGATCGATAAAATTAGCAGCAAAAACTAGCCCTTTAGCAGGGCTTTCTCTGCTGCTATAACAGACTGCTGTATTAGCGTATTAATGGTCATCGGCCCAACGCCACCAGGAACTGGCGTGTATGCCGCCGCACGATCGACCAGTGGAGCCAATTCAATGTCACCCACGCCACCTGGATGGTAACCTGCATCAACCACGACTGCGCCGTCTTTGATCCAAGCTGCTTGAATGAATTCAGGTCGGCCTACGGCGCCAACAACGATGTCGGCTTGCTTAATGAGGTCAGGGAGGTTCTGCGTTTTGGAGTGGCATATTGTGACGGTTGCATTAGCATTTAGAAGCATCAGTGCCATTGGCTTTCCAAGAATAGGGCTTCGGCCAACGACGACAGCATGCTTGCCGGCTAGGTCAATGTCGTATGCCTCTAGGGTTCGCATAATGCCTTGAGGTGTCGCAGATCCATAGGCATCTTCATCCATAGCCATACGGCCGAAACCATGACAGGTGACACCATCGACATCTTTGGCGATATCAATCTGATCAAAACAGGCACGCTCATCTATCTGTGAAGGTACCGGATGCTGCAACAGAATACCGTGACAATTAGGATTAGTATTGAGTTCATCGATCTGAGCGAGTAGTTCGCGTGTTGAGGTATGTGCGGGCATCTCAACGGCAATAGATTCCATGCCGACGCGCTTACAAGCGTTTTGCTTCATCTTGACGTAGGTTGCTGATGCAGGATCGGCCCCCACTAAAATAGTGGCTAAAATAGGCGCTTGGCCCCCATTTTTTTGTTTAAGCTCGGCAACTCGGCCGGCTAAATCAGCCTCAGATTGAGTCGACAGGGATTTTCCATCTAGAACGAGAGCGGACATGTTGATTCCTTTGAAAGAGGCTGATGATATATGGCGGACAAGGTAGCGGAGGATCGACAATAACGCAACCCTTAAGCGATCCTAAAAGCGACACCCAATTAACTCGGCTGACGCGGGTAACAAGATATACATGGTACCAATGTCTTGTCGTGTATCTGGAGTACCTACACTCTTCTCGATCTAGTCCTACCTCGGCAGCCGCTCCCCTAAAAGCTTGCCAAAAGTAAGTGCGGGGGTCAACGAAAGTCCCCCTACGAACGCATTCCCTGAAGTTCTTCCGAACCCAAGAATTTCACCACCGGCATAAAGATTAGGTATTATATTTCCACTGTTATTGAGGACTCTAAGTTCTTTATCTACTGCGAGGCCAGCCGGGCTTAAAACAGTCATACCCGTTGCTTTAATTGCATAAAATGGAGGGTTCGCTATTTTTCTTATTAGGAAAAATTTATTGAAATCCTTATCCTTTTTTGAGTCTACGGAAGCATTATAATTTTGTATAGTGTGTGACAGCGAAGCAAAGGGGACCTCAAGGGCCTCGGCTAGTTCTTCAATGGTATTAGCTTTTACAAAGTTCGGATGGTTCCCAAATTTCGATCTATATTGCTCATTTGTAAGCAGAGTTAGAGGTGCTGCATGCTCAAGAATATCGCTGTCAAACACAATATTCATTTTCATATCACGCTGATTTAATAGCGATCGCTCTCTATAGTCGATGCTTTGATGGTCCTCAGTCATAAATCGCTTACCGTTACCGTCAACAAATATCTCCCATATATTCCTAGATTTAGGTGATAGAGCAAGAAACTCTGCTGAGGTTGGATCGTTGGGATCCTCTAAATAACCAGCAAAGGTACATAAAAATTTTTCCTTACCGTCTACTAGAGCATCTAATTGCTGAGCTGCCTTAATTCCATCTCCTCGCGAGAAAGGATTGCAATGCGAGTTAAGCGGTATTTCAGGATTTATTTCATTCCATAAATCTACTCCGGCGGCATATCCTCCGCAGGCTAAAACAACACTCGTCCCATGGTATGTTTTACTGCCGGTAGCTGTATTTACGGTTACTCCTTTGACGTCACCAGAGTCGTCAGCAACTAAGTTTGATAGGCGGTGACCAAGCATCAAGTCAATCTTACCCTCTGCTACCAGTTTCTCATGGACGGGCCTGAGCGCATCCAAAATTGATATGGCTGCATTGTCTCCCCAGAGGTATCTTCTTTTACTATATGCTTCATGAGCTTCACCCACGACGGGCGTGCCGGCCGCTGGCTGGAAACCAAGGTCCATTAACCAGTCTATTGTGCTAGCCGCATTATCAACAAAGAGTTTTAAAACAGTAGGGTCTATTTGGTCATTAGCGATATGCTGCGCATCTCGAAAATGCTCGTCAGGAGTATCTTCGATACCTTGCTGTTTCTGTAGCCTAGTTCCTGCAGCTGCTATTTGTCCTGATGACCAGTGAAGTGTGCCTCCAATCCGTTCATCTGCCTCGATTTGCAGTACTTTCGCACCGCTTTGGGCGGCTCGGATAGCTAGAGGCAAGCCGGTTGAACCCGCACCTACACATATCACATCATATTGTTTTGACATTATTACGCCCTAATAGATAAAAAAGAGATAAGTTCCACTTGCCAAACTTTGACTTTATGATATAACAATAAACCATTTAATGTCAGTGCTTAAAGCGGATATTTAACTACAAATTTCTCCACGAGCACTGGCATGTCACTGGTGCATTCCATATCTAAGTCTTTAAGTATCCCGTTCCAGTATTGAGTATGCAGCGCAAGCCACACTGGAACCTCCCTCACTGGTGGGCCATCTAAGCTAGTAACAGAAAAATCAACGGCACCAAATGTTGTTTGAATAGTCTCTGTTATTTGAACTACTAGAAGAGGCTCACCGACACATGACATGAGAATAATTGGAAGACCGGGATATCCATCAGGCCATGAATAAAATGAGTTAACCCACGGCAACGTAAATGTAGCTGTTTTTTCGCCAGATTTTATAAAAGAAATTATCTGAGCCGTTGTCTCTTTATCAAGACCGATCCACCTCACTTGATGGTCGCGTTGCAGCGATGGGTTTTCGGCTATGGCCTTTGCCCAGAAGGCGTCAATGGCATCTATGTTCGGCGCTACTTGCAACTTAGGGCCTACTATTGAATATGTTCTCTGAATATTCTCCACGGTTTATTTCTCCATTTATTTTGGGATAACCATATTCCTACCATGAGTATTCTTTAAATTATTAAAAGAGTGATATTTGAGGGTCACGATGTCAATAAATTTTCCCTTATCAGATAACCCTCGGCCATCTCTTCGCCAGTGGCCCACAGGCGCTCTGCCATT
>JAPKAI010000137.1 GCA_028825335.1 Gammaproteobacteria bacterium | reverse complement strand
TGTCAAATACTGTGACTTCCCAATCGAAACGTGACTGATCTTCGTTATCTAAAGCAGATACAACATAATTGGCGACGCATTGGACATATTGGAGTTCTCTCGCGCTGGTAGTTGCGGGTATCTCTGCCTGAATCTCGCGGTAACTACGAATGCCCTGCTCTGCTATATCGGCATCGGAGTAGAGTATGACCTGACGTCTATCTAAGGGAGAGTTCGTGCAAGTAACTAAGGATAAAAGGAGTGCAAAGGCCGCGCTAAATTTTCTCATATCTAGTAGACAACTCTCATGCGTTTGCAAATGAACTGCAAGATGGAAGGGTACACAGTAAATTTTTATATTAAAAAGTATAGCGCAGACATTAGTCGATCTAACTAAAAACTACATTCCTGCACTTCGAGTTGAACACGAATCTCATCACCCTGCTCATCCATGATTCGGTCAAAGCAATGACCCTCAAGGCCACGCAAGAAACGGCGGCCCCGAGAGACAGGAGCGGCATCGCTGGCTTTATATTCTCCTATTCCCAAAATTGAACAACTGCTGAGCAGAGTAATAGTGTCACTGTAAAAGAGACAGGCTGAACGCTACGCGGATGAGCAGCGTCCATCTCTACTCACCTACTGATACTGGACCGGATGGGTCGTAATCATGATTCTGCTTTCCATGTAGGTAATAGTCTCGCCATCTATGCTTCGAAACCAATGTGGCGTGCCGGGCTGCAGTACTAGCACATCTCCCGCGGTAACTTGTCGAGCAAGTCCGCCGATTATGCCATGTTGAGTGCGTACGATATTTGGGTTGCTAGATTCTGCCAAAGGGAGCTCTAGCTTGCCGCCGGTTACGAACGTTCCGCTTCCTTCAAGTATGCGATAGATTTCCATACTCCAGGGGTGGATGATCGCATACTGTTCCACACCACTACTGCGGCGACGGACTGATACACCGGGTGAAATAGCTACTGACCAGCCGCCAGCGGATGCAGATGATGCCGCAGCTCTATCCAATTCGGCTTCAATTTCTGCGCTAGGTTTAAATATCGCGGGCGGCGCACCGGAATCCTGAGCTAGAACCGTGAAGCCGAGACCGTGGAAAATACATGCAATAAGTAATAGGCGTTTCATGGTTAGCTCCGTTGTTTTATTTTTAGGTGAAGAAACTACTCAGTCTTTATAACATAGCCCTATAGCAAAGCGATATTTGATGGGCTTAGAGAGCGCAAGCCAAAAATGTGGGCGAAAAAAAGCCTTCGAGGCTGGATCACTGAGGACACTGTCATCGAAGGCTCTATCACTGCATAAAGCGTTGAGTTTAAGGCTTCTTAAATATCAAGAAAAAACGGTCTGTCATGTTCGGGATCTGTCCAACTTCCTGAGACAGGTCGTCACTACCTTGGAAGAACATATCAGAAGCTCTATCGAGAACGAAGCCAGCTGCCTGTACTTGTAGGATTACATCTACCGGATCTTCACGTCGACCTAGTGTACCAGTCTCTTCCTGCATATGACGTCGCGTATGGTCTACAACAACATAGGTACCACCAGACTTCAGAGTATCAAAAACTTCAGAATTGACGCGGCTGTTGTCTGCCTCATTGAAGTTATGGTATTCCCGAAAATGAAGGAACATATCTGCGCTTGCCACGCCGAAGTTAATATCGCCTGGTACATACCGTCCTTCTGCACTGCTGTAATTATTCTCAATAGTTACCTGATGCGTCATGGCAAACATGTCTTTTTCGGTCCAGTCACCCCAATTGCCGAATGTGTTCGCGTTGTCGACGGTGTAAAGATGTCCGTTGTCTCTCAGCACTGGGCCTAGAATCTTTGTGTAGTAAGCCTGGCCTGCTGGTAAGAATTCGATAACAGTCATGTCGGCTTCGAGGCCGATGAAGTCTAGTGCAGCGATTGGATCGCGGTCCGCATCTCTAGCGAGCTCCGCCTCCGTACGGTGGTCCATTCCCATTACATTCTGTACGCTCTGTTGCAGAGGAGTTAGGCTCTGGGCACTAACGAGCACCGGTGAAAGTAGCGAAAGTGCCGCTACAACTAAGCTAGGCTTGATTATGTTCATATTGTTTCCTGAAATTAGTTAGAAAATCGTATTTTCTCGGCATCTTCGAAAGCAACAATTGGATTGATTGCTTAATAGTTGACCGAATTAGCAAGATTCTAGCCCATTACTGAGGAGGGTTGCGAGTAATGTTGTGCTTTAGAGGTGAATTCTGGATCTGACTCCAAGCATATTGCACTTAGAAACGCAGTATATTAGCTTATGATGTTATACCGTTTTGTCATATATCTCAGATAGCTGACTTAGCGCCAATCTAAAGGCAGCCTAATGACAAAACTTCGATTATCCTTTCAGACTATCGAGTTTGGAAAAATTGACATTCATCTGTGTACACTGCGTAATCGGCAAGAATTTCATGACCCAGGAAATATTGCGAAGAATCTCGGTATTTCTCCTGCTCAGTGGCCAATTTTTGGTGTCGTGTGGCCTTCAAGTATGGTTCTTGCGCACTATATCAGCGACTTCAATACAGGCTCAAAACGAATCCTAGAAGTCGGCTGTGGTATGGCGCTAAGCAGCCTGCTCCTTAATAAAAAACATGCGAACATCACGGCAACTGACTACCACCCTGAGGTGAGTACTTTTCTTGAAAGAAATACCCTGCTCAATAAAGATCAGCCTATTGTTTATGAGCAAGTAGATTGGGCTGAGAAAGAGGACGATCTTGGTCTTTTCGATTTGATAATAGGAAGCGATTTATTATATGAAGATCAACACGTCTCATTACTGGCTAATTTTATTGAAGGTCATTCGAATGAAGAGTGTGAGGTGATTATTGTCGATCCCGGACGTGGTAGGAAGAATAAATTAAGTGATAGGATGACCGAGCTTGGGTATAGTTCTAGCCAAGAAAAGCCTATTCACACAAATTATCTGAGTGAAGAATTCAAAGGGTATATTCTGAAATTTTCTCGTTGAGTATAGTCAAAAAATTAGAGAGGCCTGAAGAGAGTATTTTGTAAGCAGCGAAATGGAAATGACTAGATAGCAATTCCGTTCGCAGCAGTACAGAGGTTAGAACTGGTTCCAAACTTTGGTTTCACCTACTGCGTACTTCTTTGATGAATACATGCATTGACGGTTTTATGGAATAACCAATGCCGGACTAAGATAGAAGAAACTGATTTGCGGTCTAAAAAGGAAACAAAAAAGGCGTAACAAAAGTTACGCCTTAATTTTATCGATTCAAGTGACTTAGAGTTATTCTGCAACTCGTTTCATTGTAGTGTAGCGAACCGAAGTGACTTTGCCACCGCCCCAATTCTCAGTCCGAGTTTCGTAAGTATCGTCATCGATCATACGCATGAAGCTATGGTGAGCATGCGGGCTCGATGCGACGTCCATATTTGTACCCTTGGTGAATTGGAAGTCGATGACGCCTTCTTCACCAGAGTCTCTAAAAGTCATTGAAGGTTGATTGCCAATAGCGCAGTAGTGAGTATGAATAAGCTCTTCTTTGCCATTCTGATGATACATGCTAACCATTTCGGCAGGAGTGCCTGCAGCAAATGTCTGCATTACCGACGAATTGCCGATATTCTTGAAAGAGACTGACGTTGCTGCAACATCGGCATCATCTCTAGTTTGACCAACAGGAACGACTTGAGCTTCGCCAGCCCAATTTCCTTCAAGTTTTAGCATAGTCTGAAAAGCCTCATCGGGTGAGAAGCCATCGCCGGCTAAGGCTGTAGAGCTAAGTAGTAACGTGGCAGCAGAGAGTGCAGCAAAATGTAGTTTTCTCATGGATCCAGTCCTTGATGTTTTTTGACGTTGCCACAGACTATTACCGCCCCTAGGGGTTGTCAACTAAGTATTGGCTGTCATCACTCATTTTTAGTTTTCGCATGAACTCTCGGCGTACCAAGAGAAAACTCACAATAGCCTGCGCCGTGACGGACAATATCGAAACATACCAAACCATATTGATGCTGAAATCTGGCTGATAGCGAAGATAGACGGTCATTGGGACAAATATGAGTATACGCACGCCTGAACTAAGCAGCGCTGG
This sequence comes from Gammaproteobacteria bacterium, assembly GCA_028825335.1. Classification (GTDB taxonomy): domain Bacteria; phylum Pseudomonadota; class Gammaproteobacteria; order Pseudomonadales; family Pseudohongiellaceae; genus UBA9145. The sequence goes on along the minus strand of JAPKAI010000137.1, from coordinate 788 downwards.
GCGCGTATTGCCTAGCCCCTGAAAGACGCCAGAGCAGGTGAAGACTATGCCTTGCGCTACGAAATTGAGGGAAATCAGTTGCAGGAAGACGGCGCCCACTTCGATTACTTCAGTATCGTCGGTGAAAATCATCATTAAGACTTCTGGTTGCCATTGCATTATCACCGTAGTGATAAACATGACGATGCTACTAAGAATGATGCCACTCTTGAACGTCTCTCTGACTCTATCGACTTTGCCAGCGCCGAAATTTTGACCAATGATCGGGCCTACGGCGAACGCGATAGCCATTGTCGGCATGAAGATGGATTGCATGATGCGGCCACCTATACTAAACCCTGCCTGTGCTGGCGCGCCGAAGTCCTGAATCAGCCAATAAACTGCGGAAAAATACACGAATAACAAAAGCATTTCGCCACCGGCTGGTAGGCCGATGTCCAGCATCTTCCTCCAGATGTCGAATCGGGGTCGCCAGAGCGCTGGCTCGAAGGACACATATTTCTCCAACTTAAAAAAATACAGGGTAAGCAGGACCACGCCGATTGTAATGGAAATGCTGCTAGCGAGGCCCGCGCCGAGAACGCCAAGGGCTGGTCCAGGGCCCCAGCCGGCGATTAGTATGGGGGCAAGAATTATATTTAACACTACTGTTAAACCTTGAACGATCATAGCCGGCTTAACGATGCCAGTCGCTCGCAGCGAGGAAGCCATCGCCATACTCGCGAACTGCAATGCCATGCCGGGCAGGAACCAGTAAAGAAATATCAGGCCTTCACGCAGTGCTGCAT
>JAPKAI010000136.1 GCA_028825335.1 Gammaproteobacteria bacterium | reverse complement strand
CTGCTCTATGGAGCCCGGACTTTCCTCTGTCGATTTCCTCGTAAATCGGTAGTCGACAAACGAAGAGCTAAAGACAGCAATTGCCCGGCTGACTCGGGAGGGGAGATTAAAGGAGAAACTCATCGGTTACAACTGATATTCGCTGACAGCCTAATCCTCGCTGTCGACAAGCTCCTTTAGCGCCGCCTCATACAGAAGATTCTTACGTGCACCACTTATCTTGCTTGCCAGACTGACCGCCTTCTTCATCGAAACTTCTGACTTCAGCAAACGCACAATATCCATGGCCTGCTCATGCCTGCGCGCTTCCTCGAGCCGCTCATCGCTGCCAGCCACGATGACGACGAATTCACCCTTGATCTGATTTGCATCGCCGCCAAGCCACTCAACACATGCCGCGGCCGTACCAAGAAAATGCGACTCAAAACGTTTAGTCAGTTCTCGGCCGATAAATATCAAACGCTGCTCTTCGAATGCTGCACCCATATCCATTAGGCTTTCCATGATTCTGTGAGTCGACTCATAGAACACCATCGTGCGCTGCTCATCCACTAAACCCAACAACCTTTTCTGTCTCGCGGCTGCCTTGCTGGGCAGAAAACCTTCGAAAGTAAATCTATCAGTTGCGAGCCCAGAAACACTTAACGCCGACACCAGTGCACTTGCACCCGGAATGGGGATAACGGAGAGTTTTTTCTGGCGCGCCAAACTAACCAGCTTGTAGCCGGGGTCAGATATCAACGGGGTTCCAGCATCCGATATCAATGCAATCGAGCTGCCGGAGACCAATTTATCGAGGATTCGATTTATAGCGCTGTCTGCGGAAAAATCGTGATGGGAAACTACCGGAGTGCCGACTTGTATACTCTGCAGCAACTTTTGACTGTGCCGCGTATCTTCTGCAGCTATAAGGTCCACGGAATTCAGAATTTCAATCGCCCTTCTTGAGATATCATCTAAATTCCCAATGGGCGTAGCGACAATATACAACGTACCGGATTCACTCATTGGCTAAGCATCTCAATCAACTTATCTCCTTGGCGAGTATCATTCGGGCACTACTATAGCGAATAAATTGCTGTCCCTAGTGAACTGTATTAGTCTTTAAAAACTAGCGCACAACTTAGCAGACAAAGCCCACTACACAAAGATGAAATTAGCCCCTCTCCTTTTAGCCCCTATGCGTAAAACAAGATTGCTGCTGCTATTAATTATTTTGCAGTCATGCGGCTCGACCACCGATATCTCCGAGGAATCTGCACCCGATTTTGATCCACAAGGCGCCTCAATTGATGAACTGCTTCGGGCGGCAGAAAATACGGCGGGTGTTGAATCTGCCGAACTGCGCGTTCTGGCATTAGAGGCACTAATTGAAGAGGGCAATCTTGATCGAGCTGCGCGGCAACGGGCCCTTCTAAATAATCTAGCGAACTATCCCGAACATCTGCAACTTCGAGCATCCTTACTAGACGCAAGACTTGCGCTGAATACGGATCGAATCGCAGATGCTTTAGCCATACTGTCATCCACAGATACCGCAGGTTTGGAGAGTCGACCCGAGCTGCTACAAGAATACCTACTTCTTCTCGGGCTTGCCTATCAAGAAAACGAGCAGTATGGAGATGCACTGTCTGCCTATTTGCGGCTTGGCAACGCTAACGAAAATAACCCAAGGGCGAATATCAGCGTCCACAATGAAATCTGGGACGCTATCAACAGCTTCTCCTTAGTACAGCTCAACAACTTCGCGAATACTGCAGACAGCTATCAGTCACGGGGCTGGGTCGAACTTGCCCGCGTCGTAACATCTGAGGCATACAGCATACGCTCTCAGCTAGATGCCATCACCCAGTGGCGAAGAATATGGAGCCAACATCCCGCAGCCCAGCAACTACCGCTGCAACTAGAAAAGCTAGAGCAGGCCTGGGAACAGAGACCGAAACACATCGCTCTCATACTACCATTGCAAGACTCTGCTGGGAGGGCGATTCAGGAAGGCTTTCTGAGCGCCTACTATGCCGCACTCGACGTCTCTCGGGATGTGCCCAGAATTTCAGTTTTCGATAGCAGCAATCAAACTGCTATATACCTGCTTTATGATGCCGCCGTTGCCAGTGGTGCCGACCTCATAATCGGGCCGCTCTACAAGCAGCTGGTCAATCAGCTTCAACAACTACATGAATTACCAGTGCCTACCCTCGCTCTTAATTATGCCGATGAAAGCAACAGTAGTTCTACTAACCTCACTCAATTTGGACTCGCACCCGAAGACGAGATCGAACAAGCAGTCGAATTGGCCTGGCAGGCCGGACATAGAAATGCTGCGATAATTACTCCTCAATCTAGCGACTATCAGCGTCTACAACAGGCCTTCGCAAACAACTGGACAAGCAGAGGCGGCAACTTAGTTTCACAGTCGACGTTCAGTGGTGACAATGACTACGCTGCTGTTATTAAGCGCCTGATAGCTATCGATTCCAGCGAACAGCGCAGAGACCGGCTAGTGCAACTGCTGCCAAGGTCTAGCGTGGAATTCACGCCGCGGCGCCGCCGCGACATCGACTTCATTTTCCTTATCGCAAATCCAAGAGAGGGTCGACAGATAAAGCCTACCCTCGCCTTCTACTTCGCAGGCGACATACCCGTCTACGCCCTGCCTTCCATCTATGATGGCCTAGATAATCAAAGCGCGAATCAGGATCTAAACGGCATTATATTTACAGATGCACCTTGGATCTTAGCCAACTACGACCCCTTAAAATCCAATACCGCATCTAGCTTGCGACCCGCTCAAGGGCCGGTACAACGCTTCCGAGCTATGGGCATAGACAGTTTTCGCCTGTATTCTCGCCTCCAACAATTTGACGAGGAGGACATTACGTCACTGCGCGGTGCCACCGGTATTCTCACCATGGATGACAACGGTCGCATTCACCGTCGCCTGGAAGTTGCTCGCTTCGTCGATGGAAAAGCCACATTGCAAGAGAACCCGGACGGTGCTTCAGACTAAACCCCCTCCCCGACAGCTGTATCCCAAAGGATGGAGCACCAATGTTTGGACGATCCATCAATAGCCAAGTCTTTGGCAAAGCTCAGGAACCTAAGGCGCGCGCCATCTCCATTCTCAAAGCCTGAAGCTGCTTTGTAGGAACTATCGATCTCGCCATGGTGAGATCGATCTAATCATGACCGATTCCAACACCTTGGTATTCGCAGAGGTTCGCTATTGTTGCAGCGAGCATTTCGGCGGCGCATTAAACTCCGTAACAAGCATTAAACAGAAAAAGATTCGCCTTACAGCAGCCCCCTATCTGCAAGCTCATCAGCAACTGCAGTGCGGCCGCCGCTTCGATGTAATAGGCCTAACACATGCACCTAGAGATCGTGTTCATGCCGCGGGACTTCGCTTTGATTGGATTAAGAATGCATTTTACTGAAACTTTCACCGGGTATTGCCAGTCATATTCAAATCTAGCTAAAGAAAGCACCCCAAAACGATAAATATTGCCGCACTAGCGGCCGATAGATAAGAATACTTTTTATTTCACGAATTTGTTTCATGATGAAAATCACAGGGTAATTATTTAAATGGAATTAGCAGATCGGATCGGCCAACATTTTCAAGACAGCATTGCCGTTAAGCAGCAGTCGCTTGAAGTACTGATCGAACCTATTCATCGAGCCGGCGAGGCTATGGTGAATAGCCTCCTAAACAATGGCAAGATACTCAGTTGTGGAAATGGGGGCTCTGCAGGTGATGCCCAGCATTTCTCGGCGGAGCTACTAAACCGCTTTGAAAAGGAACGGCCAGGGCTGCCAGCAATGGCGCTAACAACAGATAGCTCAACCCTGACCGCAATAGCAAACGACTACAGCTATGAAGAAATTTTCTCAAAACAGGTAAGCGCACTCGGCCAGGCGAGCGATGTATTGCTCGCCATCTCAACCAGCGGAAATTCTGCTAATGTTGCTGCCGCTATGAAGGCCGCACAGGAGCGAAAGATGCTGACAGTGGTGCTGAGTGGTAACGATGGTGGATTGATGACGGGCCTGCTCGGGAATCAAGACATTGAAATACGCGTGCCTTCCAACCGGACTGCGCGCATACAAGAAGTCCACTTGGTAGTTATTCACTGCCTATGTGATTTTATTGATACTCAACTATTTGGAGGTGACGAATGATGAAACTGACGTCTCTAAAAAAACTTTTACCCCTAGCAACTGTTCTTCTTATAACTTCCTGTACTGCAATTCTGATAGAGACTACTGGTGAGCAGGGAATTTCTGAAGACCCGACGGAGAGAACCGCTGGCGCCCGCGTTGAGGATCAATTGATCGAAACCAAAGTGATCGTCAACATGAAATCACAGGAATCAGAATTTAGAAAGGCTAATTTCAATGTGATCAGCCACAACGGCGTAGTTTTATTAGTGGGCCAGGTCGCTTCAAATGAGCTGAAGAACAAGGCGAGCGAGATTGCGAGTCAAGCCAGCACCAAGATAAAGCGCATCCACAATGAACTGGAAGTTGCCGGCAAGACCAGCCTGATTGCGCGCAGCAACGATACTTGGATAGCAACCAAGGTACGCACTCTCATGCTGACGAACAGCGGCGTTCCGTCTGGACAGGTTAAAGTGATAGCAGAAAACGGAGCAATATATCTGATGGGCTTGATCGATCAGAGCAAAGGCGACAATGCGGCGCGCTTAGCGCGCAATGTGTCGGGCGTGACCAGAGTGGTCAAGGTTTTCGAATACATCAACTAGGCACGCAGCCCTAATCCAATTTACTTAACGACCCTCAGTGCGGGCTTCTTTCCTATACTAGATGGCTTAGAACCCGAGCCTTTCCTTATACCCGAATCGTCAGTCCCCATTGGGCTTGGCGGCTTCGG
>JAPKAI010000043.1 GCA_028825335.1 Gammaproteobacteria bacterium | reverse complement strand
TTCCTCGCAGCGGAAGTATCGCCTGAGTTTCTCGGTCTCGTGCCTGTTTCGCAGACCCGCCCGCTGAGTCTCCTTCCACGAGAAACAATTCCCCAGACATGACATCTTGAGTCGAGCAGTCGGCCAATTTTCCTGGCAATGCGGGCCCAGACGTAATCTTCTTACGAGCAACCTGTTTACTGGCCTTCAGACGTACCTGCGCATTGCTAATGCAGAGTTCGGCAATCAACTCCGCCTCATCTGTGTGCTGATTTAGCCAGAGACTAAAAGAATCCTTGATGATGCCAGAAACAAATGCAGCGCATTGCCGTGATGAGAGTCGCTCCTTAGTCTGACCCGAGAACTGTGGATCCAATAGCTTCGAGGAGATCACATAGCTGCACTTGTCCCAGATATCGTCTGAAGTGAGCTTCAGCCCGCGTGGTAGCAGATTTCGGAATTCACAGAACTCCCGCAGCGCATCTAGCAGGCCCGTGCGCAAGCCACTGACATGGGTGCCGCCCAGTGGAGTCGGAATCAAGTTCACGTAACTCTCGCCGGTTGTTTCACCGCCTTCAGGAAGCCATTGAATCGCCCAATCTACTGCTTCGTCGCCCCCCTGTACCGAGCCAAAGAACGGCTCCTTAGGTAGCGTTTCATAATCCGCTGTAGCCTGAGTTAGGTAATCGATCAGACCATCTTCAAAAATCCACTCTTCGCTCTGAGACTTTTCCTCGCTAACAGTGTTGTCGACAAAAGTGACGCGTAGTCCAGAGCAGAGAACTGCCTTGGCGCGTAGCACGTGCTTTAGTCGAGGTATGGAAATCTTAACTGAGTCAAAATATTTCCCATCTGGCAGGAATTTAACCATGGTACCGGTGTTTCTCTTTCCTACGGTATCGATCGCCTTTAGCTCGGAGGCTTTCTCGCCACCCTTGAAAGACATGGCGTAGACCTTGCCATCTCGCTTTACGGTTACTTCCAGATACAAGGACAACGCGTTGACGACTGATACACCAACTCCGTGCAATCCCCCGGAATATTGGTAGTTCTTATTGGAGAATTTACCTCCCGCGTGAAGGCGAGTAAGAATTAGCTCTACGCCACTCACTTTTTCGCCCTTGTGCTTATCGACAGGCATGCCACGGCCGTCGTCACTCACCTCTACCGAGCCGTCTTTATTCAACTGCAAGTTGAGGTGACTCGCGTGGCCCGCTAGGGCCTCGTCAACACTATTGTCGATCACCTCTTGAATAAGGTGATTCGGGCGTGTCGTATCGGTGTACATGCCGGGCCGTTTTCTTACCGGGTCTAAACCCGTAAGTACTTCGATGGCATCAGCGTTATAAGTGTTACTCATGAACTAATTCTCATTGCGTATTGGCTTCGATTGCTGCCTGTTAGACGGTATTTACAATCCCTGAATTTTTCTGTGACCCAATAGTATTTTATCGCTTATTTTAGCTAATTCTTGATAAGAAGAAATCAAACATGACAGGCAATTCATGCTCGAAGTCGTCATAGCTATGGCTACCATTCTCATGCACTACACATTGGCCTACCCCAAACTTTTCAAGCGCCTGCCGGTAGTCCAGTGTCTCATCTAATGTCTGCAAGAAGACTTTGAAATTTTTCGGCTTTGACAGCACAGGAATATCGATCTGTCTAAGCTCTTCAATATGTTCTCTAGTGACGACATGAATCTCGCCTGAGTGATAATTTCTATTCTCGCCTAGGTGAGATTCCCATAGTTCATAGGGTCTTACCGCTGGATTGATCAATACAGCCGGAGCCTGATAGAACTCCGAAAGGTAAGTAGCATAATATCCGCCAAGTGAACTACCCATTAGCACTAGATTACCTGCGTCATTCTCGTCTATTAGTGCGTGTAGCGCAGCGATGGTCTCAGCGGGCCCGTGGTTCATTTGGGGAATCGTGATGTTTTTTCTTAGGCCAATCTCCGAGCAATAGGCCAACACCTGCTGCGCCTTGAGTGACTGCACAGAGCTCAGGAAGCCGTGCAGATATAGCACATGGGGTTGAACAGGCAATGTGTATTGATTCTCTGTAGAGTGTTAGTAGCCGGGGCTATTGTAGTCTGCTTCGAAGGTCTCACCGGATACTCTTCTAACTTCTGATTCGATACTTCCGTCGGCAAATAGTTGCAATGATCTATATCCCGGATTGACCATGTCTAAAGAGAAGCCGATAACTTTCGGTTTAAACTGGATGCAGGTTGAGGGAGTACATAAACAACGAATGCCCTGATGCTCAAAATCCAATTCTTGATGGATATGACCATACAGCACACATCTTACCTTCTTCGATATCTTGATGGCTTCAAAAAACTGCTCACCATTCTCCAGACCAATATCTTTCATCCATGCCGAATTTCCCGGCACCGGATTGTGATGCATCGTTATCAGACAGTTTTCGATACTGTCGTCCTTCTCTGCAGCGCGCAAAACGCTGGTCAGAAAATTAATTTCTGTCTTCGCAAGCTTTCCGTGTACCTGGCCCAAGATGCTCGTATCGAGCAAGACGATCAGCCAATTATTTAGCTTCGCGGTTTTTTCGCTAGCCCCCGTTCCCTCTGCAATCCTATTCATGACAGTAGCATTGTCATGATTTCCAGGTATCCACCTGAAGGGCGAATTCAATGAGGCAATAATTTCAAGAAAGTTTGCGTAGGCATTGTCGGAAGCGTCTTGAGCGATATCCCCAGTAGCCAACACGAGATCAATCTCATCCTCGTTCGCCTTCACCAATTCCATTACATGACCCAGCGTCTCACTGGTATTCATCTTTAACAGCGTACCAGAAGGCTCGCCGTATAGATGGGTATCAGTGATCTGAGTAATCTTGATCGGGTTCTGTGTGATCAATGAGGTCATGAATGCCATTGATGATGATTTTTATTAGGTTTTAAGTGGCACTTACCAATTCCGTGCTTCTTCCCACTTTAAGACTGTGGGTTAGCCATTCACCAAGGAACATATTCACTTGCATCTTCTCATCTGAATGGTACATCTTCGCATTCGGCTGCTCATACTTCGGCTGTAGGTTTCTATGCCCCTGGTAGGATATAACCTCAGCAGTGCTCGCATCATGATAAACGCGAACCAACATCGAAGGATTTGTCATCCATTCCTCGAGAACAGGCTTCTGCCTGATTTCCAAGGTTGTGGTGTATTTAAACGCCTCGACAATTTCAATCTCAACCGTAACCCTGCCGCCAAAACTTGTCTCGTCCGCAATGCAGAATTCAACGAATAAACCTTCCAAAAGTTTTTCGGGTTCATCACTATTTTTTAGTTGCTCAATAATGCCTTTTTCACGGCCTGTGTTATTGAGCATCGCCATCTCCACAAAAGACTTATCGCGATAGGCTTGTAAATGGGGCACTAGCTTAAGCAAACGAATATAGTTAGCGTCACATTCGGCCATTTGCTTAATCAGATCTACACTGTAGCTACTTTTTGCCATGCTTTCTCAGAGCGGAGATCAGATTCACAACAAGCGAATCCCAACTCTTTCTAATAAATTTCGTCAGCGCTTAATTTATTTTCGGTCAGTCGCTGTTCGACTTGACCATCTACGCAAGAATGCCCAATTGTAACGTTTTAGGGCCTTATTGCGAGCCAATTGACCCCGCAAATTCCTAGAAGTGGTCAACATTTGTACAAATACGGAGTGAGTAAGTGTGATATGCCAAGCTTGGGGCTCTCTAGGCCCTAATTCCAACTATCGAGAAGCGCCTGGCGATGCAGCTGCAACCATTGCAGGGCAATGATAGTCATGGCGTTATTGATCTCACCACTGTCGATAAGAGACATGGCGTCAGCGTAGCTCAGCACTTGCACTTCGATGTCTTCGTGCTCCTCGATCAACCCATACACTCCGCCTACATTTCTACTGTCGATGCGCCCGCAGAATAGAATGATCTTCTCGTTGCTACCACCAGGGCTATTGTAATATTCACAAATCTTGATGAGGTCGGTTGGCACGCAGTTCGACTCTTCTTTGCACTCCCTGAGAGCCACTGCTTCGAATTGCTCTGTGCTACCCACCATCCCTGCCACTATTTCCAATGGCCATCCCAAGACTTTATCGCCATCGAGTGAGGCGTCACTGAACATACCAACCCTAAACTGCCGCACAAGTAGCAGCGCATCTTGATCTGGGTCGAACAGAAGAACGCCGACAGCTGGGTCTTTTAACTGTAGCTCTCTCGTGAAGACTTCGCTCCATTCACCTGAGAAAAGGCGATGACGAAGTTGTAGATGCTCGATCCGAAGAAAGCCATCATGCTCAAGAGATCTGGAAATTATTTCCACATCCTTGTCATCGAATTTTTTTGAATCTTGGATTGATTTTTGAGTCATTAGATTGGCAGCCTAGCCTTCGATTACTTGGTGAAGAACACTGAATCGAAAACTAAGCTGCCCTTTGTATCGATTTCTATCTTGAATAATGCCATAGATAAGATTTGCAAAAGTTTAGCCTTCGCGACTGGTTACTTCCAAAAGGTGATAACCGAATTGCGTTTTCACAGGTCCCTGTAAAGAATTCACTGCGGCGCTAAAAACAACTTCATCGAATTCTTTTACCATCATTCCTGGGCTAAATTGGCCGAGGTCGCCGCCCTGTGCTTTTGAGGGGCAGCTGGAATGTTCTTTCGCTACGTCTGCGAAATCTTCACCCGCATTTATTCTAACCTTCAATGCGTTGCATTCGTCTTCTGTCTCGACGAGGATATGGCGTGCACTTGCTGTAGTCATTTTGTATCTCCTGAATAATCTAGTCGAACTATTATGCCCCAAATGCCGGAGCAGGGCACACAAAAATTCCGTCTTGAGTTATACTGTTGCTTCGCAGACAGTCGGTCACGAACCACTGAAATCACTCTGAAAGCATGAATTGCGGACTACTATTTCCGCTAAAGAACCAAGGCCCTTTTATGCCATTACCAGAACCTACCCCCCGAAAACACGCACATACACGCGCCATCGACTATCGAGGTTACGAGCGTGAAGATGGGCTATGGGACATCGAAGCACACATGACCGATAAGAAGACTTATCAGTTCAGCAATAATTGGAGGGGAGACGTACCAATAGGTGAGCCACTACACGAAATGCTGCTCAGAGTGACCATAGACGACAATTTCGTAATTCAAGATGTCGTAGCCGTGACTGAACACAGTCCGTTCGAGATGTGCCCAAGTATTACGTCTGCCTATAAGGCTGTGATAGGAGTTCAGATGGGAGCAGGATGGCGCAAGGCTATACGGATGAAGGTAGGCGGAGTGCAAGGCTGCACACATCTGACCGAGCTACTGTTTCCAATGGCAACGGTTGCGATGCAAACAATCTGGCCACTACTGCGGCACAAGAAGAACCTGGCAGATTCCGATGTCGGTACTAGTGACAAGCGGCCCGTTGTATTGAATACCTGCCATGCCTGGTCAACCGATTCGCCAATTGTTAAAGAAAATGCGGCAAAGTACTATACTGGAGAATAGATAACCTGCTCGTAGTGACTCGTCGCCATTACAGTAGATCAAGCGAACTGCTATGAGTCAGCGATAGAAAAGAGGAACAACAACCGTTATTACCACCCCTTCCCGGTCCTGCCTATTTTCTGCGCGAATTTGTCCGCCATGAAATTCAGTGATCAGCCTAGCGATATGCAAACCCATCCCCAAATGCGGCTGATCTTGTTTCTCTTGTGGTCGCATGGAGATCATCGATTCAAAGAGTCTGTCCTGCATTTCTTCTGGCAGATACGGCCCTGCATTAGATACCTTGATGATTGCATGATCACGCAGTGCGCGACTGAATACTATGATCGACTGGTCCTCATAAGAGAACTCGACGGCATTCGCGATTAGTTTGTCTAACAACTGTGCTATGTACTCTGGCACGCCGTCAATAAAGATTGGCTGCGGGCTAATATCGAGCTCGAATCGAGTCTCGGGATAGGCGAGTTTGTATCCCTCCACGCATCCCGGAAGCACCTTACTCAACTCAATCTTCTCCTTCTCAGATGTTTGTAGCATCTGTTCCAACCTTGTCGCCTCGCTCATATTGGTGAGAATTAGGTTGAGACGCCTAATGCCTTCTTCGGCTCGCTCAATATAGACCGCCGACTCGTGGTTAGGCGCAGTAAGACCAAGGTTCTCGAGAGAGGAGCGCACCACTATTACCGGCGTACGTAGTTCATGGGACAATCGGGAAGACATATTCTCCAGATAGTCAGTGTATTGAGTTAGCCGCTCAACAATAGTGGAAAAGCTGCGCGACAAATCGCCGATTTCATCTGAATTTCGGGTCGCGACGATTGTGTTCTGTATCCTGCCCGTCTCGCCGATAATACCTTCAGCCTGATTTCTCAATGAACGTATGCGCGAAGAGATTCTCGAGGCGGAGAAGAATAGCCCGAGCGTGACGATCAGCATCACCGCGAGCATGGTATTGAACAACATCTCCATCGCTTGGTTTCGAAATGTTCTGAGGCCATTCATATTTTGATCGACCACCACCGCACCCATGATCTCACCGTTAGCCAGTATTGGATGTGCCGCCTCTAACAGGCGCGTGTCGGTATACGCGAGTGTGCGAAACTGCGTTGTGGCCTCGCCCTCAAGCGCCGCATTGATATGCGCACCCTCACGCGTTACATCTGAATACAGCTCATCAATAAAATTGTTACTAGGCTTGGTTAGAAATTGATAATAGAGCGGGTTCAGAATCTTATTCTGCATATAGAGCCAATACTTATTGATAGGAGTCTCGCCAGATGCAGAGCTGAGCAATAGCCCGGTTGCTGACTGAATATCACCCACCGATTGAAGTACCCTGCCATTCCTATCCAAAACCTGAATACGGGAGTTGTTGTGCCCCATTCCAGCCACGATCCTATCGATCTCAGGCGTGGGTAGACGCAGGGATCCAAGCCGATCAGCATCAGCTACCCGATAGGTCGCCACTGCAGTTTTCACGTAACGATTGCTCTCGTCATCTACATCAAAGATCGCGAAACCAAGTCGATCTCCCAACATGTCCATGGGGATCTGTAGCTCAATCTCATAGCCCTCATTAGATTCGTACCACTGGCCACTGATCCTATCTTCATGTATCGGATTACTATAGCCATCTGCGACCTGAAACGGATAGAGAAACTCTGGCTCATAAGGAGCTATGACATAGCGCTTAATCTCATTCCCTTCTTTCGACAGCATCGTAATTTCTAAAAAGTCGCTACGATGCACGCTAAGTGAATCGCGACTACGATAGACAATTTCATCATCTGAAACTTTAAAATAGGCATACAGCGAACCATCGTGCTCTCCGACCATGTTACGAAAACTTAACGTTTCATCACGACTATAGTATCGAGAGGGATTCAGTTGGGTGCGCAATTGGTCCTTATCGCCGAACGTAACTTCATATTGCTGGTATTCGTTCCAATCAGTCAGCGAACCATCGTCCAGTGCGAGCGCGGAGAAGATCGGGTAGACGTAGAGATCTTCGCTGCGCCTCGCTGGCGAATAGCTCCCTTCATCGAAGAGTTCTGGTCGCTCGTTGAGCGCGGTCGCTAAAGCCTGAGCTGTACCTAGGACAATTTGTTCTTGCCCACGCCTGAGAACTTGTTCCATCTCAAGAATATATTGATAGCCAAGCCAGGGTATGACTAACAGAAAGCTGGAAAGAAATACCAACTTGAATCGAATCCCAAACGGATTTCTGAATGAAAGGTTCATATACTATTAAGTAACCGTTTCGAGCATGATGTTCCAGCGGTAACCCATTCCATAGACAGTCTCGATGCAGTCGAAGTCTTCATCTATCAGTATGAACTTTTTGCGAATTCTTTTTACGTGCGAAGTAATCGTACTGCCATCAACGAATATTTTCGATTCTTGCATTAGTACCTGACGGCTTTTCACATGGCCAGGGAATTTGGCCAACGCATGAACCATCCAGAACTCCGTTACCGTTAGTGCAACTGGCTGTCCGTCCCACTGAATTGTAAGACGACTGATATCCAGCGAAAGCTTTCCTCTGTGTAATAAACTTTCAGGCAAAGGGGGCTGATCAATCACATCTAGCCGACGAAACAGAGCTGCAATTCTGGCCGTTAGGTGCGGCAGACTAATATCCTTTGTTAGATAGTCGTCCGCGCCCATTCGCAGTCCACTCACCGTATCAAAATCATTATCTCGCGCCGTAAGGAAAATAATAGGCAATGTATCTGAGAGCGATCTAAGCGTCTGACATAGATTAAAGCCGCCATCTATCTCATTCTCCAGCCCGATATCTATTATCGCTAGACTTGGTAGGCGAATATCAAATGCCGACATCGCGTCTTTTCGGTTCGCGAAGGTCTGTACCTCGTAGCCTTGCTTACGCAGCACATCCGCATAGTTCTCTCTAATTGCAGCCTCGTCCTCGACGATAGCTATACGTCTACTCATTTTGCTCTCAATCTCTGTAAGTCACTGTAAGTAAGGGATTTAGGGCGACTATACCGGAATTACCCAATTAAACAGAGCAACAATTCCCACTCTGCGGTGATTGCCATGATTCTGCCATATTTAATCACTACATGGCCTTTTTCCGCGCCTCTCGAAGCTATAACTGTTCTGTTTAATACAATCACTGACGCCAACTTGGTTAGAGCCGCTAGACGTTCCAAAACTATGCACATAGAACCTTAGACTTCATTAACCCAAACTTTGTTCCACCTAAACACAGGATTATCGAAATGATTAAGCAAATCTCTCTCGCTCTCGTATTCACAGTAGCTTCAGCCACCGCCGCTGCTGATTCACAACGTGCTGAGTATCAGAACCCAGCATCCAAGGAAGAAAACGCTGGAGCAATTAGCGGCGCCATTCTCGGTGGCCTCGCAGGTGGCCCCCCGGGCTTAATTTTTGGCGCAGCATTTGGTGCTTTGTTCGGCGAAGGATGGCGTGCCAAGTCCGAGGTCGGCGAACTTCAGGCAAACCTCTATGAAAGCCAGCTACGTTTAGCCGCACTGCAAGAAGAAAGTCAGGCTATGCAAGCCAGACATCAATTGGCCGAACAGCGTCTCGAAGAAATATCACTCAACCGCGCTCGGACCTACCCCGCGAATATTCAATTGCCAGCCGTAGCCTGCTGCGACAATACAGTACTTTCTCTGAATTTCCGCAGTGGCTCTAGCGCGATAGAAACACACTACGAAGAACAGTTGGCGAGCCTAATCAAGATCGCTGAACAGATGCCAACTGCCAGTGTCGAGATCACCGGCTATGCAGATAGAAACGGTAACTCCGAATTGAATCTTCAACTTTCGCGAGAGCGCTCCAATTCGGTGAAGCAGTTTTTCAATAGCGCCGGCATTCAAAGCTCTTCTATTAGGACAATCGCCCACGGCGAATCAAAGCCGCTACATTCTACACAAAATTTTGAATCTGATTTCTTCGATCGTCGCGTCATCGTTCGTCTTCGCGATAATAGCGCCTCAATGCTTACACAAAACCCGGATGGTGAGTGAGCCACTTACAGAAATTATTAGCGAACCTACTAGATAGTAATTCGGAGTTATGAAAATGAACGACCTTAGACTTGTAATTGGAAACAAAAATTATTCTTCTTGGTCCATGTGTCCCTGGCTCTTGCTTAAGATGTTTGACGTGGATTTCGAAGAAATTCAAATTGCTCTGTATCAGGACAATACAGCGGAAAAGCTCGGCCCCTATTCACCCTCGTTGAAAGTACCGGTTCTGTTACATCGGGAGATTACGGTCTGGGATTCTCTAGCTATCTGCGAATATATTTCGGAACAATTTGTAAATGGCTCTGCCTGGCCCGCGAGCCCGAAACGGCGCGCGAGTGCTAGGTCCACTAGCGCCGAGCTTCATTCTGAATTCCCGCATCTAAAAAAGGAATGGCCACTGAATTGTAAGGCCTCCTATAAACTCAAGCCATCACCCGAACTTCTAGATGAGATTGCTAGAATTGACGCGATTTGGAGCTGTTGCCGCCGCAAGTTTGGCGAAAACGGTAATTATCTATATGGACGCTTCTCAATTGCAGACTGTATGTATGCCCCTATCGCTGCCTGTTTCGATATCTACGGGGCAGATCTCAGCCATGACGCCCACACCTATATGCAGACACTGCTGGACAATCCTTTCGTGCAAAAATGGCTAACTCTAGGACGCAGAGAGCAGGAAACTATCAAAATAGCCTACGCTAGCAGCGCCTAGACTGCTGAAATTCAATTCTGAATCACATAGTTGGGGCTCATCCAAGCCCCTTTTTATTGTGTCCTGCGAAGAATCTCGTTACAAGTTTCTAAGAATGGCGGCATTACTGTCGATAAAGAAATGTAAGCAGCTTTAACTCCCAGGAAATTCCTTGGCCGCCACTGACGTTATTCAATTTTGGTTTGAAGACATCGAGCCGAAGCAGCGATTCATCAAAGATCTAGAGTTCGATGAATTACTTCGGATCAAGTTTGGTGGGGCCCATCATCTTGCTTCTCAGGGCCTTCTCTATGCATGGCGCGAACATCCCTTAGATGCGCTCGCCGAAATTATAGTGCTGGATCAGTTTCCTCGAAATATGTTTCGCGACACTGAACAAGCATTCGCGACGGATACCCTAGCATTAGTATTGGCACAGGAAGCAATTCGGAAGAAGTTCGATAAGGAATTAGACAATAGTAAGAAATCATTCATCTATATGCCTTTCATGCATAGCGAGTCGAAAGAGATACACGACATCGCGCTGTTCTTATTCGACCAGCCCGGCCTAGAAGACAGTTTTAACTTTGAAGTAAAGCACAAGGCTATAATCGACCGTTTCGGTCGCTATCCACACCGCAATGAATTACTGGGAAGAGAATCGACAGTCGAAGAGCTGGAGTTTCTTTCCCAGCCCGGCTCGTCATTCTAATATTCACATAGCTATCTAGCCGGCAATACGTCTTTCAATTTCTCTGCCATTCCCCGAATTGCCTGTTCAGTCGTCTGCCAGTCCATACACGCATCAGTTACTGAAACCCCATACTTCAGTTCACTCAGGTCTTTCGGGATAGATTGATTGCCATGATTGATATTACTTTCAAGCATGACGCCAATGATGGACTTATTGCCTTCAAGAATTTGATGGCTAATGTCTTTTAGCACTAAGGGCTGTACGTCCGGATCTTTGCTCGAATTCGCGTGACTGCAATCGATCATCACATTGCTGCTCACACCGCCATCGAGTAGTGCTTTCTCACACTGCGCAACGTGTACCGTATCGTAGTTCGGGCCCTTTCCACCGCCACGCAACACAACGTGTGCATAGGGATTGCCTTTAGTCGTTACAACTGACACCTGACCTTTAGAATTTATACCGAGAAATCGATGTGGGCTAGCTACAGACTGCATCGCATTGACTGCTACGGTTAGTCCACCATCAGTGCCATTCTTGAACCCTACCGCAGAAGATAATCCCGATGACATTTCACGGTGCGTCTGTGATTCTGTGGTGCGTGCACCAATCGCAGACCAGGCAATAACATCCTGCATGTACTGCGGTGAAATTGGATCGAGAGCTTCTGTAGAAGTTGGCAGTCCTAGCTCGACAATATCGAGTAGTAACTTCCTGCCTTTACGCAGTCCATCTTCGATCTTAAACGAGTCGTCGAGATAAGGATCGTTGATAAGCCCTTTCCAGCCAATCGATGTTCGAGGTTTCTCGAAATAGACTCGCATCACTATATAGAGTGTGTCCTGTACTTTTTCAGCCAGCTCCTTAAGCCGTTTCGCGTAATCCATAGCGGCATCGGTGTCATGGATCGAGCAGGGGCCAACAACAATAAACAAGCGTGGGTCGGTTCGATCCAAAATTGAGAAGATGGTGTTACGTGCTAGCTGCACCGATTCCAGAGCCGCACCTTCTAGAGGTAACTCAGATTTTAATTGCCCTGGAGTTATTAGGGCTTCATTGGAAGCGATATTTAAGTTGTCAGTGATTACCGACATAGGATTTCTCGTTTACTAAAAAAAAGGGTCGGCAATGATAACAAATATCAGTAAGCTAACAACCGCTAAATAGCTAAAAATAAACAGATTTTTGGGAAAGAGGAAGATTGTGCATATAAACCAAAATTTTGATGCAGGCAATATTCAGGTAGTAAGTTGCGCTGACGCCGGCGACATCCAGCTGAATATTCGCGCAGATATTAACTCGGAATTTTACCAATGGTTCTATTTCCGGATCAGTGGCGTAAAAGCTACGCCCTGTACAATACATATTCTAAACGCTGGTGGTGCCGCCTATCCCCCCGGCTTCGCGAACTATCGTGTCTGTTATTCTTATGATCGCCAAAATTGGTTGCGTCATCCAACCTCGCTTGCCAATGGCAAGATGACCATCGAGTTTCAGCCTGAGTATGATTCAGTCTACTTCGCCTATTTCGCTCCCTACTCAATGGAGCGTCACGCCGACCTAGTCGCCAGAAGCCTGCTATCACCTCGCTGCTCGCATCGTGTTGTAGGCAAGACTTTGGATGGCCAAGATATAGACTTACTAAAATTCTCGTCGAATGAAACTGAACACACCAAGAAGACAAGTTGGATAATCGCCAGACAACATCCCGGGGAGTCCATGGCCGAATGGTGGATGGAAGGCTGCATCGAACGCCTTCTTGATGAGTCCAACCCAGCTAGCAGCAAACTCCTGAGTCAGTGCGATGTGTACCTGGTTCCGAACATGAATCCAGATGGAAGCAGACGCGGCCATCTGCGCACCAATGCCGCAGGCAGGAACTTGAACAGGGAATGGGCGAATCCAGAGATCGATGCTAGTCCGGAAGTCTATTTCGTAAAGCAGGCGATCGTTGATATTGGCGCGGACTTTATGCTCGATGTCCATGGTGACGAATCCTTGCCCTACTGTTTTATTGCTGGCACCGAGGGTCTTGCAGACTGGGACGTCGCCAAGCAGGCACGATTGGATTTCTACAAAAATAAGCTAGCTGTGTTGAACGCAGACTTTCAAACGAAAAGAGGTTATCCGGCGAAGACTCCGGGCACGGCCAATCTAACCATGAGCACCACGCAAATTGCGGAAACACATGGCTGCCTTGCCATGACTTTAGAAATGCCCTTCAAGGATACGACTGCTACGCCGGATGAGACTTATGGATGGTCGGGCGAGCGTAGCAAGAAGCTCGCGCATTCCTGCTTAGACGCACTATCTAGTTATCTAGACAGTAGACTCTCTAACTAACTCGAATAGAGCCCTGTTCGGATTAAGGCTATCTCAGCGGGAGAAGGAGTTATCCCGCGTATTGGCCCTTTTAGACTAGCTCGACTTCCTTCTACCTATGGCTTTCTTGAACTGGGGAAATGCTTCTCGCCACGGCGTGAATTTGGCATTTTCACCTGAAACGGTAAACGGTAAACGGTAAGTGAACGTTTAATGGTTCAATAAAGGTTAACTGTCGCAAATGCAGAGGTTTAATTTGTCACTTTTGGTTACAAAAGTGTAGAATGCCGTCTACTTTCAAGGCCGCCATTCGGAACCCTTGCTTAGCAAGTGTTTATAGAGCTCTTCAGGCATTTGAACATCACTATTTAGTACTTAGAAGGTCATAGATTATGGGAAAACCAACGAAGTATATTGGAATTCTAGTATTGAGCTGCGTAACCAGCTCATTCAGCTACGGCGACGATCTGCTATCTATACTGCAGTTAGCACTGGAAAATGATCCTACGCTACGGCAGGCCGAAGCCAGCTACCGCGAGAATCGTGAAAGCATGATTCAGAGTCGCTCTTCACTGCTGCCCTCTGTTGGTGTCGGCGGAGCTACCACGCGCCTGACAAGTGGCCCGACTGACTCGATCTATACCAATATCGCAAATCCGGTTACCGGTGAAACGGCCCTAGCTCGTGTTGCTAACGACCACAGCTTCAGGCCTGGTATTAACAACCACGGCTGGGGAATGAATCTCAATCAGAGTGTCTTGAATCTGGCTAACTGGTACAGCTTTCAGAGCGCACAGGCGCGGGATAAGGCTGGTGCGGTAAATTTAGCCGCCCAAGAGCAAGACCTGATAATGCGTGTCGCCACAGCCTATTTTGACGTGCTGCGCGCTATCGACATGCTAGACACCAATGTGCAGGAAGAGGAAGCCGCTCTGCGCTCGCTGGAACAAACTAGGCAGCGTGAAGAGGTTGGCCTGGTTGCCATTACCGACGTCTTCGACAGCCAAGCAGCCTATGATCTAGCGCGAAACACTACGTTTCTACAGCAAGATCTATTGCAAGCTCGCTACGAAGCACTAGAAGCCATTACAGGTCAGGCGCACCCTTCCATCGATGTCTTGCGCGAAGACTTTCCCATAGTGCAGGTCGATGGCAGCCTCAATGAGTGGGAGAACGAAGCGGAGAATAGCAGTCTCTTTATCGCCGCCGCTGAATATAATCTAGAAGCCTCGCGCAAGAACTTGAAAGCGAGAAAATCTGATCATCTGCCTACCATCGATTTTACAGGTGGCTGGAACCACAACGTAACTGCCCCAATCGTAAGCCAGGGCATCCAGATTGGTGGCGGCGCCTTTGATCGCACCTCCCTATCGCTTAACCTATCGATTCCTATCTACTCTGGCGGTGCAATTCGCTCCAGAAGACGAGCCGCAGAATACAATGTGATATCTGCGCAAGAATCTCTGAATCTCACAGAGCGTCAGCTCACTCAGAATATCCGTAATGCTTATCGTCGTGTAAACACAGACGTTCTAGTCATCGGACAGCGACAGCAATCAATTACCTCCGCGCAAAGTGCGCTGGACGCAACGGAGCTGGGTGCTGAGGTTGGTACGCGTAATATCGTCGAGGTTTTACGTGCAAGAGAAAACCTCTACCGTGCGCTACGTCAGTATGCCGATGCTCGCTATAATTATGTCCTAGACACCTTAATCCTAAGACAGGTTGCTGGAATACTGACCCCACAGGACATTATCGATCTGAACGAGTGGCTGCAGCTGTAGAGCATTCTTCTCCAGATCCTCTAAAGCAACTTCTGGCCAGGACAGTACTTTTTTAACTAAGTGCTGTCCTGCTTTGGGCTGTCAGACCCTATCTCTTAGCCCCTCACCTCTCCCCGATATCACTACCGCTAGGCAATCAGTTAGAATAGATTGCCATTTTATTGAGGTGAAAATTTTGCAGAGCAAGCTACCGAAAGTCGGAACCACCATCTTTACCGTCATGTCGAAGATGGCGCAAGACTATGGTGCTATCAATCTATCCCAGGGCTTTCCAGATTTCGATTGCCCAGAGCGACTCAGAGAACTGGTCGCCCAACACCTGAATGATCGCAAGAATCAGTACCCACCGATGGCTGGTATTCCCTCGCTAAGGCAGCAAATTGCTCACAAGGTAAAGGACTACTACGGCTGCGATGCCGACCCCGAAACTGAAGTAACAATCACCTCTGGCGCCACAGAAGCTCTGTTCGATGCGGTTCAAGCTGTCGTTGCAGCAGGCGATGAGGTTATCGTTTTCGACCCCGCTTACGATTCTTACGAACCGGCGGTGCAGCTGGCAGGCGGTAAGACGATTCATGTTCCACTTACGCTTCCTGACTACGGTATAGACTGGAGCCGCTTAGAACAGGTTATAAACTCTAATACCCGGCTCATCATTATCAATTCACCGCACAATCCTTGCGGCAGTATATTAGACAAGGCTGATCACGATAAGCTTGCCGCGCTCATTCGAGACTATGAAATCTCAATTCTATCGGATGAAGTCTATGAACACATGGTCTTTGACGGAGTAAAACACGAGAGCGTATTGGGGCATGAGGAATTGCGCGCGAAAAGTTTTGCCGTTTTTTCCTTTGGAAAAACCTATCACGCTACCGGCTGGAAGCTCGCTTATTGTGTTGCTCCAGAAGCACTGACGACAGAATTTCGTAAGATTCATCAGTATGTTACTTTTACTACTTCTAGCTTTGTGCAATATGCTATCGCAGACTTTATGGCGGAATGCCCTGAGCATACGCGCGAGCTACCAGACTTCTATGAAGAGAAGCGAGACACGTTCAGCAAGCTAATCGCGCCATCTAGATTGAAATTAACTCCCTCTAAGGGCACCTACTTTCAACTAGTGGACTACAGTAAAATAAGCGATAAGAGTGATGTAGAATTTGCCAACTATTTAACTCAAGAGAAAGGTGTGGCCGCCATCCCATTAGCTCCGTTCTATGAATTTCCACCTGCAACAAAAATTATTCGCTTCTGCTTTTGTAAAGACGATAACACCTTGCAACAGGCTGCTAAAATTCTATGCGAACTCTGAGTAAGAAATCCGTATGACTGAGATAGATATCAAACTAATTGCAGCCGACATCAAGAAATGGGGCGTCGAGCTTGGATTCCAAGGAGTAAGCTTTACTGATATCGATCTAAGTAAGTACGAGCATCACTTAAAAGATTGGATAGATCGAAACTATCACGGCGCCATGTCCTATATGGCGGAAAATCACGACAAGCGTTGCCATCCTGAGCAGCTTGTGCCCGGTACGATCCGCGTCGTCTGCGTGCGCATGGACTATGCATTAGATTCGGAAGACTCCCTAGAATCAATGCAGAACACAGGTAAAGCCTACGTCTCTCGCTATGCTAGAGGCCGTGACTATCACAAGCTGATTCGCAAACGACTACAGAAATTGGCTAGGAGAATACAAGATGTTGCCGGGCCATTTGGATATCGCGCCTTCGTAGATAGCGCTCCTGTGCTTGAACGCGCACTAGCCGAAAAATCTGGAATGGGTTGGATTGGTAAGAACACGATGCTAATCAACAAGCAGGCCGGATCTTGGTTTTTCCTCGGAGAACTATTTACTGACCTGCCCCTACCCGTTGATGAACAAGTATCCGATCACTGTGGTAGCTGTTCTTCCTGTCTCGATATTTGCCCAACAAACGCATTCGTAAAACCCAATCTGTTGGACGCCACTCGCTGCATCTCTTACTTAACAATTGAACTACGTACTTCTATCCCGGTAGAATTTAGAAAGCTGATGGGTAATCGAATCTATGGCTGCGACGACTGCCAGATTGTCTGCCCATGGAATAAATTTTCTAAGCCAACAGACGAGAAAGACTTTACGCCTAGGCATAACCTAGATGATGCTCAGCTAGTGGATTTGTTTGGCTGGTCTGAACGGGAATTCTTAAATCGGACTGAGGGGTCCGCTATTCGTAGAATTGGCTACGACTGCTGGCTACGCAATATAGCGATTGCTCTTGGTAATGCGCCAAGCTCGAAAGCAATAGATCGCGCGCTACGCGCGCGATTGAACAATGTCTCAGATATGGTGAATGAGCATATTGAATGGGCATTGCTGCAACATGAATCGTAACGGCTTATCCCTAAGCGTCGATAAAATGTTCTCTGTAATATTTTAGCTCGGCAACAGAGTCCCTAATATCCTCCATTGCCTGATGCGCTCCCTGCTTAACTAAGCCCTTTAAGATTTCAGGTTTCCAACGACGCACGAGTTCTTTGACAGAGCTCACATCCAAATTTCGATAATGAAAATAGTTTTCCAACTCTGGCATGTAATTCGCCATGAACCTGCGATCCTGACAGATACTATTGCCGCACATCGGCGATCCGTTCTTCGGGGAATACTGAGACAGAAATTCTATCGTCTGCCGGGTCGCCTCATCTTCATCGACATCACTATTCTTTACACGTTCTATCAACCCTGACGTGCCATGATGTTTTTGGTTCCAATCATCCATAGCGTCTAATGCCGCATCGGGTTGCTTAATTGCAAGTACCGGTCCCTCGGCTAGAATGTGGAGATTGGCATCTGTAACCAGTGTTGCGATTTCAATAATGCGATCTGACTCTGGCTTTAATCCTGTCATTTCCAGATCTAGCCAAATTAGGTTTAAATTTTTATCCATTCCGATTTCCCGCGATAATCTGCGAATATTGTGACTTGAAGTTATTCGGTGCACCGCGATTGTAGCAAAGCTTCCCGAAGTGGAATATGCAATAATCCTATCCTTTGTTCACTCCTGAAATAGTTACCGACAATATGATGCTAGTAACCGCCTGTCGATGAGTAAAAGAAGGCTAAGCAAACACCAGCTGACTCGTATTTCCCAGAACCAGCGCAAGGAGCTGGGCTTCGATGAAGCAGACTCTGTTGATGCCCAAACCTCACTCGAAAAATGCAACGGCCGAATTATTAGCCACTACGGCCAACATGTTGATGTTGAATCTCTTCTCGATGAGGATGAGGGCCGTGTTATTCGGTGCACACAGAGATCGAACCTGCCTAGGCTGGTTACGGGTGATCTGGTGGTTTGGTCTGATGATGGCGCTGATGGGGGTGTGGTTCTAGCCTTAGGTCAACGCCGAAATTTCTTTGGCCGCCCTAGCCCCGAAGGGCAGTTCAAGGCAATCGCTGCCAATATCGATAGTGTGCTCGTCGTGTTTGCGTCTTCTCCAACTCCGCATGTAAGCCTTATAGATCGCTATCTTGTAGCAATCGAACAACTGCAACTCACCGCCGTATTGGTTTTGAATAAGCTAGACCTGCTAAACCAAGCGGAATTGGCCAATTTGGACAATATGTTGTCGTCTTATAGAGATATTGGCTATCCTGTATACAAGGTGTCTGCCGAAGATGGGCGCGGCATGCTCGAGCTTGAACAGGCCTTAGCCTCTCAAACCACAATTTTGGTCGGGCAGTCCGGCGTAGGAAAATCTTCTTTGCTAAACAAACTGAGTAGCGGCAAGCTCGCCGACGTGGCTCCGCTGTCCGAGACTTGGGGTCGGGGTACGCACACCACAACGACCTCTTCCCTGTATCATATGCCCGGATTCGATCTGATTGATTCACCTGGAATTCGAGAGTTCGGTCTCGGGCACATAGATGAGCACCAAGTATTTGAAGGGTTTATAGAATTTCGCCCGTTTGCCGGCTCCTGCAAATTCAGAGATTGCTCACATAGACATGAACCCGGTTGTGCACTACAGGCTGCCCTAGAGTCCGGACAGATTGGCGTCGAACGAGTGGAGAGCTATTTTCGCATTATCGATTCCTTGAATGAGCTAGGTTAAACGAACTAGATTAATGCTAGATGCAAAAAGTCTAGGAACACCCTATCCAGATTGCAGCGTGTAAAAATAGTGACGAGAGATAAAGAAAAATGGCTACGCTACCCCTCATAATTTCCCCAGAGGCGTTTAACGAATCACCGGCTCATGACGACATTCTGCTAGTCGCTGTCGTGCAGCAGGCCGTGTTTAATACGCATTACATACCCGGTTCGGTTTTAGTTGAACCTGCTGAACTAATGAGTGGTGTAAAACCTGCCATTGGCAAATTACCCACTAAAGATAAACTGAGTACACTCTTTTCGAGGATTGGTATGCACTCCAACAAGCACGTCGTTGTCTATGACGATGAAGGCGGAGGATGGGCTGGCAGATTAATATGGACTCTAGATATTATTGGACACAAAAATTATTCGTATCTTGACGGTGGACTTAGTGCTTGGCTAAAGATGGGCTTCCCTCTATCGAATATGACGGCTGACTATTCGATGCCAGAATCTACAAACTATTCAGCAAATATTTGCGATGAGCTGATCGTATCCAAAGATGAGGTGCTAACTAGCATCGATGATGCTGGGTCGGTCGTTTGGGATGCCAGGGCACCCGAAGAATTCAATGGAGTAAAAGTGACCGCCCTGCGAAACGGGCATATTCCGGGCGCCGCCAATCTAAACTGGCTCGACCTTCAAGACAGAGGGAATGGCTTACGCCTTAAACCCTTACCAGAGATAGAGCGGCAACTTAATGAGCTAAGGATAAGCAAAGACAAAAAGGTAATTACTCATTGTCAGACTCACCATCGTTCGGGCTTAACTTATCTTGTCGGAAAAGCGCTAGGCTATGACATAAAGGCTTACGATGGCTCATGGTCTGAGTGGGGAAACGACCCAAAAGTACCTATCGAAAAATAGATGGAAGAAGTAACCAACAGCAATATTTTCTAACTGAAGATTTTCTATGTCGCGCCTATTTATATTATTTCAGTATCTCTTACCTCATCACCTGCTCTCAAGAGCGGTTGGAATACTGGCGCAAAACCATCTTTTGCGTAAGCTATTTATTCGCGCCTTTATTTGGCGTTACAAGGTCGACATGAGCCAGGCAAAAATTCAAGAGGTGGAAAAGTTTGAAAACTTCAACGCGTTCTTTACTCGGGAATTACGAGCTGACGCTAGGCCACTTTCCACAGCTAAAGGCGCGATAGTGTGTCCCGCCGATGGTGCGGTTAGTCAGCTGGGCAATATAACGAACGGTAAGCTTCTACAGGCAAAGGGAAAGCATTATAGCTGCGCGAGTCTCCTTGCCGATGATGCACAGATGGCAGAGTTATTTCAGACAGGTAAGTTCGCCACGATCTACCTCTCGCCCAGGGACTATCATCGCGTGCACATGCCGATGGCTGGCGTTTTGAAGAAGACAATCTATGTGCCAGGCAAACTATTCTCAGTCAATCAAACCACCGCCGAGTCCGTCCCGAATTTGTTTGCCAGAAATGAACGACTCGTCTGCCTGTTCGATACCGAGGTCGGTCCGATGGCCGTCATATTAGTTGGCGCGATGATTGTCGCAGGGATAGATACACTCTGGGCCGGAGAAGTTTGTCCAACCACTGGTAAACGCGAGATTCAGATAACCGACTACTCGAATCAAGCACCCCCTGTGCAGCTTCCCTTAGGTGGCGAGTTAGGGCGATTCCGCCTTGGTTCCACTGTGATCGTATTGTTTCCACACGGCACAATGAAATTTGAATCTTCACTTGAAGCTACTTCTAATGTTGCAATGGGTCAGCTGCTAGGGCAAGTTACTTCCGCACACGCATAAAATGAACGAGGGTTAGCATGACACAAGATGAGCTTAAGCAAGCCGCAGCACGAACTGCCTTTGAATATGTGGAATCCTTGCTGGAGAAGGACACAGTTATCGGCGTAGGTACCGGATCGACTGCGAATCTCTTTATCGCTGAACTCGGCAAAATTCAACACAAAGTATACGCCACTGTTGCGAGCTCCGAAGAATCCGCCAGGCGCCTTAAAGAACTCAATATTCCCGTGTTGGATCTAAATAGTGCTGGAACATTGCGTGTCTATGTTGATGGCGCCGACGAGGCCAATGAACATTTACAGCTTATCAAAGGGGGAGGGGCCGCATTAACGCGCGAAAAAATTATCGCCGCGGCGTCCGAAGAATTTGTGTGCATCGCAGACGAATCTAAAATGGTATCAGTACTGGGTAAGTTTCCCTTACCGGTTGAGGTTATTCCGATGGCACGCAGCTATGTGGCCAGAAAGATCGTAAAACTCGGCGGTGATCCTGTATATAGGGAAGGTTGTGTAACAGACAACGGTAACAATATTCTAGATATTTACAATCTCGAAATTCTCGATCCTAGAGAATTAGAGACTCAGCTCAATCAGATAACGGGCGTAGTATGTAATGGGCTTTTCGCAGAACGAGGGGCCAACCGCTTGTTGTTAGGAACAAGCGCAGGGATCAAGACATACCTGCCTTGATGATGAAAGAAGGCGCGGCTAATTGCTTGAAAAAATAGAAAGCGTTTGAAGTATCGATATCTAGATATCTAAAGCCTTCAATGCGCTATCAAGACACGGGTCTAGAACGAGCGTTCGCTTTCTGTTCTTATCCCAGCAAAAATTGACGTTTAGTCTACTTAGATAAAATCATTGAAGACCTTACTAAATTGGATTTACGTTCTCTGCCTGAGGACCTTTCTCGCCTTGGCCAACATCCATGGTTACTTTCTGACCTTCATGAAGAGTTTTTCTTCCTGAGCCATTGATGGCGCTGAAATGTACGAATACATCTTTGCCACCTTCCTGCTCTATGAATCCGAATCCCTTCTCGTCATTAAACCACTTAACGGTACCCTCAACTGAATCTGACATACTAGTTCTC
>JAPKAI010000042.1 GCA_028825335.1 Gammaproteobacteria bacterium | reverse complement strand
GGCGCTTCCTGCTGAACCCAATGACCAATCTCAGGAATCAACACCACATCGCGCAAGTCTTCCGTCGCTCGCGATATCGTAGCTGTCAGTCTTTCCTCGTCAGCGCCCGCGATCACGCTATCGCGCGAACCGGCAATAAATAACACCGGAACCTTAATTGTTGCGCCCTCTAGATGTTCCGTGATTTCCCAGTTGCGATGAAAATTACGATAGTAGTTCAAACCGCCGCGAAAACCGGCATTTTCGAACTGTGAGACAACGTAATCAAGATCTTCTTGACGAAGCCAGATGGGCAACGCCTTTGCTGCGCCTAACCGCCCTATCCAGCCCCCAGCAGATCGATGCGAGTCGGTAATTGTGGCCGGCTCTCTTGGGCCCCTGGGTGATAGATAGAGTCGGCTTATCAAACCACGCGGATCCGCATCGTATTCAGCCTCCGCAACTCCGCCCGGTTCGTTGTGATAGAGAATATAAAAGAAGTTCTCGCCGAAAGTTTCACGCCAACTTTGCATGGGCGACTGCGCTACCCGACCCCCATAGGGCACGCTCATAGCTATCAACGCGGTGAAGCGAGAAGGATGCAGGAGGACAGTACTCCAGGCCACGATTGCACCCCAGTCATGACCAACCAAGATCGCAGTCTCTTCACCCAATGCATCCAGAATGCCTACTAAGTCTCCAGCCACGTGAACGACGTCATAGTCATCGACAGCGGCGGGTTTGTCGCTCTCTCCATAGCCTCGCATGTCCGGTGCCACCACGTGATAGCCCGCATCAGCCAGCATGGTTATCTGATGCCGCCATGAATACCAAGACTCAGGCCAGCCATGCGCCAACAAGACCAGCGGTCCCGTCCCTGCCTCCGCGATGCGCAGTGTTATTCCATTGGACTGAATAAATCGAAATGTTACCCCTGCCACCGGTGACTCCGTACTCACGTCGCTATCTCCTTGTTGTGCCAATAGTTGTCCTGATAATGCGCTGTGTAGAACCATTGAGGCAGCAACAACTCTGCCAAAAGCCTTTATTGCATTGGTTGTCGTCCAAATCATCCTGCATACTCCACAGCTACCAAGGCTTTCGGGGGTATAGCAAGACTAACATGCTCGCAGTTGACTTCACCACGTCAAGGGCGTTTCAATGAGATAACTATTTCTAATTAAGTACAAGGGCGCGCCCAGTGAAAGAAAATGATGTGCTGTATATGGAAAGGACTCGCAACTTCTATCGTGCGCAGGGTTACACCAAAGATTATCGATGGGCAAACCATGATGATGCGCCATTCATCAACCTCGATAAGCCGCTGAATGAATGCACTGTAGCTGTTATCACGACAGCCATGCCAGATACCGAAAAGGGACGCACCCAGCGTCAGGTGTATTCCTGTCCTATTGATCCAATGCCATCATCAATGTACACCGATGACTTGTCTTGGCATAAGAGCATGACTCATACCAATGATGTTTCCTCTTTCCTACCCTTGTCGCAACTTAGGCGTTGCGAAGCAGATGGACTTATTGGCAAACTCGCAGACCGTTTTCATACAGTCCCAACCGAGTACAGCCAACGCAATACTGTCGAGAACGATGTGCCGGAAATTTTGACACGCTGCCAACAGGACTCCATCGACGTTGCCATCTTGGTACCGTTGTGACCTGTCTGCCATCAGACCGTGAGTCTGTTAGCACGTCATCTAGAGAGTAATGGAATCATAACGTTAATCATCGGCTCAGCCATCGACATCGTCGAACACTGCTCAGTAGCACGCTACTTACATACGGATTTCCCACTAGGTAATCCATGCGGCATACCCTATGACGAAGAAATGCAGTTACAAATAATGCAGCAGGGATTAGCTCTCATCGAGAAGGCTGAGCATCCCCGGACCACTGAACGCACGCCGTTTTCATGGAAGGACGATGTCTGGCGAGGCGACTACTCACGTGTCGATGATAGCAACACAGAAGAACTGCGCCTGCGAGGCGAGCGTCGTCGACAGCAACAGATTGCTGACAAAGCAGCCGGGCTATCGCGCGCTGCCATGATCTCAGAAAGCTAAATCAAGTACATCCCAATGCACAACATAAAAAGAAGAGGCACTTATCATGAAAATTATTATTCGAAGTTCTCGCTTGGTGTTCGCCGTGCTGCTGCTGTTAACAAACTCGATAATTAGCACGGTGTTTGCACAGCAATCTGAAGTACGAATTTTCAATACAGTTAAGACCAAACTGGCCGCTGGCATTCAAGTTGTTGGAGGCACAGTATCGACGCCAGATCCTGATATCTATTGCGCCATGGCCAACTCAGGTTATGACTATATCTGGATCGAGATGCAGCATAGCCACCTCGGTTACACCGATGTCGCTAGAATGATCTGGGCTTGCAAGGATGCCCCTGCCATCCCCTTTATCAGAGTGCCCGATGCTACCCAGGGCGATATTCAGAAGGCGGTAGATATAGGCGCGCTAGGAATCATAGTGCCCATGGTGGATACCGCCGAGAAAATGGAACGGGCAGTGCGTTTTGCAAAATACCCACCCATTGGCAGGCGAAGTCAGGGCGGCGGGCAATACGGTGCACTCTGGGGCAGGGACTATCGCGCTGCCGCCAACGACAACATCATGATTATCGCAATGATCGAAACTGAAGAAGGCACCGCCGCCGCCGATGAGATTGCAAACGTAGATGGTGTCGACATGGTATTCGTGGCGAGCTCTGACCTAAGTAGCTTCAGCGAGCGCAGGCAAGGCGACCCGATTTACGAAAATTTAGTGACGCGAATAAAGACAGAGACGCTAAATGCAGGAAAGTACGTGGGCGGGCCCTCCGCCTGGATGAGCTCGCGGGAGGGCTATCAATTTTTTCAAGGCCCTGGAACCTCCTCTCTAATTCGCACCGGCGTTAGAGTTACTCTGGAGGAGGCTGATCCGTGTCGCTTCTTACCATCTGGTACCGCACCTGTAGATGGCGAAGACCCCTGCCCCTAAGTGCTCAAAGCTCCATATAGTGCTAGAACTCGTAATGGCAACCCAATGGCTGCATTTTCGTCTGGCTGCGGATAAACACGCGGGAAATAACAATGGAGACAAGATCGAAAAGGCGATAGACCTCAAGGCCTCAGTGGAGAATGTCTCGCGCGCCTTAACCAACCACGTTGAATTCGGCAGTGGTTTGCGTCGCGCTAGAAAAACCCTTCGTCGTAGGTGAAATCACGGCAATTGGGATTAAAATTACTGACGCGAGATTCGCCTAACTTCCTCCCGTGACTCTTCTGCCATTCTCGCCTGCTGTCCAATAGTCATACAGACAAATTGGCGAATATTACTGGTTGTAGATTTTTCTCGCGTGCAGACTAGCTTATCATTATTGGCGCTCACAGTGGCATTGTAGGCATCGACCTGCTTCTGCGACCTGATTCTGGGTATCCCACCATCATCATACAAACTTTCACAGCCAACCAATGTAAAGCCTAATAGCAATATCAACGATATTTTATTCATTTTCTTAGTGTTCCTCTAATGCTACTGAGTTAGGCGAGCGCCTGCTCTATATCAGCGATGATGTCGTCGATATGTTCAATACCAACGCAGAGTCGCATAGTTTCTGGTGTTACACCAGCCGCCAACTGCTCTGTTTCATTAAGCTGCCTATGCGTAGTCGAAGCAGGATGGCAGGCAAGAGTCTTAGTATCACCAATATTTACTAAGCGCTTAATCATAGCCAGAGCATCATAGAAACGAACCCCTGCGTCGAATCCGCCTGTGATACCGAAGGTCAGCAGAGATGCAGGAACACCACCACAATATTTCTGTGCTAAGGCATGATTAGGATCACTCTCTAAGCCACCAAAATTCACCCATTCCACCTTGTCATGCCCTTGCAAATACTCAGCAACGGCCATCGCGTTAGCACAGTGCCGCTCCATTCGTAGACTAAGTGTTTCCAAACCCTGCATGATTAAGAAGGCGTTCATAGGCGACAAGGCGGCGCCGGTATTGCGCAGCGGGACAGTTCTTGCGCGCCCTATATAGGCCGCCTCTCCCAACGCCTCGGTATACACGACACCGTGATAAGAAGGCTCTGGCTCATTCAGTTCCGGATAACGATCCTTATGCTCGGCCCAAGGAAATTTACCGGAGTCCACTATCACGCCACCAATGGAGGTCCCGTGGCCACCGATGTATTTAGTTAGAGAATGCACTACGATATCGGCGCCAAATTCAATGGGATTACAGATAACTGGTGAAGCCACAGTATTATCTACGATCACAGCAACACCGTGCTTGTGAGCTGCGGCGCAGACTGCTTCTAGATCGATGATATTGCCAGCGGGGTTACCGATAGTCTCGCAATAGACAGCCTTAGTCTTTTCGTCGATTAGCTTCTCGATCGCCTCGGCCGAATCATCCTCCGCGAAGCGCACCTCGATGCCTTGGCTAGGCAACATGTGAGCGAATAATGTATAAGTGCCGCCATACAGCTGCGGCGTCGAGATAATATTGTCGCCCGCTTTCGCTATCGTCAGAACCGAATAGTTGATAGCCGCCATGCCAGAAGCCACAGCCAATCCCGCGATACCACCTTCCATCGCAGCCATCCGTTGCTCCAACACATCGTTGGTAGGATTCATGATGCGCGTGTAGATGTTGCCGGGCACCGCCAGATCGAATAGATCGGCGCCATGCTGGGCGTTGTCGAATTCGTAAGCGACTGTCTGATAGATAGGAACAGCCACGGACTTGGTAGTGGGATCTGTCTCGTAGCCCGCGTGTATGGCTAAGGTCGCTTTTTTCATTATTGTGTACTCCTTAAATTCTGATGGGTCGTTTATACATGAGCTTCAGCTAGTCTGCAATTAAGAGAGGCTCGATGGTATGGGATAGCTGTTCGATGGTTTGACGCTACCGCTTGCGGGCAAGACCTGGCCAGGTCTTGGGTAAGCAAAAACTAGCGTGCCGAGTCTTTTCTCTCGTCGTTCTCTACTGGGGTTGCTGCGTAAGCCAAGTGTTAAAACGTGCAACCATGCAGTCGGCTATCATGACGATATCTCCTTGCGCCAGCACCGTACATTCATCAAATTGTTGAGCGGAAACAGCAACGGTGAAGCGGTTTGCCAGTTGATAATTGCATGCGTGAATACTTACGTATTCCCCGCCTTCCCAAACCCTCCCACAGTGATCATTGATCAGCGCGCCCGCCATAGATAGAGCATAGTCTTCGCCTTCCCATTCCTGCGCTGCGTTGGCATTAGCCGCTGCAGCAACTAGCAGGCTAAAAACCAGACACGTAAAACTTCTGCTCATTCTGTTTCTCCAAATCTTTAGGGGCGGTTACCAATGACTCAAGGTGCGTAGCCACAGAGCACGCTTTTGTGATGAAGCGCGGGATTTAAAATAATTCTTGGAATTAAAGGGGAGTAAATCAACTATCAGCGACCAACGATAT
This sequence comes from Gammaproteobacteria bacterium, assembly GCA_028825335.1. Classification (GTDB taxonomy): domain Bacteria; phylum Pseudomonadota; class Gammaproteobacteria; order Pseudomonadales; family Pseudohongiellaceae; genus UBA9145. Next base: position 16,593 of record JAPKAI010000042.1, on the reverse strand, counting down.
CCAGAAAGGCAAACACTTCTTCATACCTGCGGCTTCTCGCAAAATCTCTCGCTGCCATCCCTGCCGAATTTTGAAGATTGGAATCTACTCCAGCATCAACGGCTATCTCAGCAGCTTCAAGTATTCGTGCCTCGCGATCATTGCCTTCTATTCCCGCGCGCCTCTCTGCGCTTCCCCAGCTCATCCTAAGACGTCTGTATCCCATCCCGACTGCTGCCATGAGAACAGAAATTTCTCCCTCTCTCGCAATCACCGGTTGCATGCTACTTAGGGTTGGGTAGGTCACATTGTTTACAAACAAGGGATCCGCGCCGCGCTCCAGCAGCAGCGTCATTAATTTGGGTTCAGTAAATCGAGCCGCCAGCCACAACGGTGTCGCGCCGATCAAGGAGTCATGAAAGCTGTAATCTGCTGACTGTCGCCTTGTGGGAGTTGGCTTTTCCAAAATTGCTTCTATGTCTGCGCCGTGATCAAGCAACAACTCAACAGCCTCTGAGCTGCCACGCAAGACTGCGGCGTGCAATGCAGTATGCCCGCTTGCAGAAGACTCAACGTCAGCGCCGCTCTCAAGCAGAAAGCCCAGCAACTCAATATTACCGCCATGAATAGCCATGATTGTCGGACTCGTACCAAATGCCGAGAGGCCATTTACATCACTGCCTGCCGCCACTAACAAACGAGCGGATTCCAGGCTTCCAGCTCTAGCTGCGAATATAAGTGCCGTATTGCCGCCCTGCTCAACCCAGACCTTATTGAGGGGATGACTATCCTGTTCCTTTTCGCTTTTCACATATTGACTACGAACTAGTGTGCGGGCATCCACCTCTGCGCCGTAATCAAGAAGAGCCCCGACTACATCGCCATGGCCTTGCCCTGCTGCCCACATAAGCGCTGTCTGATTTCGCGTTACCTCGCCCTGAGGGCTTGCTCCAGCCGCCAATAGAGAACTCACTAACGCGGCGTTGCCAGAATGGGCCGCCGTCATAACAAGCGTTTCTCCGGAGAGAAGATTCAAATTCGGATTTGCTCCACTTTCTAAAAGAGCATCCACCATTGCTGCGCTGCCGTTATCTGCAGCCAGCCACAACGGCGTAACACCTAGGTCGGTGACAGAATTAACATCGCCTCCATGCCCAATCAATTCCGCGGCGGCCTGAACGTTGTCGTGATAGCTCGCCCAGTGCAGTGCAGAGGTACCGTCACCGTAAACATCTTGTACATTGCCTTGCACCCTGAGCAGAGATGAAAGTCTGGCCCAGTCAGCGTCCTTAGCAGCCTGCACAATGGGCGGCATACCCTGCCCAAGAGCGGGTAACGCGAAGAGCAAAATTCCAAGAGTGAAAAGTTTCTGACAAGTTTTCATTGTTTGATTCATAGTCTGAAAGGCAGCCATTTAGTAACCACTTAAGCAATCCCTTAAGAGGTAAGTGGCAGGGAACCAGTACTACCTCCAATTTGATCAATAGGTAGATTAAACTTGTCCATAATGGAAACCAATAGATTCGCCATAGTCGGCTCATCTTGATAACTACGATGCTGCCCACCCTGCATCCAACCGGCGCCACCACCCACCAGCATAACCGGTAAATTAATACCTGAGTGGATAGTGCTATTCGAAAGACCCGCACCATACATAATAGTCATATTGTCTAAAAGATTTCCGTCGCCATCGGGGACCGCTGCTAGCTTCGCCAGATAATTCGAAAAAAGCTGCATGTGATAGGTATTAATCCGCGACATCTTCTCTACCAATTGCGGATTGTTGTTGTGGTGAGAAAGTGGATGGTGAGCATCAGGAACTCCTATCTGCGGATATGGCCGTGCACTCTGTTCCTTACTCATCATGAAGGTAATGACTCGCGTCAGATCGGTTTGCAGTGCCAACACCTGCAGGTCCTGCATGATCTCCATATGCTCTTCATAGTCTACCGGCACACCAGCAGGCTGAGCTAGTTCTGGCAAAGACATGTCTATCTGTTCTTCAGCTTTCTGAATCCGTCTTTCGACACTGCGAATTGATTCGGTGTAGCTCTCCATTAGATAACGGTCTTCAGCCCCAATACTGTTCTCCAATTTGGTGAGCCTCTCGAGAACCGCATCGAGAATACTGCTTTGTTGTTTCAAGCGCGCCTCTCGCACACCCTTCTCTGTACTGCCGCTATCGCCAAACATGCGCTCGAATACTGAGCGGGGATTGTGTTCCGTCGGTAAGGGTTCGGTTGGACCGCGCCAGGAAAGCGTATGCGTATACACGCAGCTGAGATTTACCGTGCAGGCTCCAGCAAGTGCCGGCGCATCCATGGACAATTCCAGCGAGGAAAGCTGTGTCTGTCTGCCTAGCCCTTTCGCGATTAACTGATCAACAGACACTCCGGCTAGAATTTCTACTTCGTTGCGCCCACCCCTAGTAACACCTGTTAAGAAGGAACCCCCGGCGCCGGCATGAGCGATGTTCCAGTTAGCCTTCAAGCCGGATAGCACCATCATCTTGTCTTTGAACGGAGCCAAAGGCTGCAAAATTGGAGTAAGCTCGAAATCTCTTCCGGTTTCAGCCGGCGTCCAATAGTCCATGGCCATGCCGTTGGGCACATAGACGGTCTGGAATCGATGTATTGGTGCTGGCGGGGTTTGGGCAAATGCCGGCGTCATCGCATCCAGCATCGGCAAGGCTAATGCTGCTCCAGTGCCGCGCAGCAAGGCGCGGCGGGAAATGGATTTACCTGTCACTCTTTTTGGTAACGCTGCTTGAGTTTTCTTATTCATCTAGTTGTACTCATTATAAACGGTGGGCTCTTCACGATCCCAGTTATTAGAGAAGACCAGCTATAGTTTTGATCGGCCGCATCACTCACTATCTTGCGTATAACCGGCTGGTCATAATATTCAACTCTGCGACCTAGTGCATAGGTCATCAGTTTTTCTGTCAATGTGTGGGAGAATTGCTCGGGCCTGTCCATCATCCAGTCGCGCAAGTCCGCGAAACCGGAAAACTCAACGCCGCCGGGATAGCTACCGTCGGGGTCTACCGGATTTCCCACTTCATCATGTTCACGCCAGCCACCAATCACATCAAAGTTTTCCAGGGCAAAACCAAGAGGATCGATAACGACATGACAAGAGGCACAAACTGGGTCTGCCCTATGGCGTGCCAGTCTTTCACGAATAGAGGTAGGAACTTCGCCGGCCTCAGCATCCGGAAGAATGGGCACGTTTGCAGGTGGCGGTGGCGGCGGTGTACCTAACAAATTATCCAACAGCCACTTGCCGCGCAGTACAGGCGAAGTACGCCCAGGATAAGAAGTCACCGTCAGCAGCGCTCCCATAGACAACAGGCCGCCGCGCTGATTTCTATTGGGCAGCTCAGTCTTTCTAAAGCGGCTTCCATAAATACCTTCAACACCATAGTGATCAGCGAGCCGTTCATTGAGATAGCTGTGGTTTGCACCTAGCAATTCCATCACGCTACTATCGGACTCTATAGTGTCCGCTACAAATAGTTGGGTCTCCTGGCGAAAGCCTTCGATCAGGCTCAGATCATAATTTGGAAACACCACCGTATTGATTTGCACCTCATCCAGACGCCTGAGGTTCAACCACTGAGCGGCAAAGTCTTCAACCAAGGTGGTGACGCCGCGAGGGTCAGCCAGCATTCTGCGAACCTGTTGTTCCAATACTTCGGGATTGCTCAGCTGACCCTGCTGCGCGAGATCTAGCAACTGCTCATCGGGCGCCTCACTCCACAGAAAGAATGCCAAGCGTGATGCCAATTCCAAGTCACTGATAGGGTATGTCTCACCGGTCGAAGAATCAGCTGGAGTGTTGTAACTCCTGATCAAGAAATCCGGATCGCTGAGCATGAATTCCAGCGCGAACTGAATCCCGCTGTTGAAATTTCCACCGGTTTCCCTACCCTCGGCATAAAAGCCTAGCAGCAAGTCAATATCCTGATCGCTTACAGGCCGTCGATAGGCACGGGTCGCGAGTGTTGAAAGAATCTCTGTAGCGCAACTTTGTTCTTCAGCGCCGCGATCTGGATGACAGGAGAATATTTTCCTTTGACTAGGTGACGCATCGTTATTGGATTGAGAAGAGACGGAATGTGAAGACTGCAAAGGACCGCTAATCTCCAGCGCGTAAATCTTCTGATAGTCGAGATAGGCTTCATCATTAGCATTCAGACGACCACCCTGAGCCGGTTGGGGAATGGATTCTGGCTCAATCAACTGCCTAATGTAGGACACGCTTATCTGCGCTGGACCAGCCTCAACCGGGAGGCGAACTTCTAGCCCTTCCCCAGCTTCGGTAAGCATATACTGCTCCCAATCTATTGTGCCTGGCTCACCAGTGCCGCTAAAGCTCATTGGAGCAGGTGTTCCAGGGGCTTCGCCACCGACAGTAAAGCGTTCTAACAGTCGACCATTAAGGCGAATCTCTAATTGCTGGGGCCAACCTAGCCCCTTGATGTAATCTTGGTAATTTCTCTCTAACTGAACGCGAAATTGATACTCGCCGCTAACCGGGAAATTATGATTAACCGACACTCCTCCTCGAGAGCCGAAAGGCATATCGTTGTTCTCGCGCTGATTCTGTTTCAGAAACAGCGGCACTTCATAGGTGGTAATGGTCGGCCCAAGCGGAGGTAAGCCAGTAGCGAGTCGCGTTACCTGCCGCGCGACCGACATGTAACGCTCCATGTGTGCGGTGGAAAAAGGCAAGGAGGCCGCCATATTGTCGAAACTACCATCTGCAGTCGGATCGCCAGGCAGAGAGTCCATCACGTCTACATCCAAACCTAGCAACGCGTTGATGGTGTTGTTGTACTCGTAGCGATTCATACGGTGCACAGGAGTGATTCGCCCAGGGTTCGGATTAGCCGCCCACGCACTGTCCAGCTCACCTTCCAACCAATCGGTCATTATCTGATACGTCTCAAATTCCGGTCTAGGCATGCCAGCTGGAGGCATCATATGCGCACGGAGTTTCTTGACGACTCGCTCGAGGGAATCTGCATGGAGAGCTGGGTTAGCGAAGTCCACACTCTGTAGAGAGAAGTCCGCGGTGGCTAGGGTGTCATTGTGGCACGCAACACAGTAGGAATTGACTAGTTGCTGCATGTCGTTGGCGGCGAAGGCTGGCTGGTCTTGAGTGGCGCCTTGTGCCGCTTGGAACTCGCTTGATAGCAGGGATACCGAAACTGTGCCCACTAGCAGGATAAAGGCTGAAATGCCTACCCTGAGACGGCGGCTCATTGGGCTACAGGCCTTGCGAAATCTGGGCTGCAGTCGCCGGCGGATGGGGCTTGTAGTGTCTTGTGGGATGGCATGGGCCTTATTCGACTCTAACTATTGTCCTAATCCTTCCAGAAGCTACAGCACGCGAGGGTTTTCTGCAATTTCTAGGGCTCTATTTGCGGTCTAATTTGGCTAATCTTTTGAGGCATTTGGCGAGCTAGCATGTCTTATTATTCGGGCGGCACATCTACTAAGCCAAGATTTTTCTTAGCATCTCGCCAGACTATATCGAGGAGTCAGAATGGATTGATAGCTGGCATACAGGGATCAAGTATCTCTGAGGCGGCTCTCAAAGCTTATAAAGCTATTGCCAATCTGATAGGCGAGTACTAATCTGGCTACAATGTTCGTGAGCATGATACGCATGAGAAACAACACCTAAGAGCAATAAGGGATTAACTATGAAAACTAACTTCCTAAGACTATTTTTAATCACCGCAACAATTTTCTCCGTCAGTTTTGCAACTGCTGCTGACAGCTTACCGGTTGTGCAACCTGAGGACGTCGGGTTTTCATCTGAACAACTGAACAAAATTGAAACCTACTTTACCAGTAGAGTCGAGAAAGGAGAGATAGCTGGCATCGTCACCCTGGTAGCTCGGCATGGGAAAATTGCGCATTTCAGCGCAGTAGGCTACCAAGATGCCGAACAGGAAATCCCCATGGAGAAAGATACGATATTTCGTATTTACTCCATGACCAAACCAATCGTCTCAACCGCGCTGATGATGTTATATCAGGACGGCTTGTTCCAGATGAACGATCCCCTGTCCAAGTTCATCCCTGAGTTTGCTGATTTGCGCGTATTACGAGACCCTAATGGACCATTGGATGAAACGGTTGCCATGGAGCGCGAACCTACGGTACAGGATATATTGCGGCATACGGCTGGCTTCTCCCACTGCTTGGGAAATAGCGAATACGATAAGGCTTGTGTTGAGCTCGGCCTATTCAGCACACAAACCTCACTCAAAGAAATGATGACTGCCCTGTCAAAAATTCCCTTGATGAACCAACCGGGTTCCCAGTGGCGTTACAGTATTGGCCCCGATGTGGCACTTAGGCTGGTCGAAGTTATCTCCGGGATGTCTGCCGATGACTACCTGGAACAAAAAATGTTCGATCTCCTCGGCATGGATGACACCGGCTACATTGTGAATTCAGACAACGCCCACCGCCTGTCGCCGATTCACTGGAGAAAAGACGGCGAGCTTGTACCCATCGACGAAGCCCATGGCCGACCGCGAGGTGGAGTGCTAGCTGAGCCTTGGTCAGTCAACAGTTATACCTTTGACCACGAATACAAAGGCGGCAGCCTTGGCTTGGTGTCTACAACCGAAGATTATTTCCGCTTTGCTCAAGCCATACTAAATGGCGGCAAGCTAAACGGAAAGCGCCTACTCGGCCCGAAAACTGTTGAGTTCATGAGCAGAAACCACCTAAGCGAGGAGCAAAATAGCACCTTCTCCCCTGCCCTTGGTTTTGGCTTGGGTTTCGCAACAATTGAAGATGCAACCGGGGCTGGTTATCCCGCATCAGAAGGCACCTTTTATTGGAGTGGTGCCGCCTCAACCTACTTCTGGATTGACCCTGTTGAAGACATAGTAGTTGTGTCGATGACTCAACATATGGGAGTGAGAGAAACTAGTGCAGTGCGAGGAGAATTAAGCGCACTAGTTTATGGCGCCTTAGAATAAGACTTCATAGATCAAAGGGGCATTAAAAGTTAATTATCTGAATCGAAGGAACTACCAGGGCTTTAAAACCGCGCAAAAATTAGGCAGAGAAATTATACTTTTAAAAAAAGTGGTTTAGATTTTTCTCGCATCCCGAATTGTATAATTTCCTGACACGAGCAGGAAGGAAACGAAGTAAGAGCCTTTACAACCTGTTTTATTTGAATAAGTTAGCCTGAAATCAATAAAAAAAGGTTATGCGTAAAAATTACTGACATAAAACTAGGGGCAGATTTATATATTGTAGAAAGGGTCTTATAAAATATATCTTCCGCCATTTCTCCTAAGTACTTTCACTGGACTCACCAAACATTCGCATCAGAAAGTACATCGACAGAAATAGCATCACTACCGCGATAGGCAATACCATCGGCGACTCATAAGCGCCAGCCAAGCCGTAGGCAATAAATGCTACCAGACCTGTTACGCCAGCATAAGCGGCCTGTGTCGAAACATGGTCCAGATGAGGACAATGCGCACCCACTGAAGCAAGTACCGTAGTATCAGAGATGGGTGACACATGATCTCCAAACAGCCCTCCACTGAGCACTGCCGCGATAGTTAGATACATTGAAGCCCCAAGATCAAACCCAACTGGTACTGCAATGGTCATCAAAATTGCAAATGTTCCATAGGATGAGCCAGTTGATAGCGAGATTATCGCGCCCAGAACAAACACAATCATGGGGAAATACATTGGCGCTAATGAATCACCAATTAGTGAAGCTATGTAGTCAGCTGTATGAACATCGGCATTCACAGAACCTAATGACCATGCAAGCACCAGCACGATGGATATATAGACCATTGACTCGGCGCCTTTTATGAACACGCCTAATGACTGCGTATAAGACGTAGAGCGATAACGACGCATCATCTCAGCGCAAGTTAACGACGCGCTAAGATAGCCAATTATCATTGTTGATCTGATGTGAACCGAACTAATTCCATCGTGTGTTGCGTGCCAGGTTATAAGCCCACCAATTAGAAGAAGCATTACGCCCAGAGGGTAGAGAAATATTTCAATTCGATCCTCAGCAATCTCGGCTTCATCCTCTCTAGGTTTTTCCTCTACGGGTTTGTCCTGAGATATCTCCTTGATGGGACCTACATTGTCGGCGGCGATTTTTGCAAGATAACGTGCCTGTGCCTCCTTCATAGGGCCGTAGTCTTTTCGCATGAATATAATAATGGGTACAGTGGCCAGCGCTAAAAATGCATAGAACTGATATGGAATAACTTTAATGAGTACAGTAAAAGAATCTTCGCTTAGTCCAATTTCGGCATAGGACTTTTCGATAAGAGACATGATGTAAGCGCCCCAACTTATAAAGGGAATGAGTATGCTAATGGGTGAAGAAGTCGTATCCAGGATGTAGGCGAGTTTCTCACGGCAAATTTTGAACTCGTCGAATACTGATCGATATAACGGCCCGATGATTAAGCTATTGCCGGAGTCAGTAAAAAATATTCCAAGCCCGGAGAACCACACTATCACCTGGGCCTTGGAACGGCTGGTGACAATTGAGGAGGCCTTTCGCGCAAATACGCCTGCTCCACCGGATACTTCTAACAACTTAACAAAGCCGCCAATAATAAATATAACCAAAACAACTTGAATTTGAGTGCCGTTAACCACTTCTTTCAATACCTGATTTTCGATGGCTATTTGCATGGCGTGAAGTGGATTAAAGCTCGCCAAAATAAGGGAACCACTCAGGATTCCGCTCACCAGTGCCAGTAAGACATTCTTACTGTAGAACGCGACGGCTATAGTTAGTAACGCCGGAACAAGTGATAAAATACCGTAGTCATCCATTTTTTAGCGCTTCTTATTTTGTATTGATAGCCAAATTGATAGAGGAATTGATAATTGAGTGTTGCGACGCCTCTGACCGCATTGGAAATTTACATGCTGCCGGAATACCATATTACATTAAAAGTACATTAAAAACGGTCCGGCCTAAAAGGCGTCATGTCTGTTGTAAGATCTCTGCCTGCAATCAGGTCTGAAACAAGCTTTCCAGTAACCGCGCCCATGGTCATGCCTAAATGCTTATGCCCAAAGCATACAGTACATTTTTGCTATTGGTCGAAAACCCTAATACAGGGAGCGAGTCTGGCAATGAGGGACGAAAGCCCATCCAGGCCGATTGCTCATGGACATCAAGCGCGTGAAGGCGACCATCGAAACGATATGCCCGAATGATGGCTTGGCACTAGGCGGCGAATTCTCTACAGCTGATGTAGTTTTTGGAGGTTTTTTAGACTTTTCAATGGTTTTCAATTGGTATAAGGCATCACCTAAAGTTGCGAGGTGGAGATGGTTGTCGAGATTGGAATGAATTAAAAAGAGTAAGTAATTGTTGTGCCTATTCTTAGGTCTTCAGCAAAGAACACCAATGGTGACGCGGCATCGGCATTTATACTGATAATCTGCCCATTGATTGCCCAGTTATCATTTATTGTGTATTCGGCTGATAACAATGCCAGCAGCGAATCTGCTTCAAGGTCACCCTGCAAAGTAGCTGAAAGAACCAAGTCGCTATTGAGCAATGTGTTGCTGTAACGAACTAACCAACTTCCGAAAGCCCCATCATTGATTAAAGTCTGACCGGGCAATAAGCCTTCCTTCGCATCTAGAATTTTCTGTGCTTGAATACTCAGACTGACACTTTGTTCATTGTCTATAGCATAGTCAAAACCAAACGAGGTGCCAATTTGATCTTTTCTTAAGTTTATTGGCATAGCAAGAGCTGTAGTGCCGGGAAAATTAAAACTGTTTGCCAACACATTATGGCTAAAAGCTAGGTCAAAATTTAATAATAATCTCCCAATTGCTTTGTTCGCACTAAATCCTAATAGTACAAAGTCATTTTTCTCAGCAACGGAATCGCCTATTCCAGTCACTGGATCTTCATATCGTAATTGATTTTCAAATAGATAAGCTGCCATAAAAGCAATATCACTGCCTTCAAATGATTTTTTCCATTGTGTACCAGCTTCGAATAACAGCTTTTCATTGCGATCATAATCGGTGAGATTGAAAGGGGGTTCAAAGAAAAATGGGCTCCCTCTAACCGCTGCAGGATTAAATTCAGGATAGAGGTTGATAAAGCTCGAAAGATTACTGTTCTCTCCAAAATGATCCCAGACAATCATCCATTGATTTAGGCGGGCATCTTCGATATCAATGATTGTCAGATCGCGGAATTCGCTGTGATTAATTACATCCAAAACAGAATTACCGGCAGTCTCTCCCCAGACAACTGTTTGTCTACCAAATTTAATGCTTTCTTGCCCAAAACTCGTTTGTAAAAAGAATTCATTGATCCGAAACTCGGTATCAATGTGATCTTTGTTGGCACGGAATTCATAGTCGTTATTAAAATAGATTCTGCCTTGACCGCTGGCTTGCAACAACCAGCCTGGGGAGAACGAATTCTGATATCTGAAATTGATGCCGAGCCGATTTGTTTCCAATTCAGATTCGCGAGGCATAGAGAAACCTGGCAATGGTTCCACTGTATGATTGTTTACTTGGCCTGAGAATTGTTGGCTAATACGCACTGTGAACCCGTCTAGCCAAGACGCAGAAGCAGCGGTTGGCTGCTCATCGAAGATATTATCAAACAGATTATCATCGAAGATGATTTCATCACCAAGCGAGGTCTCATCAGTGAGACTCCCCTGCTGATCTTGCTGAGACATTGCTGTCTGGGAGGCGAATAACAGAATCAGACCAGCTTTTTTAGATAAAAATAACATATACGATAGCTATTCTAGTTTAATTAAGTTGAGCTCTGAGTTTCTCTAACTCTGTTTCTCTATAGGCTGCGTCAGTTAAGGTGCGCTGGGACAAAAATTCATCGTCGATTACTAAGTCAGTATAAATTTCTACGAAGGCCATATTGGACAATCGATTGGTAACGAGATTCATCATAGTCAATGAGCGGGCCATCCAAATCTCATTTACCAGCTCAATTCTTGAGGCCATAAGTCTCTTAACTTCTTTGTCATATCGATCATACATCTCCGACCGTAACGCGACATGTCGCTCTTTATCGATGTAATGAATTTGCCGAGAGTAACGAGTCTTCTTCGCTCTTTCTTCATTTGGAATCATTTCTATTTTCCACACCTCTCGGCCTGATGTGGTCGTTTCTTCTAAAATCTTGAATTCGAACTCTTCTAGCTTTCCAGTTTCGGTGTCTTCGGTTGTGAATTCAGAACCGAAGACTGAAGCTGGCTCGGTTTCTTCATCCGAATCTCCACTTGCCATACGCTTTACTCTTCCTAGGGCTGATAGATATAGCCAGGTTTCGTTATTGCGCCCGGTTTCATCGTAGGCATAATTGAGCATACCAATTCCTCTTTCGTTAGCAGGCTCAAGCGTAATAGTAATGCTTTTAGTATCTTTTAGATCTGCCCCATAGCTTTTTGCAACAGATTCCAGCGCTTTTACTCGAGGCCTTTCCGCACAAGTAATGCGCCCCTCAGTAACACCAAATTTGCAGCTTGAAAGCTGCATTCGATTAAAGGATGAATCATTCGTCTGGCGTTGCGCATCATCAACCATTTGCATTATCTCAAAACCCGAAAGGTCTTGAGCCACCGTATTACTCATGAATGTCGCGATCCAAGCGGCTCCAATGAGCATTTGAAAGCTTTTTGAAATCATACGGTTACTCCTTTGAAATTAATCTCTGTATTTACATTCTTAACACCGAATTTTGGTTTAAAAACTATTATCATCGCGGGGATAAGGAAAAGATCACAAAGCAGCGCAACAAAGATGGCCATTGAGCCGAAAAATCCAACCTTTGCCATCCCTAGGTAATCTGAAAAGGTCAGTACCGCAAACCCCAGACCTATGATCATGGTAGTAAACATTACAGCTTGACCGACCTCCATGATGGCGCTTTCTAGGGCCGCTGCTATGCTGCCGGTTTTACTCAATTCTACTCGGTAGTGGGTCATAAAATGGATAGTATCATCTACGGCTATACCTAATATAATTGGTGCGATTAATAGAGTGTCCGTATCCAGAGGGACGCCAAACAGACCCATTAAACCGAAGGCCAAAAAAGCAGGAATGGCGTTAGGCACCATGCCCATTAAGCCGCCTCCAAGAGACCCCAATGCGATAATCATGACCAAGCTGACTATCAATAGCGCTAAAGCGAAGCTATTGAATTGAGAGTTGGCTATTTCATCAGCCATCACCATTAGAGTTGCCATGGTTCCGGTTAAATTGACATCTAAATTTGGAAAGTTAGTTTCAACGTCTGAAAAAACCTCCTGTACATCGACAGCAATCTCTGCGAATAGCTCTTTATATTCATAAGAGCCCAAGTTTCTCGCCGTCACACTTATGTGAGAGCGGCTGTAATCATCAGATACAATATTTCTCCGATCTTCTGGGTTGGCGCTATTAAACATGAAGAGTAACTGAGATATCGCTTGATTCGACTCCGGGATCCTATAAAAGTCTGGGTTATCGTCGTTCATAGCTTGGTTAGTATCTTTAACGATATTTGCGAGTGAATTAGTTCGACCTATAATTTCAGGGTAGCGACCTTCGATTTTAGTCTGCAGTCGATCTACGGCAGCTAAAAGCTGCGCATCAATCATTCCGTCACTTATTTTAGTGTCGATCATTATTTCCATATTTTGTGTGCCCGACATGTTTTTATCGACTACCTCGTAAGCGATGGTAAGTGGGTGATCTGCCTTAAACATTTCCGCAATATTTGTATCGATTACAATTTTAGTTGAACCATACACGCAAATTACAAAGCCTAGCCCGAAAATAAAGAGTATTAAGTATGGATGCTTTTGGACTATGGCTGGAACTCGGGCAAGTATCTCTCGTTGAGAATTGACAATCCAATAAGTGAGGCCAATGACAAAATTAATAAAAGCTCCTACTAGTAGGCCTAGTGATAGAAAAATCAAGAGAGCTAAAAAAACTGTTATTATTATTTTTCTTTTATTTTCTATTGAATTCCACTTGGCGCCTAAACGATCAGCGAGGCTTTGTTTCTCTGCATTCCCAATGGCAGTCGGGTGCCATAGATCGAGGAAGATTGGAAGTAAAACTATGGTAAAGAAAAATGCCAGTATGACGCCTAGGGCTGACATCATGGCAAAAGTTTTAATGGGTTCTAAGTTTGAGGTTGCTAGAACTGAGACGCCAGCAGCTGTAGTTAACGTAGTTAAAAGAATCGCCAAGCTTACTTTTTCATAAGCATGCGACAAGGCGGTATAGTGCTCTTGTCCATCGCGCCTAAAGCTAAAGTAAGCGCTCATCACATGCACGCAATCAGCAATCCCCACAGCAAAAATGAGCAATACAGTTAGGGCGATCATCGCGCTTACCGTAATACCCATCCAGACGGTTATGCCCCAGCACCAAGCGACACTTAACGCTATAGTAGCCATAGACCAAACTAGCGCACTCGCAGATCTAAATAATACCCACAGGAGAAGCGAGAAAATTAATACCATCAGAACGCCTAAAACAGCCATTTGATCTAGAACCCCCTGCATTTGACCCATCATCGATGGCGTGCCAATCGGGTAAAAATCTAATGTATTTGAGTATTTTTCATAGACCGTAGTTAAGGCTGTGTCGAAAGAGAAATAAGCGAGCTGGTCGGTGTCTTGAAACTCTACTTCTTGCACAACAGCATCATTGTCGAACGAGAGGTCGAAGTTTGCAAAACCATCGTCAAGTTCAATGCCAGAAATATCCACGACTGATTCATAACCTTCTACCGGGATTGTTCCGAAGTCCGTCTGAACTAGTATTGCTCCATATGCGCCATCCTCGGAATAAAAGGCCCCTATGTAATCTTGCTGGTTTAATGCTTTGGCCCTGAGTTCTTCGAGTTCATTTTCATTGGTTGGCAGTTCTCGAGGTATCAGTCTGTCCGACCTCAATGTATCTCCAATACTTTCTTGAACGCGAATATTTCCTAGGGATTGAATTCGCCGTATGTGAGAGAGCTCTTCCCAAGCAATTTCAGCGTATTCGTCTTTATCAAGATCTTCCCAATTAATTAAGTCATTGGTTAGTTGTTGCACTGCATTCAATGATTCTCTAGAGAAAACATTACCGTCTTTTGGTGAATAAATAATGAATACTGAGTCATCACCACCAAACTGTCGCCTGAATTCATCAAGAGCAATTTGAGCAGGGTTTTCTTCTTCCAGAAAGCTATCGGTTGACATGTCAAAGCTTGTGAAACTAAAAATACCGTAGAAAAGAAATAAGGATGCTCCTATTAACCCAGCCAACACTCGCTTCTTATAGTTAAGAATTAGGTTGGGGGTTTGCGCGAAAAGTTCTGTGAGCTTTAAGAGAGCTTTTTCCATTATATTTCCTATTACTTATTTGTTGTTGGTTATTCCCTTACACAATAGAAGGGCAAGAGTGTCAATAGTTTCAGTTTCTAAGAGTTCCGGATTAGAGGAAGTAAACGCTAAATCCGGCAGGTGGGCGACTGCAAGAAAAATAAATTCAAGAGCTGCTTTAATAGTATTTAGTTGATCGTTGTCGAGATTAGGATTCAATGGGTGAATAAGCTGTTCTTTCAGATACTCTGAAAAAATTTCTTGCTCGTATTTAACATTATCAGGCACATTTTTCACAAACGATACAAATTCAGAATGCCTTGATAAGAGAGCTTTTGATAATGGAGCTTTCAGGGAAAAATTTAGGACAATCTGAAGGTAATTAAACAGCTGATCTGGCTCTTGATGTTTATCTATCTCTTTTAATTTTTCTAGTAATGTTAACTTCTCGCTGACAAGACAAGACATTAATAGATCTTCCTTGTTCTCGAAATGCAAATAAACGGAACCTTTTCCTACTCCACTCGCTAATGCTATTTCAGCAATACTGGCTTTACGATAACCAAATTTAACGAAATGATCGGTCGCTACTTCGATGATCGTTTTGCTAGTTTTGTTCTTTAAGAGATCGTTTGTACGTTCTGCTAAACTAGATTTGGGTAACTGGCGTTGCGCATTTTTCATAATAAAGTTTTAAAAAGCCTTAATTAGCCCTGCCATGCAGCCTGTCTGCTGAAGTTATCTAAGCCTGAGACTATGCTGTAGCAGGCTGCCGTGGATAGGCAAAGCGGAGTGATTCAACAGAAATCATCTTCGGTACCAGATGACCAGAATAGCATATTTGGTCATCTGGTCAAAGCTTCGAAGCAAGGTTTATTATAGAGATCCTGTTGATAGGTTAAGGGCAGCGATAACCGCCAAAGCTTTGTTCTCCCAGTTCTATCAGCGATTCAGGTACTACGACGTTTCCGCCAAGATCTGAAGAATCGTTTGAGCGTATTAGTATGTATAGGGGTGCGATGGAACCTACTTGGACAAGTGGGGCCGCGAGGAGGCTAAACTTAGTTAAATATTGATGGGCATCAATTGAGGTATCGAGCAAAGGAGGGTAGTTAAAGTCTTTCTTCTATCACTAAGACCAAAATGACTACGGGCTGAGTGTACCAAATCCATTTACAACATAAACAATCGAAGAGACTGCCAGCCCAGCTAGTAAATTCGGGGTCAGAGTAAATATACAGTACTGTATTTTTACTCTGACCCTATTAATTTAATTTCAGTCTCTGCGCTAGTGGTGGGGCTGCTCGATGCCTGCAGAGTCTCGCTCAGCCGACGACATCTGGTTCAAGTTCAATATGCCCAGCATTCCCGCGACTGTCGCGCGCTCGGTTTCGCTCAGGTCGGCAATAAAGATATCTGCAGCTGCGACCCAGGCATCGTGGTCGACATCACGGGCGGCGACGTCCAACGCGGCGATCATCTGAGTTCGCTCGGGACTTGGCGCGTCTGCCGGTGTAGCTTCCCGGCCAAACATCCGCGGCGGCACGAGTCCGAATGAAACGATCTGTATCCGTTCGGAATCCTTTTCGTCGGCCATCCAGCAGGAGCTAGGTACCGCAACACCTGCAGTGCGGTACGGTAACCAGAAGTTGAGGCCGGCAAACGGGCCGTTTGAAGACGGAACGAACCAGATGTGCAGCATGTGCAGGGTCTGACCCTCCGGGGCAAACTGCGGGTGATCGTGCCACTTGGCAAGCTCACTATCGAACGGAAGGGGCTTATTGGTGTCTGGCACGTCGTAGAACGTGTAGGCCGCGCCCACCAGTTGGTCCCGGCCATCAATACTGGCAAACATCAAGTTATCTGGGGCATTAACGTCCACAGGATCTCCCATGCGGGCCGCGTGCACCCAATGCACGCCCATACCGGGGATATCGCCCAGCACAGGCATAAATCCGGCTGCCTTGGCAGCTTCCGGTGTGCTGAGGGGGGATATCTGCTGCTGCAAAGTGGACATTTGCCGGCGATCCATCTCGGCTAGTCCATTCCACGGCGGAGTCGCGAGGTTCGTGCAATCCACTGCCACATTAGGGTGGCTGTGGCCACCGGCATCGTGTGCCTGAGAAAATGCTGTGAGTGGGATCATAAAGCAAGCGACCGCTACTGCGACGGCAATGAGAGAATTGATACGGGACATTTAGAGCCTC
>JAPKAI010000041.1 GCA_028825335.1 Gammaproteobacteria bacterium | reverse complement strand
CTCGGCGACTTCATTCGACTGGGGACTGCAGCCAATGAGTACTGCACTGCTGAATAGGGATAGGCTAAGTAGTTGTAGTAGCTTCATCATTTTCTCGACTAGATTGGCAGAACATAGCAGCGCAGAATAACGGCATTGTCACTGCTCAGTCTATAGCTCTCCTGTTTGCTATCCCATGGCTTAAACAATCTGGGGCATTCAACGTAGAGCCCTATTCTAAGAAGCCCCTAAAAAAGAGTTGACAATAATGATCTCCTCCTCAAACGCGAAGTAGACGTTAAGAGCTTAGATGGCGTCACCAATGTATTCGAAGCGTTTGAAGGTCTTACCGTCACGCTCTATAGTTTCGAAGAACATGTCGAAGGGTCTAACCCAGAGACCGTATTCGCCGTATAGGGCGCGGTAGACCACCACCGGCTCCTGAGTTTCACTATGATGGGCGAGTTCAACCACCTCATATTCGTTGCCCTTGAAGTGGCGGTACTTTCCTTTCTTGAACACAGTCTCATTCATTGATTTGCATCTGTAGGTTTTGGTGAAGGAGGGGGTCGTTGCCCAACTGGTCTGCCGGGCCCTCTGAATCCGGGTCCGCCGTCTCTACCTCTAAAACCATCGCGGCCATCTCGTGGCCCGCGGCGCTGAACGAATTCCATAGCCGCTTGTCTTTCTTCTTCAGAAAGCAGCGCCAGGATATCGCTAGTCTGATCATGAGACAGCGCCTGATAGCGAATACTGGCATCGCGTAGGTCGGCGAATGCGGCGTTTAGGGCATCGCCATCAAATGGCTGTGCCGACATAAGTTCATTAACTTGCCGCTGAGCGTTCATCATCTCGCGTCGTATCGGAAATGTCGCCTCGACGCTCTGTCGCAGCTGCGGTTCTAACTCGCTTCGGCGTGACTCTTCCAGATCGCGGACGATCCAACCCACATTGGGGGGGAGTGGCCTGCCAGATCGCTCACCTTGAAAGTCCGCGATGCGGTAGGCAATGCCGCCCACGAAAAATAAATTTATCGATATCGAAAGCAACAAGCCGAGCAGCAAGAATTTATTTTTAGTCATGACTAGAAATTGGCCTCTGTGTAGTCAGTTAAAGATAACATCACAAGCTCGTCGTCCCAGTATTGAAAGCCATCGTCTTCGATGTCAATTCCAAAACTAAAGTAATTGCCCAGCACTATTCCGAATACCAAAGGGATGCACGCGGCTATGGCTGGGCGCCAAACTTGCTTGCCAAAATATTCATCCGGTATCAGCCAGCTCATCGCTTCTTCAAAGAAGCTCCGATTGTGTTTCGGTAGTGATTGATTTAGTACGCGAGTTTCTAGGCCAGGAAAATCCGGCACTTCTAGCTTTTCCATTGACTCATCAACTTGATATTGCTGATTGAGCAGCGTCCTCGCCTCAATATTATTGGTAACGAAGGACTCGCATTCGGCGAGCAAGCTTTGCGGCCAGCGTGCAGACTCGCAGCCATAGAGATCAATGATCCTTGTAAATTTTTCTAGAGTCATCAAAGTTCCTGTTTCGTTTAATCCTTGTGTGTCTCAGCTAGCGTCTCGCGTAAGTTACGCTTGGCCCTAGCGATGGCGGATTCCAATGCCTTAACAGAGATATTCATAATAGCAGCAGCCTCTTTGTTGGAGAATCCCTGATAGTGACACAGGCTCAACGCACTGCGTTGATTCTCTGGTAGAGCGCTTATAGCTGTTCTTACTAGTATCGTCTCGTCGCTTTTTCCATCAGCTGACTCTCCATTATTAGAGGGTGAGTCACCCACCTCGTCATCGAAAGAGTCTTGTGTTTGCATCCTTCCATGCTTACGCAGGTAATCTATGCAAAGGTTGTGTGCGATGCGGTGGAGCCAGGTAGTCAGCTTCGACTTGTCTGAGTTCCACTTCTGCGCATTGGTCCATAACCTGAGAAACACCTCCTGCGTGATGTCTTGGGTATCCTTGGGGTTTCCCAGAAGTCGATACGCGTAATGACTGATCGATTTGAGGTGCCGTTTGACCAAAGTCTGATAGGCTGATCTGCCGCCCATGCACACAGCTTGCATCAACTCTTGGTCAGTTATTTCGGTATTGCTTGATTCGTTCGAATTAGACAATTTTTCGCTAGTGCCCTATATCCTGCGTCGTCATACAGTCTATCGTACGATTCGTCGATTCGAGCATTGCGAGGGCGTCTTGCTCGAATCAACCGGTCTATCTGTTGAACGTACTCGTTGCATAATACTATTCACTAATCGCCTTCCTTGGCTATCCTTCGCTTAGTGAATCTATCAGTGGGTCTCTCTTTAGATCTAGGCTTGAGGCTCTCTGCTACCTCGGCGCCCACCGGGGCCTCGACGACCACCGCGCTGAGGGCGCAACTCTTCGGCGCTTAACAAGCCATTGTTGTCACTGTCAAGCTGCAGGAAATTTGCTTCCTGAAACTCCCCAAGACTAACGACCTCATTACCATCTGTATCCATAGCTTGGAAACGTGCCTCGGCCTGTTCAGTCATTGCAGCTCTGCGCTGCTCCATGCGAGCGATCTGCTCTTCGCTAGGCTCCTGTTCCGGGCGATCGGCGTTGCGATCACCTCTATTGCCTGGTCCACGTCCGGGGCGAGCGTTCAGTAACTCATCAAGAGTTAGCACGCCATTCTCATCGCTATCTAGACGACTCAGGCTCTGCTCGCCGCCTGCTTGAAATTCTTCGAAATTAACTGAACCATCTCCATCTGTATCTAGATTAGCTAGTGCTCGATTGTGGCCAGATTCGCGTTCTGCCGCAAATGCTGAGCTCGAAAGCCCAAATAGGCTCATTGCAATTACTCGTGATAATTTGTTCATGATTCCTGCTCCTGACTTGCTGGCTCTTGCAAAAGTCGGTTAAAAGGTTAGTTGCTGTAGTCAATGATCTATACGTGGCAGTGGGGAAAACCCTTCGCGGCACTGCTGCAAAGGATGAAAAGCGCTGATCTCTGTCGAGTAGCTGATTATTTGATTCACTTGCTATACCGTGTAAGCTAAGCAAACCGGCATAGAATCGGTACATTGCCTCGCAACTAGCCACACAATAAATAGGTAGTAACTAGGGTCGCAACTATTATGAGAACTATGAAAGTTAGCCGTACAGTCATTAAGAATTTAGTCCTAGCCACTTCATTATTGGCAGGCGGGTTTCTATCAAGCTCGGCATCAGCGCAGGAATATGTGCTTGATCCGAACTGGCCGCAGCCCCTGCCTGAAGGCATCGAGTGGGGCCAGGTTCCGAACGTAACAATAGATACAGAAGGGTTTATCTACGCTTTTCATCGCGCCGAGCCGCCCATCTTGAAGTTCTCGCCCAGTGGTGAATTGGTCGACACATTTGGCGAGGGTTGGGTCGCGACAGCGCATGGTTTTCGTGCTGCTCCAGACGGCACTCTCTGGGCTACCGATTTTAATCGAACCGAAGGCCAGATAGTCACGCAGTTTGACACCGACGGCAGAGTCTTGCTTCGCCTAGGTTCCAGAGGATTTGGTGGCACGCTGCCGAATACTTTCGATGGGCCAGCCGATTCGGCTGTAGCGGCCAATGGCGATATCTTCGTTGCCGATGGACATTGGAACAACCGCATCGTTAAGTTCAGCAAAGAAGGTAGATATCTGATGGAATGGGGCAGCAAGGGCACAGGTCCGGGCGAACTCGATATGCCGCATACAATAGTCATCGACAGAAGAGGTCGGGTATTAGTAGGTGATCGCTCGAATCATCGTATCCAGATTTTCGATCAACAGGGCACGTACATCGATCAGTGGGATCAATTTGGCTGGCCTAGTGGCATGTTCATCGATCAGAACGACATACTCTATGTGGCCGACTATCAGAGCAAGCGCGGTGTAACCTATGGCAGCGCCGAGGATGGCACCGTTATGGGCTTCATCGAGGGCTCTGAGCCAGAAGGCGTCGTGGTTGATGCCGATGGTAACGTCTACACAGGAGAGGTCACCGGCGGAGAAGGCGGCGAAGGCAGTATCATGCGTAAATTCATCAAACAGTAAGCTCCTCGAGCGGGTCTGCAAATGGCTAGTACTCTATCCGCCTTATATTGAGGGGTTCAGCGCTATCCCGATGTTTACCAGCAAGGCGCGGTGTGCAGTTAATGGTTATTCCCTTGATAAGCGCCGCAACGCCGCTGGCGAGCTTCAGGGTAGCGCTCTATGGGCGAGCTTGTCCGCGCCCATGGGCGGCGTCACGCCTTTTGCCAAGGGAACAACCTTTGCCTTGCCATGAACGCGGACAAACTCACTGAATCCGTTAATATAAGGTGGATGGAGTACTAGTAAGACCCGCTTCTAGATTTCTGCTAGAATTTAGCCTCGTTTTTAACAAGTCATAGTGGTTATTCAGCCTCTGAGCTGGAGACTTAGATCAATGAAATTCTTAGTAGGTTACAAGCCTCTAGCAGTCTTAAGGGTTATGCATCGCGTATGGAATTAGCTGAAGAAAATTTGGGAGAGCACCACCTTGACGAAAAGGAAGTGGTCGACGTAGTTGTGCGCTTCGCTGGAGATTCTGGCGACGGCATGCAGTTGACTGGGAATAACTTCACCGAGGCCACCGCGCTCTACGGAAATGATCTATCGACGTTTCCAGATTTCCCCGCCGAGATTCGTGCGCCTGTTGGTGCAACCTTCGGTGTCTCCGCGTTTCAGATTTACTTCGGTGCCAATGATGTTACGACGGCGGGTGATGCGCTAGACGTGCTCGTTGTGATGAACCCAGCGGCACTAATTACTAACGTAGATAACTTAGTCGATGGAGGATTGCTTATTGTAGATAGCGGAGCGTTCACGGCCAAGAATCTGACTAAGGCCAAGTATCAGGTAAATCCCCTAGAGGATGGATCCCTAGATAAATTCCGCGTTCTCGAGATCGATATTACGAAACAGGTTTTGGCCGCCGTCGCAGAGTTCAATCTCGGTCACAAAACCGGAGTGCGTAGCAAAAACATGTGGACTTTGGGGTTGGTTCTCTGGTTATTCGATCGCGATCGCGCCGGAACCATCGAGAGCCTGAAGACAAAGTTTGCCAGCAAGCCTGAGATAGCCAGCGCAAATATAGCCGCATTGAACGCGGGTCATGCTTACGGCGAGACTGCCGAACTTCCTGCGGGAATACATGTCTACAAAGTGCCGAAGGCAAAAGTTTCACCCGGCACCTATCGTAATATCACTGGCACTAACGCACTTGCTTGGGGTCTTATTGCCGGTTCCGAGCTGGCGAATATAGAATTGCTATTCGCCTCCTACCCAATTACACCAGCATCGAATCTGCTGCATGAATTGGTGCACCACCGTGACTTCGATATCAATACGTTTCAGGCAGAAGACGAAATCGCTGCGGTGTGTGCCGCAATAGGGGCATCTTTCGCCGGCTCGCTAGGTGTTACTTCGAGTGCTGGCCCCGGCATCGCCCTAAAGTCCGAGGGCATAGCGCTCGCCTGCGCAACTGAGCTACCTCTGGTAGTCGTTAACACGCAGCGCGGCGGGCCATCTACTGGTCTGCCGACGAAGACGGAGCAGTCGGACTTGAATATGGCGCTCCACGGTAGGCACGGCGATACGCCGATGCCAGTTATTGCTTCATCTACCCCTACAGATTGTTTCGAAGTGGCGATTGAAGCCGTGCGTCTTGCAACGAAATACATGACGCCGGTGATGCTGCTTTCCGATGGTTATCTGGCGAATGCCGCAGAGCCTTGGAAGATTCCCGATTTCTCCGAGTTCGAGCCATTCCCTGTTGAACACTACACCAAGTCAGAAGACTTTAAGCCCTCGATTCGTAACGAGGAAACCCTGGCGCGTGTATGGGCCAAGCCGGGCACTCCAGGACTCGAGCATCGCATCGGCGGTATCGAACGCAGTTTTGACACCGGCGACATATCTTACGACCCTGCCAATCACCAGAAGATGACCGATCTGCGCCAGGCGAAGATCGCAGGAATCGCAAATGATATTCCTCTACAGGAAGTCTGCCTCGGGAATAAAACCGGCAAGCTAGCAGTTGTTGGATGGGGTTCTACATTCGGCGCTATACATCAGGCTGTTAAGCGGGCGCGCACCGAAGGTTTGGATGTCTCACATATCCAAGTGCGCTATCTGTCTCCCTTGCCCCGAAATCTTGAAGAGCTGCTTAAAAGCTTCGATTCGATTCTGGTGCCGGAGATGAACACTGGTCAATTCGTACGGCTGATTCGGTCCGAATATTTAATCGATGCTGAAGCCTTAAACAAGGTGGCCGGCCAACCGTTCAAAATTGGTGAAATTCTAGCGGCGATCCACGCGAAAATAGCCACCTTAGGGAGCAATTCATGAATCAAGCGCTACCCAAATTAACCGTTAAGGACTACGCCTCCGATCAGGAAGTGCGTTGGTGCCCAGGTTGTGGCGACTACGCCATACTGAAGACTATTCAGAAGCTGATGCCGACATTCGATCAGCCAAAAGAGAATCAAGTATTTATCTCCGGCATCGGTTGTTCATCCCGTTTTCCTTATTACATGAATACCTTCGGTTTTCATACTATTCACGGCCGTGCTCCGGCAGTAGCAACCGGGGTTAAGCTCGCGAATCCAGAATTAGATGTGTGGGTAATTACTGGTGACGGCGATGGTTTTAGTATCGGCGGCAACCATATGTTGCATGTGTTGCGGCGTAACGTAGACCTGCAGATTCTGCTTTTTAACAATGAGATATACGGGCTTACCAAGGGTCAATACTCGCCGACCTCTCCTCCGGGCACACGATCTCCGTCATCGCCTACGGGATCTATCGATTTTCCACTGGCTCCCTGTGTAGTTGCCATAGGCTCAGGGGGAACTTTTATAGCGCGGACGATCGATACTCAGGCGAAGCATCTGGGTGCGGTAGTGACTCGGGGTCATGAGCATAGAGGCACATCTTTCATAGAGATATTGCAGAACTGTCCAATTTACAATGACGGTATATTCAATCAGGTCACGGACAAGAAGATAGCTGCTGATTTTAAGGTTGAGCTTGTTCAGGGCGAGCCCATAGTATTCGGCAAGGAACGTGAGTGGGGCATTCGCCTCAATCACGACAGCCTCAATCTAGAGGTAGTCGATGCGACTAGCGATGATGTGCTGATCCACGACGAAACCAATAAAGTATTGGCTACACTGCTCGCGACCATGAAGGGGCCAGATCTTCCGGTGGCGGTAGGCGTGATTTATAGTGAAGAAAAGCCCTCCTATGTAGATGACTCTCAGCAGCAGCTGATTTCAATTCGGAAAGCCAAGGGCTCCATGACAGAACTCTTGCACAGCGGGCATACTTGGGAAGTTGAATAGCAGGCAGCGAGCAATCCAATTATTATGATTGAACTGCTGTCAAATAACTGAAATAGAAACGGGTGTAGACTAAGCTCATGAGTCAAAAGCGTAACAATCGACGACACTTTTTACAGATGGGGTTACACGGGGCCGCTTTGTTTGCCGCAGGTGGTCTCCTGCGTTTTCAGCAGGCGACAGCAGCCGGCCTTGATACATCCCCGTTTTACTCCCTTAGCAATTTAGGGCCTTTGCTTGAGCCCGATGCCAACGGCTTGAGGTTGCCCGGCGGTTTCAAGTCGCGCATCATTGCTCGCTCTGGCGAGGCGCCGGCCGGTTTGCCCGGATATACATGGCACTCGGCACCGGATGGCGGTGCCACATTTCCCGCAGACGATGGCGGTTGGGTCTACGTCTCCAATAGTGAGATGCGCAGCTTTGGTGGTGGTGTCGGGGCGATCCGCTTTGATGCGGGGGGCGGAGTCGTCGACGCCTATCAAATCCTGAAGAACACTTCTATCAATTGCGCGGGCGGTCCTACCCCTTGGGGAACGTGGTTGTCCTGCGAAGAATTTGCAGACGGACAGGTTTACGAATGCGATCCGATGGGCAGTAATCCATCTCAGCTGCGATCCGCCCTTGGAACATTTCGTCACGAAGCTGTTGCGGTTGATAGCGAAAATCAATGTCTGTATCTGACAGAGGATCATCGCGATGGTGCCTTCTACAGGTTTAGGCCTGACCATCCTCTGCCTGACTTAAGCAGCGGACAGTTGGAAATTGCTTCTGTAGTGGAAAACAATGGTAAATCGTTTATCGAGTGGATAGCAGTACCGGATCCTCTGGCGAAAGTTGAGGCAACACGGTTGCAAGTCCCTTCCTATACCATTTTTAGTGGTGGCGAGGGCATTGCGATGTATGAGGGAAGAGCTTACTTCACTACGAAACATGACAACCGGGTCTGGGTTTATCACACTAACACTCAAGAGCTTGAAGTGTTATATGATGTTGAGACCAGTGATAACCCGATCCTGACAGGCGTAGACAACGTTGTTATTACACCTACAGGTGACGTTCTCATTGCCGAGGATGGGGGTGATATGCAGATTGTGGTCTTGACCGATGAAGGCAGTGTCGCACCACTATTGCAGGTGATTGGTCATGATCAATCGGAAATAACAGGTCCTGCGTTCGATCCTAGCTATCAGCGACTTTATTTCAGTTCTCAGCGCGGATCATTGGGAAAAAGCAGCGGCGGCATTACCTATGAAGTTAGTCGTAGCGACTTAGTCTAGGTTCAATTTAGCTTAGGACTGCTTTTGTTTAGGTCGACAGGACAAACAAAAAAATCCGCCGTGTATTCACTCTACAGTGAATAGCTTCGGCGGATTCTTCCAAACTAACTGCAATCAGATTGCAGCCTCAATGTTAGTCTTGTGCAAGCGACGTGGTTACCACAGGGCCCATGCCAAAAATTTGAACTACAACTTCTTCGTCTTTCGCCATGTCATAGTGGTGACCATTCGGTGGCTCATAGATGAAAGTACCGGGTCCTACCGCCGTCATGGCGTCTGGATTATAGGTATCGGACTCGGGTCCAGTATGTACATACCAGGTGCCACTCAAGACGTTAATGTAGCGCGCCTGATTGTGATAGTGAGGCCGGCTGCCGCGTCCCGGAGGCCAGGTGATCTGAATAACATAGATACCGGATTTACTCGGGTCGCCGTATATGACCGTAGTAATGCTGCCGTCCTGAGGCTGCAACTGATCAGGCGTTGCAACCATGAAGTCATGCTCATCGGGCTCGACTACCTGAGCTGATAGAGTCTGAATGGAGATAATTAGCCCGGTGAACAGTATGCTACTCAGGGTTAGTATTCTTTTGAATGTCATTATTATTTTCCTCGTAACTAAAAAATGGGATGCCTAGCAATTTCCCTGCGAGTGTCGGTACCCTGATTAAACCAATAGGTTAAACCCATAGGCCGAATAGAAAAGATAACAGGTTTTGGCCGTCAGGCCATACTTATTCAGGATCAATAGGCAGCTTTGCACCGCGGGCACGCTGCTCGCATGAGGTCGGTGGCTGCTCAACGGGGCTTTGAGCGAAGCGCAGAATAGAGGCCGTATACACTAAATTAGATATTTGCTACGCTCAAATAAAGTTAGACCTACAGCCCAGCATGCTGTCCAGCATGATTCAGTGGAGCAACAATGAAAAAGAAAAATCTAAACAATGGTCAAAACAATAGTAAGAGCGATCTGCTAGAGGAAAGGCCCACGAATCATTCGCGCCGTAACCTATTAAAGGGAGCGGGTCTTGTTGGCGCGGCGGCAGTAAGTGCAATCGCTACTAGCCATGTAATCGCTGCCGATTCGGCAAGTACGAATAGTAATTCAAAGAGAATCGCCCCGCGCGAGGCGCTCGAAGCATTGACCGCCGAGGAGGCGGAAACTCTTGCGGCGATCTGCGACTGTTTGATTCCCTCTGATGAGCATGGCCCAGGTGCGCGAGAAGCGCGAGCGGTTCACTACATCGATAAATCCCTCGCGAGTCATAACAACGGATCGCGACACAATTATAGTGTTGGCCTAAATGCCATCAACGAATTCGCTAGCAAGACTCGAGGTAAAAGCTTTCCCGAGTTACCACTTGATCAACAGAATTCGATTTTGCTTGCTGTGCAGACAAACAAGATTTCGGGATTTATTCCCAATGGCAGCGGCTTCTTCAATATGCTTCGAAGTCATACTATCGACGGCACATTTTGTGATCCGTATTACGGAGGGAATCAAGAATTCGTCGGCTGGGATATGTTGCGTTATCCCGGTATTCGCTTAGGCGCCAGTGAGGCAGATGTATCTGCAGGAGCAAGCCTGCCCCCGAATCATCAATCAGCCTATGATCATAGTACCTACACAAAACTAGCCGACAATTCCTTGCTGGACACCGAGGGAGGAGACGGTTATGCCTAAGCGACTAGCTAAGACCGATGTTGTAATCGTAGGCATGGGAGCTGCTGGCGGCGTTGCAGCTCTGCCGCTGACGAACGCTGGGCTGAAAGTGATAGGCCTCGAGGCGGGGGGCTGGTTAAGCCCCCGCGACTTCGCGCCGGATGAGTTACGCAATGGATCGCGCAACTGGCCGCAGTCTGTACAGAAGGCCGCGAGTGAGGCGCCTACGGTTCGTGCGACATCGAGTGATACAGCCATCCAAGGCGGCCATCCGATGATGAATGCGGTAGGCGGCACGACCATGCATTACTGGGCGCAAAGTTGGCGCTTGAATCCTTGGGACTTCAAGGTGGTCAGCGAGACAAAGCAACGATATGGGGAAAGCCGCATTCCTGAAGATTCTACCGTCGAAGACTGGCCTTTCGGTTACGAGGAACTAGAGCCTTACTATGACAAGATCGAATACACAGTCGGCATTTCCGGGCAGGCAGGGAATGTGCAGGGCAAGAAGAACACGGCAGGAAATATTTTTGAAGGGAAGCGCCAGCGCGAGTACCCAATGAAGCCGCTGCGTAGTTCGCCTTTTACAGATCTAATGGGTGGCGCTGCGCAAAGCTTGGGTTGGAATCCATTTCAAGGTCCGGCGGCAATCACAACGGAACTCTTCGATGGTCGCCCGCCTTGCCAGTATCACGGTTTCTGTAACAAGGGTGGCTGCCATGTGAAGGCAAAGAGCTCCACCGCATTCACCGTGATTCCGAAGGCGGTGGACACGGGTAATCTCGATGTTGTGACTTTCGCCCGCGTTACGCAGATCATTACAGATGACAGTGGTCGTGTAACCGGGGTCGACTATATCAAAGGAAGCGAAACATTCTTTCAGCCAGCGGATGTAGTGTTGCTCGCCAGCTATGCTTACGAAAACGTGCGGCTGTTGCAGCTCTCCAAGTCTCGAGTGTTCCCGAACGGTCTTGCCAACAATTCAGGGCAGGTGGGGCAGCACTATATGACTCACCATCAGGGCGCCCCGGTCACTGCACTCTTCGATAGAGACCTGCACAATTGGTATGGCCTCCCGGCTCAGGGTGTTGCTATCGATGAATGGGCAGATGACAATTTTGATCACGGCGATTTGGATTTCATCGGAGGTGCGAACCTGTGGGTGCATACCGATAGGAAACCGATGAGCGCGGCGAAGATGTCTACCTTCGGCGAGACAAGGAATTGGGGCTCTGACTGGAAGGCATTTATCATGAAGAATGCCGACAGAACTAACTCTTCTTATATACAGAAAACGACACTTCCCTACGAGGGCAATTACCTGGACCTCGATCCAGTCGTGAAGGATCCGCTGGGCTTCCCCGTAACACGTATCACTGCTCGTTATCGCGATAACGAAAAGCGCATAGCTGCTTTCTCTCAAGAAAAAATGGAGCAGTGGTATCTAGAAGCTGGCGCCATCAAGATCGTGAAGTACGGATTGGGAAATAGTATGGGCGCGACCACGCACGCCTATGGAGGAACGCGGATGGGATTGAACAGCGAAACTAACGTAGTGGACGAGTGGGGCTTCTCACATGAGGTGCCGAACCTTGGTGTTCTAGGCGCATCGGTAATGGGTAGCAGCGGGTCGCGCAACCCGACTCTTACAGTGCAGGCGCTTTCCTGGCGTACCGCAGAACATCTAGTGAACAACTGGCGTTCGATCGTTGGGTAACGGGTGACAATCGGATTGAAACAAGAGAAGCAAAATCTGAGCGCTATCAAAGTAAGGATGTTTGATGAGCGCTAGCCAAGAAAAAATACCCATTCTTGATGCGATGCGATTTGTTGCTTCGTTGACTGTTATGCTGGTTCATTACGAACTCATCATGGGGCATTTTGTTCTGTATGGCACAGCGTCGACCAGCGCGTTGTCCTGGTTCTTCGTGCTCAGTGGTTTTATTCTCTCGTATACCTATCCCACCCTGCAGGGTTCAGCACCCTATAAGCGCTACTATTTGCACAGGGTAATACGAATATTCCCAGTCTATTGGCTTGCTGTTATCGTCTCATCCTTGTTCGTTTCCATCGCCTATTTAGATTTTGGTGAAGCTTTTTTTACCGAAGTAAACCGACCGTTTGTGTTGAGATACGATTTGCCTGAGCCGTTGGATGTTTCCTTCTGGACGATGGCCACGTTACGTCACCTCACGTTTACTCAATCCCTCAGTAGTATCGAAACGCTAAACCTGGTATTCAACGGTCCCTTGTGGTCGCTCGTGTTGGAAATGTATTTCTATCTCTGTTTTCCTTTGTTGCTAATCCTGCTTCGAAAAATTAATACTAAGATTCGAGTTGCCTTCGCGTTCGTTGGATTTTACTTACTGCAGTTTCTATTGATTCAAATAAATTTACCTGATGCAGAGCAGTACAGCCTGTTGAATTTAAATATACCTGTTTATACGAACCCTCTCATTCGGGGCATCGAATTTATTCTCGGTATGCTCGTATACAAAGCGTTCGTTCTTTATCCACATAGAACCAATAGTGAGAATAAACAGACCAGATGGATTGCAGCCTCCGTCGCCGTAGCCGGTTACGTTGCGTCGGTCTATCTGGCACACAACTATGCGCCGTATCAATACAGTATGTATTTCGCGACAGTGCCGTCGGTATGTTTTCTGGTCTTCGCGCTAAGCAGAATGAACTGGCACGCGAATGCTAGCGCTACTCGCGTGTGCGTCTTGTTGGGTGGTCTCAGTTATATACTGTATTGTTTCCATTGGCCTTTGATGGAGATGTTGCAATTCTTCAACGTCTTGCCCGATTCCCTCCCGTTTCCAATTAACCTAGCGCTGGTGGTGACTATTGTCGTGGCCGTGTCCTATTTTATCTATCGATTTATCGAGACACCTATTCGCAAGGCTTTATATAGTAGTTTCGAGATTCCAAAATAACTGGCCTGACTTGAGGAGACGCGACGTCAACCCATGAGCGCGGAAAATCAAAATAGTATCCCACCCCCACTCGACGTTCCCGACGACCCGTCGCCGCCCCATACATCTCGAGCCCCATGGAGTGGCTTCGAGAGAGTCGGGTGGTCTGAAATATTTTTGAGGGATGACTCAGCACGGTACTGACAAGATAACTCCCAATCTGCCGGGATTTGGCGTATGAACTAATCAAAAATGGTTCAGAGCAATCGATCTCCACTGGGAGTCATTCAATTTGCGGTGTGGTAAAGAGGAATTTCTGAGGGGGGGGGTGTGCTTTTAACTGCACATTGCTCATATCTGTGTGTATATCTGAGGAGCTATTAGTGCCTCCGCCTCCGCCTTCGCTTTATGGCCCCAGCCTAGACGATTCGGCGCGTTTGGCTTGACACTCTCTAACCCAAGTGGTTATATCGTGGCTCCTTTAGGAGAGAATTTCTAATAAAACAAAAAGGTAGAATTATGAAGATTCAATGGCTGCTCCTAGCGATCGCAGTGCTCGTAGTAGGTTGCTCACCTGCAGATACAACTGATACTCAGGTAGCTCAAGCGGCAGAAGCCTCAATGAGCGATATTCCTCGTACTCCAAACGGCAAGCCCGATTTCAATGGAATCTGGCAGGTGCTCATGAATGCCAACGACAATCTAGAGCCAGCGCCACCAAGAGCTGCTCATCAACTTGTCGCTGGTGACTTTGTGCCGGTGCCTGCTCCTAGCATTGTTGCGATGGGTGCGGTTGGCGCGGTTCCAGCTAGCTTCGGCGTAGTTGAGGGCGGCACAATCCCTTACAAGCCGGAAGCATTAGCGCGACGCGACGAGAATGCAGCAAACTGGCAGTCAATGGACCCTGAGGTTAAGTGTTATATGCCTGGTGTGCCTAGAGCCACGTATATGCCTCATCCATTTCAGATATTCCAGAGCGAGAGCGCTTTCTTCATAGCCTACTCATTTGCTGGAGCGGTACGTAACGTATTCCTTGAAGATCCGGGTCCTGCACCACTTGATTCCTGGATGGGTCAGTCTCATGGATACTGGGACGGCGATACCTGGGTAGTCGAAGTAACCGGTCAAGATGACCGTACTTGGTTCGACAGGGCCGGCAACTATCACACCTATCTGCTGAAGGTTACCGAACGCTATACCATGGTTAGTGAGAACGTTATCGAGTACACGGCTACTATGGAAGATCCTGATCTCTTCGAAGAGGCCTGGACTATCAAGATGCCTATCTACCGTCGCCTAGAAGAAGGCTACGAACTGCCACAATTTAAGTGTGTAGAATTTGTAGAAGAGATGATGTACGGCCGATATCGTAAGGGTAGAGAAGCTGAGTTAGGCTTCTAGGATTGGTTTCGAACAAAAAAGGGCTCGTTTTGGCGTATTCCGCTTGGAAATACCTAGGGCCCTTGGTTAGAATGTGGTCTCTACTGACCGCTTAATTGAAAATTTGATGTATTGAACGCGGAATGAGCCGGTTTCATAGGGTTCAGTCCAACAAGCTCAGGCATTTAAAGTTATAAATGGGGTAAATTGTATGAAAATTAAATTACTAGCATTAGCAGCTGTTACTGCGCTCGGTGTTGTTGCAATCAATCAGCCTGCAGCGATTGCTCACCATGCTTTCTCAGCTGAATTTGACGCGAACCTTCCAGTTCGTCTTGGTGGCCCAATTACTCGTGTAGAGTGGATCAACCCTCACACTTGGATTCATCTCGAAAACAGCGATCCTGAAGCAACGCGCGATCCGGGTCCTTGGATGGTTGAAGGTGGTACGCCAAATACGCTATTGCGTCGTGGCATCAACCGTAACTCACTGACACTCGGTGAAGACATTGTTGTTACTGGTTACCAGTCTAAAGATAGACTGTGCGAACCTACTTGCCGTGCGAATGGCCGTGACATCACTTTCCCTGATGGCCGTAAATTGTTCATGGGTTCATCCGGTACTGGTGCGCCACGTGACGGCACTGATGCTACAGAGCCAGGTCAATAGTTAGCACAGCTAAAGAAAGAATAAAAAAAGCCCGCTGCTAGCGGGCTTTTTTTTGCCTAAATTTTTTGCCCTAGATCTTCAGTCTGGCATTGTGCGCAGATTCTTAATCCTCGCTTTAAGCCTAGTCAGCTACTATCTGCAGTTCCCGTTCATAGCTACCGCCATCACGGAACACAGTCGAGTTCACATAGAAGCCAGAAGAGTATAGCTGCACCGTGATGGTACTAGAGCCTCGGTTTTCCCAGAACCAGCCATGAATGCCTGTAAAGGGTGCATGAAAAGTACCCATGCGACTTTCACCTGTGCCTTGCTCGAAGCTCTCTGCATATTCCTCGCCTAAGCCAGCAGGCTCGGCGTGCATGTCGTAGTACAGCTCACCATCGGCTACCCAGCTGAATAGCATCGATGAGTCCATATCCAGCAAATACTTATATTCAACCGATTCGAAAGGCCCCAGGATGAATTCCACGGAGTCGGTTTTATGGACTTCGAGCTGTTCCTCAAAAGGGTTTTCTTCGAGGCCTAATACATTTAACCCGAACAGATCGCCAGTGCCGAGTGGGTCTGATCCAAATTCGGCAGGCAGAATAAAGCTGAACAATACGATTAGCGCGACGACAAAAGAGATGGCGGACGCTATAAGAATATTCTTCGAAGAGGGCGGCGAATTGCTATCTGTCTCGGCCACGATGGGTCTCCAGTATTTTCGGAATGAATTGATTAGTTAAAAAATCTAGAAAGGGGGTTGGAACAAGTAGGCGCTAATCTGAAATCCTGCGAGCAGGAAGCCACCGGTCATCAGCGCCGTATTGGTGATAAACGAATGCCGCAAGTAGCTGGAACTTGTTCTCCAAACACTAAGTATTAGGAACACTGCCGACAGGGCTAAAATCTGCCCAACCTCAACGCCGATGTTAAAACTAATGATATTAGTAACTAGGCCATTCTCGGAAAGATCGAATTCCTGCAATTTGGTGGCAAGTCCTAGGCCGTGAAAAAGCCCAAATACGAATACTGCTATCTTAGTATTCGGCTCGAAACCGAAGACGCGCTTGAATCCGTCGATGTTCTCGAAGGCCTTATACACGACCGAAAGCCCAATAATGGCGTCGATGAAGTAGGCATTTACCTGTAGGTTGGCCAGAACGCCTAGTAGCAATGTGATGCTGTGGCCGATGGCGAATAGGGTGACATATTGCACGACATGCTTGGGGCGATACAGGAAGAAGATGACACCCAACAGAAACAGCAGATGATCATACCCGGTAACCATGTGTTTGGCGCCTAGGTAGATGAAGGGGCCAATAGCTGGACCATCGATCGCCTCGACAAAACTAGCGTCGCCGCCCTCGATGGTGTGACCGAAGGCATTTAATGAGAAAAGAGAGACGATGAGCAGAAGTAACTTAATGCCTAAAGTGCTGACTCTTATTATTGTTGAAGCGCTCATCGACTTCTAGTCCTCAGTTTCGTCGAATCGATTGTTGATGTCAGGGTTATAGGCCTGATGGCAGGCTGTGCAAACGCTATACAGTTGTGCGCCGGCCTGAAAGAAGTCGTCTTCGTTCTGTGAAGCCGCTGCCTCCATTGCTAGGACGCCAGCATCACTCAGGCCCTCGGCATAGATCAGCCAAGCGTCGTTGTCCTCTGCTCTGCCTGGCAGTGCGAGCATATTGCCAGCTTCCACTACTACCGCTGCTTGAGCGCGCACGTAGGCCCAGCCTTCATCGGTTGTGGGGTAAAGTTCTTCATAGCCTGACGCATCGAGAACCCAGCCGCCTGAATCCCAGAGGATATCCGACGCAGGTTCCAGCACTAGATTCATGAGTTCCGTCACATCCAGACTGGTATTGTAGGCGGGTCCGCCAGCTTGCGCTGCTGTCTCTGTTTCATCAGGTGCAGAGCAGGCAGCTATAAAGCCGCCTACAAGCAGAATTAGGGTGGTTTTGATAAGTGTGCTCGCCAAAATTTGCATGTCTTAATCCTGCGCCGAAGCGCCTTAGTTAGCGGCTATCCCGACTCGCTTAGAGTGTGTCAGGATGCAATATCGCCGGAATTAGCTGTTATGATGCTTATCACTGCAGCGGTGATTACGGTGCGCAAAGTTTGCACTAATTTGGGCTTTTATTCTACTTCAGGCCGGATGAAATTAACGCCTAACCCCTTGGATTACTGGGCTATGAACAAAATCACAAGAGCGACAAGAGCGACAAGTGCGCGATCAACTGCGGCTGGGCAGATACTCTGCCTTTTGCTTGCGCTGCTTCTCGGTAGTTCCACGGTAGCGGAAATTCGTATTCAGGAAACACCAGATGGTGGTGTGCAACCGCGATTAACCGTCGATGATAGCGGCAATATCCATCTTCTCTATTTTAAGAAACGCCTCTCTGCCCCCAGCGCGCGGGAAGGGAATCTCTACTACCGCCAGTACCTGCCGGAGCAGAATCGCTTTGGTCTACCCGTTAAAGTATCCAGCAATGCCTTTGATATTCGTACCTTTGCTATAGCGAGGGCCTCCATAGCAGTCGGGGGTGATGGTCGAGTCCATGTGGTGTGGTATCTGCCGCGCGATAATCAATACTTCTACACTCGCTCGAATAGCGAGCGGTCGCAGTTCGAGGCGCAGCAGAGCGTTGTCGACGTTTTCAGTGAGGGCCTCGATGCTGGCGCTGATATTGCGGCGCTAGGGTCTCAGGTTGCTATTGTTTGGGGTGCGGGCGCCCTGAGCCGTGAATACGAGCGTACCGTCTATGGGCGTATCTCCAATGATTCTGGTGCGACGTTTGGTGATGAATTGCAGATGGGGCGTAAGGAGCTCGGTGCCTGTGCTTGCTGTTCACTAGCTATAAATTTTGGAGATGAGAATGAGCTCGCCATCGCCTACCGCTCTGCTATTGACGGCGTAGGAAGGCACATGCAGACGCTGACTTTGCAATTTACCGACAAGGTTATTCAGGAGGGCCAGTACGCTGAGTTATCTGAGTTGCAGGAGTGGGAGCTCTCTGCCTGTCCTTTGAGCACCAATGACATCACTGTCGATGCCGAGGGCAATCAATGGTTGGTTTTCGAGACCGAAGGTCGCATCAACCAATTGCAACTGGGCACGGCTGAGAAGGCGATGCCTGTGGCTGAACCCTTCATCAAAACCCGTCAGAAGAATCCAGCGGTGGCTATCAATAACCAGGGTGATCGCTTGATCGTTTGGGGCGAGGCCATTAGCCAGACGCGAGGCGGTAGGCTAAACATGCATTTATTCGCAGACGACGGCTCAGACAAGAATGCAGGGTTTACCCAAGAGGTGTCCATCCCTAAGTTCAGCTTCCCCGCCGCAGCAGTCTTACCAAGCGGAGACTTCCTCGTTCTTTATTGAGATGGATTTAGCTGGTGTAGCTTGAAGATCTAGTCTGGCAGGTTCGGATTTTGAATCTGTTGGCGGATCAGCTCATTTTCCAAATCGTTAAACTGCCGCTCGTTTTCTCTTAGACTTCTGTTTTGCTGATTCTGTAGCGCATCCTGTAGGCGCCGCCGTTCAACATTTTCTAGTGCATTAAACCGACTATTCAAAATTTGCCGGCTAATAAATGTCGTGTTCGCTCCAATTGCATTGGCGGCGGATCCGCTTCTGAGTCGATTGAAGGCGCTAAACACAAATTGGGTTCTGCTGCGCAGCGTGTTTTCGCCGCAGGTGAATTCGATAGAGACTAATCGTCTTAACATCTCTTTATTATTCACGGCGTCGGAATTCAGATCTGCTACCACGGTCTGATTGACGTACTCGTCTCTCCAGTCCTTCAGAATGCGGCACTGTTCAAGGTAGTTCACCATCAACTCGCCATCTACCGCTTTGATAAAATCATCGCAAACTACCTGAGAGTTCTCGTTGGAATCCAAAGCGGCGAGGCAGTCGCTCGCCTTTACATCTAGGGCGATCAGGGCCTCGCTGCTGGAGTCGATACTTTTCTGGAAGTCAGTTTTTTGTGCGGAAGAAAATGAGGGTAGTGCGGAGCAAACTAGCGCCAACGCGAGCAGAGATGTTCGCGCAGGCAGTAGATGGCTTGTTAACTTAGCTTTCATAAATCTTGAAGCGTTTATCCCATTTCTTAAATCGCTTGCGACAGTACTTCTCTAGCTTTTTGTGCGTGGAGAAGAATAATTCGCTCGCTTCCTTGATGGATTCATCAAACTCGCAAAAGTCGTTGTCATATTCGCGGCATACCCAGGGGCGAGTTTCATAAATGCCGCAAACACCATGTGGTAGCAGGTGACTACAGTTGGTCTCTATGTGCAGAAACCAGCCATCGGCGTCTTTGAAGATATTGATACCTTCATGGGATACCTGCCAGAGCAGGTGGTCAAAATCTTCCTTAGTTTTCGGGGCAGGGATCTTCTGATTAATAGAGTTACAACAAATAGATTTCATACATTTTGAGCATTTCTTATCGAGGGCTACCTGTATTACTTTGCCGTCTTTTTCCACTTCAACCATCTTAATCGAATTCGTATCATCCATATTCCATACCCGTAAACTTTCGCACTTTCTCGACTGATGTTTTAGCTCGTCGAGGGTCAATTCTAACACTGCTTTTGGTAGGATTAGTATGCTTCATTGCAACGACACGATTGCTTTACATTGGTCTCAATGCTCGCCAGAATAAAGCTTCACTCCCTCGGAATGCGCTCATGTCTCTCTTTACTGCTCTGGCTAATCTCCCGGTCAGTCTTCCGTCTCAGTCTGCTCGTCAATCGTGCTCAGGCTCTACGCGGTTTAGAACGCTGCCGTGTTTGATTCTAACCGGCGTATTGCTGTCTTGTTCAACGGAAGAGCCTATCGCGACTTCTGGCAGTGGTGATGCGGGAGGTTCTGAGCAGGGCAACGGGTTAGAAATTCAGCTGCGTGCTGTATCTACCCAGCCCTGGTTAGTAACTGGAGGCGATGTGTTGGTGGAGGTCACATTCACCGCACCTCTCAACCGGACACAGCTAACCATTAGCCTGAACGGTAGCGATATTAGTGATCGCTTCACAGAGACAGCAGCAACGACGCTGCAAGCCTTGCTAACTGACATGCCGGAAGGGGACAGCACTTTATTGGTAGAGCAAAGTAGTCAGCAGCTGAGCGAGTCGCTTAAGCTGACTAATTATCCCTCGATCGGGCCTATTATCTCTGGGCCTCACGAGCAGCCCTATGTTTGTCAGACCGAACAATTCGTGACAATAGCGGGTGATACGCTGGGCAGCGCGCTAGATGCAAACTGCACGATACCGACTCGTGTTGACTATGTTTATTGGTCAACTCTGGATGAGGTGTTCAAGCCCTTGCTCTTTGCTGCTGAAACCTCACTACCCGCGGACATGGGTCTAATTACCGTTATGGATCAGATCGATCGACCCTATATTGTGCGAGTCGAAACGGGCACGGTGAACCGGGCAGTTTACGAAATAGCCATGCTGCACAATCCGCTAAATGACTCGCGCGCTCTGGACCCATGGAACCGCAGTCTTTATTGGAATGACAAGTTGGTGTATACCCATGGCGGCGGTTGTCGTGCCGGTTGGTATCAGCAGGGAGATAGGACAGGTGGTGTAATGCGCCGTGGACTATTCGAGCAGGGCTATGCGCTGACGTCGGCGACACTGAACGTGTTCGGCCAGAACTGCAATGACTTGCTAGCCTCCGAGACGCATATCATGGTGAAAGAACGTTTCATCGAGCACTACGGTGAGCCGGACTATACAATTGCTACTGGCGCCTCGGGCGGTTCCTATCAGTCGCACCAAACCGCTGACAACTACCCCGGCGTCTTCGATGGCATCATCGTCTCTTCTAGCTTTCCCGATGTAACGACTGCCACCATCTTTACACTCGCCGACGCGCGTTTGCTGCATAACTACTTCAGCACGGTAGATGTGGAAAAATTTACCCAGGAACAACAGCGCGCTGTATCAGGCTTCGGTGTCTGGGAGTCTATCGCTAATCTGAGTCGCGGTGCGGCGCGCTTAGACCCACTTTATAATATAGAAACACCATTAGAGGAACAGGGTGGTGAGATCAGCATTCCTGCACTAACGGTTGAATTGTATTCACAAACAAACCCTGGCGGACTCCGTGCAACTGTGTATGACCATACCGTTAACGTATATGGAACCACCACGAATCCTTTCGATCCGACGCAGCAACTGGCGCAGCGGCCACTCGATAACGTCGGCGTACAATATGGTCTGTTAGCATTGAATGAAAGCGCTATCACGGCGCAGCAGTTCCTAGACCTAAATCAGGGCATCGGTGGCTTTGACCATGATATGAATCATGTGCCAGAACGACACCGAGCGGATACACAGGCCAACAAGCGAGCGATCGAGTCTGGGCGGGTGCTCTTCGGTGGGGCGGGATTAGCCTCGACACCAGTTATCGACTACCGAACCTACAACGATCATCGAGAGGGCGGCGACATCCACATGATCGTGCACCAGTTCTCGACGCGACAGCGACTGCTTAACGCGAACGGCCATGCGGGCAACCATGTGATGCAGGTGGGTGGTCAGTGGGGCTTCATTGAGGGGCAGGATGACCTAGGAAATTTATTTCGCCAGATGGATTTTTGGATTCGAAATATTCAAGCCGACAGCCTAGAGTTCGATCCGGCATTTCGAGTCGTACGCAATAAGCCAGCGAACCTTACCGATAGCTGCTGGGATACTACTGGCGAGACTATTGAATTAGTTGAAGAGCCCTTGGCGTTTGCTTCCGAGTCGCGCTGCGGTGAGCTGTATCCTAGCTATCAAACACCAAGGCAGATTGCGGGTGCGCCGCTGGCGAACGATATTGTGAGCTGTCAGTTAAAG
>JAPKAI010000135.1 GCA_028825335.1 Gammaproteobacteria bacterium | reverse complement strand
ACCAAGCACTCGCGCCAGTATCTTCGCGTATCGCACACCTGGTGGTAATCGATGTACTGGCAACTGGTGTCGCTAGGCATCGCAAGCCTCTCTTGAAAGACCATCTGAAGGAATTACAGAAGAGCCAGCGGGCTCTTCGTGATATCAATTATAATTAAGACTAGGCTACTTCTACTTTTTGGTAGGCCGCTTCCAACCTGTAATATTTCTTTGTTTCCCTCTTGCGATGGCTAGGCTGTCGGCAGGTACATCGCTGCTTATCGAAGAGCCTGCCGCGACAAATGTATTATCGGCGAGAGTGACCGGCGCAACCAAAACGCTATTCGATCCCACGAACACATTATCGCCAATGGTCGTCTTGTGTTTATCAGCTCCGTCGTAGTTACAGAAAATTGTGCCTGCCCCAATGTTTACGTTCTCGCCAAGCACGGCGTCGCCGATGTAGGCTAGATGGCTGGCCTTTGACCCTTTGCCAATAATCGCGTTCTTTGTTTCGACGAAGTTTCCAATCTTGGTGTTCTCGCTCAAAATAGTGCCAGGTCTAATTCTAGCGTAAGGACCAACACTGGCGCCCTCTCCAATTTCTGCACCATCGATGTTCGTGCCCTGAAGTATATTGACGTTGTCGGCTATTTTACTGTCTTTGATAACAACATTGGGGCCAATCTTAACGCCATTGCCCAGTGTCACGCGACCTTCAAATATGGCGTTAATATCAATCTCTACATCACTACCTGTTTCGATTTCACCGCGAATATCGATCCGTGATGGATCGCGCAATAGAACTCCGGCTTTTAGAAGTTGTTCGGCTTTGTTCATTTGGTATTGTCTCTCTAGGCCGGCTAATTGTGCCTTATCGTTTACACCCTGTACTTCATTCTCATCATCGATAACCATTGCGGAAATGACGGATTCGTCATCAGCTGCCGCCATCGCCACTAGATCAGTCAGGTAGTACTCTCCTTGTGCATTGTCGTTTCCCAGAGAGTTCAGCCATGTATTCAACTTCGTCGCCGGAATAACCATAATGCCAGTATTGACCTCGTTGATCTTTTTCTGTTCGTCGCTGGCATCCTTTTCTTCGACGATTGCCGTTATTTCACCCGAGTCGTCACGGACAATACGGCCAAGACCTTTTGGATTTTCAGTGACAAGGGTAAGTATGCAAAGTGTGTTTGCGTTCGCTTGCTGCACCAACTTGATTAGAGTCGAAAAGTTAGTAAGTGGTACATCGCCATATAATACCAGTACGCGCTTTTCAGGCTTTGTTGTATCAATACTCGGCATAGCCTGCATAACAGCATGGCCAGTGCCAAGCTGCTGTTCTTGTAGGGCCCACTGCAATTCCTTGTCTGTGCTAAATTCCTGTTTAATCTGCTCTGCCCCATATCCCACTACAACATGGATCTGCTGGGATTCTAGCTTTCGCGCAGCATTGAGCACGTGACCAAGCATCGAATCGCCACCGATCTGATGTAATACTTTGGGAATATTTGAGTTCATTCTTGTACCACGACCCGCTGCAAGAATGACGATATCTAAATTCATATTTAATCCACTTATAGGAACCAGTTAGGATGAAACCCTGTTTGGATAAGGGTCTAATCGACTGAGACAATGAGTCCAAGCCAAAAGAATAGCAAAAAAAAAGGTAGCTCATGCCACCTTTTTAGGTTTTCGTCTGTCTAGTTTGGCTAGCTGCTACTTCTTAATCTTCCGCAGAGCCCGTAACTGGGCCGCTGCCTCGGCTAGTTGAGCGGCGGCAATCGAGTAATCGAATTCCGCGCCCTGATTCGCTATAGCCTTCTCGGCATCTTCCACTGCTTGCTGCGCCGCGGCCTCATCTAGATCGTCGGCTCTAAGCGCCGTATCGCTCAACAGAGTAACAATGCCGCGCTGCACTTCCAGAAACCCACCAGACACGTAGAAAACTTCTTCTTCGCCATTTTGAAGTATTAATTTAACCGGCCCTGGGATTAATGCCGTCAACAAGGGCGCGTGCCCAGGAGCAATACCTAAATCCCCAAGAGATCCTGCAGCAACAACCATTTCAACAAGACCAGAGAAGATACTCTTCTCGGCGCTTACGATGTCACAGTGCATTGTCATAGCCATATCAAATTACTCGT
This sequence comes from Gammaproteobacteria bacterium, assembly GCA_028825335.1. GTDB lineage: Bacteria > Pseudomonadota > Gammaproteobacteria > Pseudomonadales > Pseudohongiellaceae > UBA9145. The sequence goes on along the minus strand of JAPKAI010000135.1, from coordinate 2,870 downwards.
TATTGTCTCTAGTGATTAAGGACAAAGGGACAATTACTTTAACGTTTCCGCTTTAGCGATCGCTTCTTCAATAGAGCCTACCATGCTAAATGCTTGCTCAGGAAGGTAGTCATACTCACCCGCCAAGATTCCTTTAAAGCCAGCAATCGTGTCTTTAAGAGAAACGTACTTACCAGGAGCGTTGGTGAAAACTTCCGCCACAGTAAATGGCTGAGATAGAAACTGCGAAATACGTCTCGCACGACCAACTGTTTGCTTATCTTCGTCGGACAATTCGTCCATACCCAATATCGCGATAATGTCTTTCAATTCTTTATAACGCTGCAAAACCGTTTGCACACCGTTCGCCGTGTCGTAATGCTCGTTACCAATTACCAGTGGATCTAACTGACGCGAAGTAGAATCCAAAGGATCCACCGCCGGGTAAATGCCCAGTGACGCGATGTCTCGAGACAGAACAACTTTCGCATCCAAGTGAGCAAAGGTTGTTGCTGGCGATGGGTCAGTCAAGTCATCCGCAGGTACGTATACCGCTTGGATTGACGTAATAGAGCCATCTTTTGTTGATGTAATTCTTTCTTGGAGGGCGCCCATTTCCTCAGCAAGTGTAGGCTGATAGCCCACCGCTGAAGGCATACGACCAAGTAGTGCTGATACTTCTGTGCCCGCGAGTGTGTAACGATAGATATTGTCAATAAACAACAATACGTCACGGCCTTCATCACGGAAGTCTTCCGCCATGGTGAGTCCACTTAGAGCAACACGCAGTCTATTGCCAGGAGGCTCATTCATCTGACCGTAGACCATCGCTACTTTAGATTCGCCTTCTAGATCGATTACTTTTGATTCCTGCATTTCGTGATAGAAGTCGTTTCCTTCACGAGTACGCTCACCAACACCTGCGAACACTGACAAACCACTGTGCTCTGTTGCGATGTTGTTAATGAGCTCCAACATATTTACTGTCTTGCCTACACCGGCACCCCCAAATAGGCCAACCTTACTACCCTTTGCGAAAGGACAGATCAAGTCGATTACCTTTATGCCTGTTTCCAACAATTCGTTAGAGCTAGCCAGCTCTTCATAGGTAGGCGCCTTGCGGTGAATCGGCATACGCTTCTTCTCGCCGATTGGCCCACGCTCGTCGATTGGCCGGCCTAGTACATTCATGATGCGGCCAAGGGTTTCAACACCGACTGGGACAGAAACAGGAGCGCCGGTATCTGTGACTTCAAGTCCACGACTCAGACCCTCAGTACTACCAAGCGCAATTGTTCTTACTACGCCATCGCCTAGTTGCTGCTGCACTTCTAACACGATATCTGTGCTGCTGACTTCTAATGCGTCATATATAGAAGGCACTCCATCGCGTCCAAATTCTACGTCGATTACAGCGCCAATGATTTGTACGATTCGGCCGCTACTCATGTCCGGTTCCTCAATCTCTTAATTTTTTATCTAAACTTCTTGTTAATGGCGCTAGCTGAATATGAAAGACCAGTGCCGCTAATTCCTGTTAACTATACTGCTGCAGCTCCGCCAGCTATCTCAGATAGCTCTTGGGTAATTGCCGCTTGTCGAGCCTTGTTATAAACCAACTCTAAGTCATCAATAATATCGCCTGCGTTATCGGTTGCACTCTTCATTGCAACCATTCTCGCGGCTTGCTCACAGGCATTGTTCTCAACTACCGCCTGAAAAACTTGTGATTCGATATATCTTAATAGCAAACCATCTAGCAACTCTTTCGCATCGGGCTCATATAAATAATCCCAGTGGTGTTGCATGTCTTCATCTTCCGAAGGAAGCAATGGCAACAACTGCTCGATAGTCGGCTGCTGCGTCATGGTGTTAATGAAAATATTACTAACAACCATCAACTGATCAATTTCGTTATTGTCGAATTTTTCCAGCATCACCCGAACAGAACCAATTACATCGGCTACTTCCGGTGCGTCGCCGATGCTATCAACCGCAGCAACTACATTGCCGCCATAATTGTTAAAGAAGCGTGCAGCCTTCTTGCCAATCACACAAAAGTCGATCTCGACATTACATTCATTGAACTCTTTCATCGAAGCAACTGCTGCTTTAAATACATTGATGTTTAGGCCACCACACAGCCCACGATCTGAAGAAACAACAATATAACCAACTCGCTTTATATCCCGTGTATCGAAATAGGCGTGTCTATATTCCGGTGTTGCATTGGCGATGTGGCCGATCACCGAGCGGATACGATGAGCATAAGGCTTCCCAAGTGTCATGCGCTCTTGAGCTTTACGCATTTTACTTGCCGCTACCATTTCCATCGCGCCAGTGAGACTCTGAGTACTCTTAATACTCGAAATCTTGGTGCGTATTTCTTTTCCGCCAGCCATTGCTTACAGCCTCTGTATTATATTGCCTTGTCGACTACCAAGTCTGTGTGGACTTGAACTTTTCGATTGCCGCTTTGAATTGGGCGCCAATGTCGTCGTTGTAATCGCCGGTATCGTTGATCTGTTTTATCAGATCAGCATGCTCGCTTTTCATGTAAGCAAGCAGCGCGGCTTCGAAGTCCAAGACCTTGTTCAGCTCGATGTCTATCAGATAACCTTCGTTAGCCGCGTAAATAGAGATGCCCATCTCCGCGATCGACATTGGCGTGTACTGCTTCTGCTTCATCAATTCTGTCACTCGCTGACCGTGCTCAAGCTGTGCTCGAGTTGCATCATCAAGATCGGAAGCGAACGCCGCGAAGGCCGCCAATTCACGATATTGCGCGAGTGCGATACGTACGCCACCACCCAGCTTCTTAATAATCTTAGTTTGCGCAGCACCACCCACACGCGACACCGAGACACCCGGGTTCATCGCAGGACGAATGC
>JAPKAI010000134.1 GCA_028825335.1 Gammaproteobacteria bacterium | reverse complement strand
GTAACTGACATGACTCGCGCCGGATTCGTCTTCTATGAAGATGGCACCGTTATCGATCACGTCGTGGAAACGAATCTACTACCTCATAGCGGCTGGACCATCCCACCAGGTGATCCCAACTTCGAGGTAACCAACACGCATGAGATAGAAGAAGATATATATCTGTTATCCATGGGGCCGCACATGCACTACCGCGGCAAGGCAATGCGCTACGAGGTGGAGTATCCCGACGGAGAGAGAGAAACGCTGCTGTGGGTTCCCGACTATGACTTCAACTGGCAGTTCTTGTACGAATATCAGGAACCCAAGTTCCTGCCGGCCGGCTCGGTCATGCATATGAGCTGGTGGTTCGATAATTCTACACAGAATCGCTGGAATCCTGACTCTACCGCAGCCGTTGAATACGGTCCTGCTACTACCGATGAGATGGCAAACGCGCGCATCTACTATGCGCCAACGACCAAGCGCGGCATCGTAGTAGGCAACGATATACCGGCCGATATTCTCGAGATGGCACAGAAAGAAGAGCAGACTCGTCGCGAACGCGCAAACCTGTTAGACCAGAGTCAAGATGACTTTGACTGGTTGACCGAAGACAGCGATTAGCCGATAGGACGTTAAGGTCGTGATTCAGATTTAGATCGACCAAAAAAAAAGACCTGCCGGATAACAGTGGGTCTTTTTTTTGGCTTGTGGTTTTGTTTACAAGGAATTAAGTAACTGTGATTGGCGTCCAGGTCTTGTGACGAGCCATCACATCTTCAACCGTGTGCTTGCAGACTCCTGCCTTGGTTATCAACTTGCTTTCGCAAATATCACAACGCACGCATTCCTTGAAGTCGACCTTATGAGCGCGAATCGCGCCAGTCGGGCAACTGTTTCCACAGACCTTGCACACCTCGCACTGTTGAACGCGCTTGATACGAAATGGCGAAAGAAAGGAAGTAACGCCGAGTGCAGCTCCTAGGGGGCAGGCGTAGCGGCAATAGAATCGACTGACGAACATCGAGGCCACTATGAATACTGCCAGTATTGTCCATAACAACATAGATCGACTGAAGTAGAAGATAGTGCCGAAAGGCTCGAAGTATTGAAACAGGCTCAGATCGCTAAATGTCATCGATGTCACGACCAGCAGCGCGAGGATCCCGTATTTGATATATAGCGCCTTATCATGAATCACCTGAGGCACTTCAAGCTGCCACTTCTTCGGCATAATACGAGTAATAAAGTCCTGTAATGCCCCGAAAGGGCATAGCGACGAACAAAACACTCTACCCCAGAATAGTGTGGTAACGATCGTAAAGACGACGATTAACAATAGCGGTAAGTCGTTCAAGAACAAAGACGGACCTTGCTTTAATCCATTGGTGATATGCGACACCGAGAGAAAGGTTCCGTTATAGAATCCTAGATAGAACAGAGTATAGGCGAGCGTTACCCAACGAATTATCGAACTCTTACGCAAGAATGCCGTCATCACCATCGCGAACAGAAGCAACAGAGCAAGTACCTCCGCCACCGGCGCACTATTAATGAGGGTAGCTAATACACCCTCGTCTACTTCTTCGAAATCATCAAACTGGGGAAACGGGTTCGCAGACTTAGGCAAAAACTCTGCCGGCAGGGGAGCTCCTGTAGCCAACGAAAACGGAACGGGAGGAACTTGATAGTCGACCTGCGCGAGCTCCTCAACGGACTCAACCTGAAGACCGGTGTCATACAGAACAGTAAAGGGTTGGCTCAGATCAATGTCACTAGACATGACAATCGCACCGGCAAACCTTACCTGACCTGCAATTTTCCCGTTATCGGCACTGCCAACATAAACAAAGCGGCGACGCTCAATGTTATACACAGCGTCGCCCTGCGTTATTGCTAGGCGTTCCTGTCGAAAGGGCGTAGAGGCATTACCATCTATACCTACCAGTAACATATTACCATCTTCCACTCTGTTACTCGCTTCCCTCTCTGCGCGTGAATAGTCATCGGGGCCGACGATTAGCTCACCTAACGCTTCGTTCCCTATAAACGCGAGCGTAAGGCTTAACTCTGTTAGATCTTCGAGAAGGATTGGAAATTCTTTGACGAGCCCAGACTCCTTCATCTCTTCCCAGGACTGCGCCTGCAAGATTTTCAGCGCTGCTTCACCACTGTTCGCGTTAGCAACAAATTCGGAGTCCGTCAAATAGTTACGAGCAACTCTGCGCGCTGCATTACGAATGCCGCGCGATGTAGCCCAACTGGTTATAGTGGCGCGGGACACACCATCGAGGTCGCGACCAACACGGAAACCATCAGATACGGACATACCTTCGAACTGATTGGGGAAGCGCTCAGAATTGATGAAATCGCCGCGTATACTTTTATACGATTCTCGATAGTACAGAACCTCTATTCCCGACAGCATCCCCTCAAGATCCATTCCAACCAAGACTTCTATGGGTGCGCTGTAGCCAATCTCTTCAGGGGGATAGTCTGGCGTCTCAAATAGATAACCGATCAGTTCGCCTTCAATGCCCTGCTGGGCTGCAGCAAATGCTCTGTAGACAGGCGGATCACCCGCCTTCTCGGAAAAACTAGCCGCGTCAGGCATAACCTTCTTCAGCAGCGTAATGTCGGCATCGGTTAAACCCGCCTGCGCCAGGCCAATAGCCGGGAGTAACGCGAGAGTAGCGAAAAACGTGGATCGGCGAATCAGGGTAGCGAGTAATAACCTCAAAGTACGGCAGAACTGCATTATTATTATTTCCCTATTTTGAGTTCTTCAACTAGAGTACTTCTAATAAAGTGCTTCTTCTAATCTAGTAAGTCCTACATCTAAAAACCGGAACCTCGGGGAATCATCAACTGCCTCAGAAAACTGCTCTGTATTTAATCAAATATCCGCCAACAGGTACATCACTTACTGCACACTCTGGCGAGCCATGGCTAAAGATCGCCGACTAGACCCCCGACTGGAGGGAGAGCGCTCAGATCAATACACGTTTAGTCGCAGCCTTAGAAAACCGACACAGAGTTTGATCATCTCGATCGAGCGCTGCGAATCATCGAGTATATCGAAGGCATGCACTCCCTCGGGATAGCGAATAACACTCACCGGGCTATTACGAGCGACTGCCTCCGCTTCAAAGTTATCGATGGATTCATTCAAACCAGGAAATTCATCCTTGCCCGCACCAATAACTAAGATAGGGGTATTCTCAGGAAAGTTTTCCATGCCCTCGTGGGGGTTCGCAAAACCGAGTGTGTCCCCTGTTTCTTGCACTACTGAAGAGCCCCCTGTGTCCAACATAAACCCGTATAGCAACGCCGCACAGCGCACAGCGCTATCTTTGTGAAGGACATTGATCGCATTCGGCACGCTACCAGAGCAAGACCAAACAGCGATCCGCTCAGGATCAATCTGCAACTGCTCCGCCTCGCAGCGCAGGAATTCCAGCAGCTTGAACGCGTCTTCTACAGGCTCGACATTGCTGTAAATTACGGCCGCCATGCCGCTAGCTGCCAACAGTTTTGCCCAGTCCTTATAGGCCGGAATTTGCATCTGCTTTATGCCTAATTGCTCTTTAAAGCCCAAATCTGGATAACCCGTCAAGAACACCACAACTGGCGCTGGCCCTTCGACCTGCTCCGGAAGATAGATGTCGAAATCTCTGTTATCACCAGCATAGCTGATGCCCTCTCGCACATTACCCGCATAAGGCAATTGATAGACTAGAGGATCCGTGAATAATGGATTTACTGTGCTGGCGTCGTCAGTCATGGCGTGTTCCTCGAATAGCGATTTCCCAAACAAAAAGCCCCCACTCCGGCTGGAGCGAATGTCGCGTTCCTTTCCTCTGTCACGCGTTTCCAGTCAGCCTTGAGACGGGCAATCTCTGCTGCAAAGTCGCCTTATCGGCTTGAAGAGGGTCGTTCTCAGCGTATTTCCAACCATAAATACAAGCTGTGGGGTGGCGCCAAGTCGCTTAGCTACATCTCTAACTGAATAACCTCATCCAGTGGCCTGCCTAACCATTTCTTTCTTGGATTCCCCTATATATTGTATGTCTTTCATAAGCGCCTCTCATAGACTTACATTTTAATGCTATTTAGTGTCTAGAAAGCCCTGTCTAGGTAGCTTTTACTCTACTTATACTCTAGAATTTCGTTAAGTAGTCATAGATTCCGGATCTTCCAGCAGCGGGGGGGGGTAATTTTGCTCGGTAGTATGTGATGTACTGAAAAAAACAGGCCATTGTTATCTAATAATAATAATCATTGACTGGCCACAATTAAATTAAGGAAGAGGATTAATGATATGAAATTTCTTAAGCATCCTAAGCATTTATTAGCGATTGCGTGCTTATCTGCTAGTGGCATTAGTGCCCCAGTAGTGGCACAGGATGATGTCCAGCTAGAAGAGGTCATCGTAACGGGATCACGAGGTAGACCCAGATCGGTCTCCGACTCTCCAGTACCTATCGACGTATTTACCTCAGAAGATCTGAGAGCTGTCTCTTATACTGATACCAACGACATTCTCAAGACCTTGGTGCCGTCCTTCAATCTTGGAAGGCAGCCCATCTCTGACGGATCCTCGTTCATCCGGCCCGCCGAACTTCGCGGCCTGCCCACAGATAAAACTCTCGTGCTGGTTAACTCCAAGCGCCGCCACCGTTCCGCGCTAGTATCCATCGGCGGCTCTGGTACTCAGGGACCCGATCTATCTACGATTCCATCCATCGCATTGAAGAACATCGAAGTATTGCGAGATGGTGCTTCGGCACAGTATGGCTCTGACGCCATCGCCGGTGTAATTAACTTCATTCTGAAAGATGCCGACGATGGGTTTAGTCTGTCTATCGATAGTGGTGGATTCAGTGAAGGCGACGGTGACCAGACTACTGTGCAGGCCAACCTCGGATTGCCCCTAGGAGACAGTGGATTTATCAATCTATCCGCTGAAATTTCTGAGGCGGATGCTACTTCTCGGTCAGAGCAATACTGTGAAAGCTGGTTCTGTGCCGAT
>JAPKAI010000133.1 GCA_028825335.1 Gammaproteobacteria bacterium | reverse complement strand
TGTTTGTAGCGCCAAATAACCAAGTGTAATGACAACGGCGATTGCTCCGGTAAGTTCTCCTAGAGCACTTATTGCATCCCAATTCATCTCAACCCCCTTTGTATTCGAAACTGCCTAGCCGTCTCCATATTCCGGAATGTTGCGTTGATAAACGCGCCAGTAATGTCTTACCCCGGTGACCTGTTCCTGCCCGTCTGCTCCAATTTCTTTGGTAATGGGGCTTCGCCCAATTAATTGAGCTACCTCGGCTCGATCGGCGACTAGTGCCACCGTCATCTCGTAGACCTTACCGTCGATCTTGAGGCGTATGCGCGGATCGCGTTCGATGTTGGCCCACCACGCCTTCGAGTCGGGGAACTCTTTTTGTAGCCTGGAGCCTTGTTCGCTGCCGCTCAAGTAGAGTTTGTCGCCGCGGGCGACGGGGTTGATTGTGACCGAGTGAGGGACTCCGTACCAAGTACGAGTCTCGAGCATTATCGAGTTTCCACGGATCGGGTCGTTGACTTCGTTGACCCAATCCCAATTCGTCACTGGTTCACGTACGAGCTCTCCTGTGAGCCACAACCCTGGCCCAGCAGTCCTGTCGCTCTCGACAAACGCTTCGCTACGAGGATCGATGTATCGAGGTTCCAGGCCGACCACGCGCAGCGTCAGCAGTGGTAGGAGCACGAGGGCTCCGGCAATCAGTAAGCCAGCTTTTAGCACACGCATGGTATTAGTTCTCCCTATGGTGTATCGAAAGGATTAAAGGTATCCCCGACGCTGAGGATTGTCTAGTTTCGTAAGCCTTGAAATCAAAAGGAATCAAAAGGGTCAGAGTACTTTGATCGCAGCTAGTGCTGATTAAGGCCTAGTTCCTTCTGCTTTTTCTTAGTTAAGCCCAAGGACACAATACGGTGTGATTCGCTTAGATAATACGTGACTTCATTATCTTCTGTGTCAGGCACATCATATTGCTGAATCCACTTCATGCCGCGGGCTGCGAGGTACGGTGCTGGCCTATAGCCAGTTTGATCGTTCAAAAAATGATAATTGAGATCGGACGTTTTAAATGTGATTGCTGGATTGCCCATCTTCTCCCAGCCCCCAATCGCGAAAACTTTCTCGCCAACCTTCCATACGTGAGAGCCACCCCACTGAGTGACGTAGGTAGTAGCAGGAAGTGAGCTACAAAATTTATTGAATTCTTTATAAGTCATTCTGACATGTCTAGCACTCCATTTGCCCTAGAAAACCCTTCTAAACAATTACCTTATTCTCTAGTCTGCGCAATTATTTGATCACGAATATCTTCAGTTATTGCTCTTTTTCGGGTCGGCTTTGTTACACAGACGGGATCTCTTGGGCAATTTGAACTTCGCGGACAAATTATTGAAGCATCCTCTTCTAAGCCTCTGCTAATCCAAGCAATGCTTAAGATGTTGGCGACACTTGAGATCGCCCGCGCTGCCCGCTGCGGCACTTTGGCGGAACCTCCGCCTAATTGGCAGGCCTGAAAAATTTCATCAATGACGTCTTCTGATGATGAACCCTGCGCATCGATTGCAGGCCCAATGTCGATCCCTGCGCAGACGACATGCCAATTGCCAGCGGCGTCTTTCGTGCGGACCGACTCACAACAATACAATCTTGCATCATCACCGTTTTTCAATACGGATATTTGAGCGGCCGGCTTGCTAGTTTTTGCGCTCAACATGTTAAACACAGACCAGTGTTTACAGGGATCATGCATGTCGCGAAGATTACCCCACGGTAGAGGGATACCATTGCCTCGATAGACAGCGCGTAGTTTTCCCGGCGGGTATGCATCAAAATAATGCCAATGTGGATAGGGTGAAACGGCGGTCATTCTGCGCATTAGTACCGCGGCAGAAACATCCAGTAGCTTGGCGCTATCCAAAGAATATGCGTGCCTCCCTAAAAACTGCCTAGTTGGGATTTTAGGGCACAGCAATGCTCCAGCAAAGAAACTGCATTCGAAGTCTCGCCAAGCATGCAGTATGTCTTTAGAGTCGACCGTCTGTGTTTGATTGGACCAGGACTTTGCATCAAAGGTATTGCCGCCTACCGCAGAGACGCTGCGCAGTCCATCCTGGCCATGGAGAATGCTATGGCCGATATGCGTGGCCAGATCGTACTTCAAGCGAGAGGGATGCTGCTTGAGGCGTTCATTGCAGTAAATCGTATTGGGTGATTCAAAAAAAGACCGTACCAAGGTCCTAAAACCGGTGTTATCAGGGTCGCTAATAATGTCAGGTGCTCGATCAAACCATTTGATCTTAAGCCCCAGCTTTTTACATAAGCCAAGCATATCCTCAACGGACAGGGGCATGGCTTTTTTGCCTACATCTTCCGCTGCTTTTTCTAAATTTGGAAATCGATTCTGATGATGCTCCTGATGGGCTCGAATCAGCAGGTGTCCGAATTGACGGCCAGTAATCCCCCCTTGAGATAACAGCTCTGGAATAGCGATCTGCAAATGATCTTTTGAGAATAGAAACCCCGGCTCCAGCGCTATGCCAGCGATACCTCCCGCCGTCTTTTTAGGCGAAACCAAGGGTTCTTGCTCATCCGAGTCATCATAAAACCACTCGAGATCCTTTTGAAATATGCTCGCGATGACCTCGAGCATGTCCTCCGAGGGGATTCGCTTGCCGTTCTCAATCATTGATAGGTAAGAGACTGAGGGGGCTGCATCTGCATCTTTGTGAATACACCGAACTGAAAGGTCATCCAGGGTTAAACCATTGTCTTTGCGAAGCTTTCTTATCTTCGGGCCTAGAAAATGTGCCTTTCTGTAAAGAGTCTGGCTTGGGGAATTCATGGGTTTCGATTTTCCAATTGAGAGGTCAATATAGAGAGGGTATCCTACTATTTGTGAAATTTACACTGTAAAATTTTTATAAGTAAATTTTACAGATTTCTGACATACACTTCCTTCCATGGTTTGAATGAGCGCAAGTTCCAACCATACAAATCAGTCACTCATTACATAAATTAGTTCAACGTAAACTTCAGAAGGTGAACCATGAACAATTTAAGCCACGCGCAATTAACCGAATCGTTCAGCTTAGCTGGCAGACACAACACTGACACCGAGAAGCTGTTAGCTTTTCTAGACGCTCATTTTGCATTGAGTGAGGGTTCTCACAGAGACGTCTCTCAGTACCGTGTTTACTTCGGCCGCTTGCTTGCTCATCTCAACACGGGCCAATGCGTGGGCTTAGACAATCCTAGTGCGTTTATAGACTTTGGCGGTGATCGTGAGTGTCCTTCTCTTATCAGCCTTAGTTATGAACGAAAATTTATAGAGTTGCATTTTTAGAGGGACTCTACCGTTTGCACGATTAACGCTAACTAACAATACAGCGCTGCCGCAATCCGCGTAGCGAAAGGAATACCCATGACACTTTACACTGACGATATACAGAAACTAACCGACCTGAAATCAGCTGCTGGCGCACCCTGGAGATCTATCAATCCGGAACACGCTGCTAGAATGCGCACTCAGAATCAGTTTAAAACAGGGCTCGATATCGCAAGGCATACAGCGGCGCTAATGCGAAAAGATATGGATGACTATGATAATGACTCGTCTAATTACACACAGTCATTGGGCTGTTGGCATGGATTTATTGCGCAGCAAAAAATGATTTCAATTAAAAAGCATCATGGCACCACTGACAAAAGATACCTCTATCTTTCTGGTTGGATGATTGCTGCATTGAGATCTGAATTCGGCCCGCTGCCTGATCAATCAATGCATGAGAAAACATCTGTGCCTGACTTGATAGAAGAAATTTATACTTTCTTGAGACAGGCTGATGCTAGGGAACTGCGCGATCTTTTTTCCGGCTTGGATGATGCAAAAGAGCAGGGCGACAACGTCGCCGCACAACGCCTGCAAAAAGAGATCGCCAATTACGAATCTCACATCGTGCCAATCATTGCAGACATCGATGCTGGATTTGGTAACGAAGAAGCAACTTACCTCTTAGCAAAGCGAATGATCGAAGCTGGCGCCTGTGCTATTCAGCTAGAAAATCAAGTTTCTGATGCGAAGCAGTGTGGTCATCAAGACGGAAAAGTAACCGTGCCTCATGAGGAATTTTTAGCGAAAATCCGCGCTGTTCGCTATGCCTTTCTAGAGCTTGGCGTAGAAGATGGAATTATTGTAGCTCGCACAGATTCACTCGGTGCGGGCTTAACTCAAAAAATTGCCACAACCGAGCAGGCAGGTGATCTAGGTGATCAATACAATCAATTTTTGGATCTGCAGCCACTGACATGGCAGTTTACTCTGACCGATATGACCACCATAAAAAATGGCGATATTGCAGTGAAAGTAAACGATCAATTGCAGCTAACCAATCGTCTTGCTAACGGACTTTTCCGTTTTCGCGAGAATAGCGGCGAGGATAGGGTTGTTCTTGACTGTATTACATCACTTGAAAATGGTGCCGATTTGCTTTGGATTGAAACAGCCACGCCAGATATCAATGAAATTGCATCAATGGTTAATCGTATAAAAGAAGCGGTGCCCAACGCCAAACTGGTTTATAACAATAGCCCGTCATTTAACTGGACCCTAAATTTCCGGCAGCAGGTGTTTGACGCATGGCAATCTCAAGGTAAAGATCTCTCGGGCTATGACCGTGAGCAACTGATGAGTGTTATTTACGATGAAACTGAGTTGGCCTTAAATGCCGACCAAAGAATTCAGGACTTCCAGCGTGACGCTGCAAGAGATGCCGGTGTATTCCATCACCTAATCACTCTTCCGACGTACCACACAGCAGCACTCAGCACCGATTTACTCGCCAAAGATTACTTCGGTGAAAAAGGTATGTTGGCTTATGTAAGTGGTGTTCAGCGCATTGAGATTCGTGAGAAGCTGGCCTGTGTGAAGCATCAAGCAATGGCCGGTTCAAATATCGGAGATGACCACAAGAGCTATTTCTCTGGCGAGGCTGCATTGAAAGCTGGCGGTGGGGCCAACACAATGAATCAATTTAGCTAGCATCAATAAATGGGCTGA
>JAPKAI010000040.1 GCA_028825335.1 Gammaproteobacteria bacterium | reverse complement strand
GGCGGATGCTACTTCTCGGTCAGAGCAATACTGTGAAAGCTGGTTCTGTGCCGATAAGAACGGTTCCAGCCCGTACAACATTCGTTCTGCTGATAACGGCGGAGATGCCGCCTTCTTGGCAGGTTTATCCTCTGCCAATATAGGTCAAGACTCTTCTGTGGTCCAACCATGGGGTCAACCGAATATGGAAGCCCAGCGCTTTTTCGTTAATGCCGGCTATCAGATTGATGCTGATACAGAGGCCTATTTCTTTGGCAACATCTCGGAGAGCGAATCCGATGGCGGTTTTTTCTATCGCTACCCTGGTAATGGAACCATAGAGGACTTAAGAGAAAAAGATGGCGGTATCTACAACCCGCTAGAGAAATATCCCGGTGGTTTCACGCCAAGATTCTTTGGTGAGGTATCCGACTTCTCTTTACTAGGAGGGATTCGAGGTTCATTCGACAACGGTCTCAACTACGACTTCAGTGGACGAACCGGTGAAAGCGAGATCAGATATACTCTGGCTAACACCATTAATCCTTCCCAGGGACGAGCTTCCCAGAAGTCCTTTAAGCCAGGGGATTTAATTAACTCGGAAACTCAATTCCAGGCGGATTTCGACTACGAGTTTGAATCCAACTTCGCCAGCCCTTTGCTGCTTGCCTTCGGAACAAGCTACATGAACGAGTCCTACGAAGTAGTGCAAGGGGAGCTAAATTCCTATACGGCAGGCCCACACGCTACACAGGATCCTTTCAACCTTTGTAACGCAGATAAGACTGCTTCGGCAGCCGGTACCACTGCGATCGCTGGTGGCTCGACTCTGAATTGCGCCGACTCCAGTGACCCTGTTTACCAGGTAGTAGGAGTAGGTTCGAATGGATTCCCAGGGTTCTCGCCACAGTTCTCCGAATTGTATGAACGTAGTTCATACGCGGTATACGGTGACCTTAGTACGGACGTAACCGATAACCTCTTCCTACAAGCGGCGATCCGCTACGAGGACTACGACGACTTCGACGCCGAGACCGTTGTTAAGTTCGCAGGTCTCTATCGAATTACGGATGATTTTGCCCTTCGCGGATCCATCGGCACGGGTTTTCGTGCACCGACGCCGGGACAGCAGGGAACGATCAATGTATCGACTCGACTGCCCAATGGCTTCCCGGTTGCAACTGGTCTGTTCCCAGCCGGTGGCCCAGTAGCTCAAGCACTAGGTGCAAGCCCCCTTGCTCCTGAGACATCCACTAACTACACCATTGGTTTTACGGCTAATGTGGGTCAACTGGATCTGACTGTGGACTTCTATCGAATCGATCTCGATGACGCTACTTACGCGATATCGACGAGAGACGTGTCCACTGATCCTACTTCTGGCGACGCCTACAAAAACTACCTGCTGCTGGATAATGCCGGAGTTGCCGGCGCCAATTCCATCGGCGGTGTTTTGTACTTCGCTAACGGCTTCGATGTTTCAAGCAAGGGAGTTGACATTGTTGCCTCCTATCCTCTTGACTTTGGCTCCGCTGGCAACACCAACTTGTCTATGTCGTTAAGCTATAACAAGAAGGCTTTTGAGTCTGATCCGAGCGCTTACCGAAATGCAGAGGCTCAATTTGATTATGTAAACTACAATCCAAACTTGCGTGGTGTCTTCACTGCTGCACACGTTGTCAACGATCTAAGTTTGATCGCGAGAGCAAGCTACTGGGGTGAGAGTGAGAATGCAAACTCTGGCACTTCTCGTCGGCAAGTTCAGGATGCTACCTGGTTCGTCGATCTCGAAGCTCAGTATCAGATCAATGATACCCTCAGGATCGCCGCTGGTGGTCGTAATGTATTCGATGAGTACCCTAATAAGGGCAACATCGGCGATACTTGCTGTGGACGTATTTACGAGTCTGGCAGTGTTTTAGACTGGAACGGGTCGTACTGGTTTGCACGTCTAACTGCTGATTTCTAAATCGGCAACCAGTATTACTCTCTCTTGATTTCGAGAGAAAAATAATAATAAGGGCGGTAAGCAATTACCGCCCTTTTTATTGGATGCTGTTAAAGCAAGAAATAGGATTGAATGATTTCTAGTATAAATCTGTGTCTTCTATCTATTAATGATCGATTCATGCGCCGAATTTTCACAGAATGAGGATTAACAACATACTGGCGTTCTACTGCGCTCGTATAAGAATGGGCTACTAAAGGTTTGGTTTCTAAAGTAAGTCTTGGGCCTTAGGTCAATCAAACTCTAGAGGTAGTACCGAAAAGGCGATTACACATGCGTCCCTTTTCTATTCTCCATCACCTATTTAGACGTAAGAATTAACTATGACTACTATTACGATTTACACCTCAACATACTGCGCCTACTGCACTGCGGCGAAAAATCTCTTAGCAAGCAGAGGCTATGAGTTCGAAGAAATTAATATGCAAGGCAATCAGGAGCTCATGCTGCAGATCATGCAAAAATCCGGGCAACGCACCGTTCCACAAATTTTTGTCGGCGAGAAGTCGATCGGTGGTTATCAGGAGTTATTGGCGAGCACAGCCAGTGGCGATTTCGATGCCTTGCTCGCCCCCTAGAAACTGCTGGACCCTGCTAGGAACACACTCGAAGTCGTAGCCGCGATGAGGCTTGTATTCAGTAATCCACAGGAAGGGAACCGTCTATAATATTCCACCTATTATGGCGCCTAAAATCAATAAATATCTCATTGATAACCCCATTACGTTCTACTGTTGATTGTTGTCGAGGTGCAGCATCTCAAAATGCAGCTTAATTCTAGCTGAATAGGCGAGCATTCCAGTTGCTCTGACCCCATTGATTCCTAACAGAATATTCGCCGCCTGCCGCAGATTCTATACGGGTGTTCGGTGGAAGAAACAAGCTGCGTTCACAAGGATCAGAGTGATTTTATCCAGAATTTTATATACATCGAAGCTCCCTGAAGTCTTTGATTAAAGTCGTGACCACACGTAAAAAGTAGTATCTTAATCAAGCCATCACCTAACAAGAAAATCAGAGATTTTTCAGAAACTAGGAATAAAGAACATGAAGAAGAAACTTACTATTGGAAGCATACTGTTTTTCATCTGCACGTTGGCGATTGCTCAAATAGCCGTACCCCCGGCCCTGTACATCAAGGCAGACGATATAAATAGCGCGCTACAAGAATCAGCCACTGAGCGAGAAAACATGGCTGTGGGAACCATAAGTAATAGCGACGACTATAGAATCAATCTGATCCGACGTACCGCTGCTGCAGGCGCAATTGTGCATGAAGTTGGCATGGAGCTTCATTTCATTACAGAAGGGGCTGGAACTCTGGTTACCGGCGGCATCGTTGTCAGACCAGCTGACGGCGGTAGAGCAAATATCGAGCGGGGATTGGCGCGCAGAGTTACTGTTGGCGATGCAGTACTTATTCCCGAAGGTACGCCGCATCAGTACACGATCGTCGAGGGTGCTATCAGCTATCTCGAAGTACGCTTCTAAATTAGTGAGAACAAGAGATGGATAATGAAAGGGGCTGAAGTGATTTAATCCATAACGAGAGATTGTCTCAATCTTTGATCGCTAACCCCTTCAATCCCATCGTGAAACAACAAGCATTGCTCCACAGCGTCTTGGTATCATGACACATGACCACACAAGCCATTATCTCCTTACTAGCTCTACTGTTGATTCTAGTAGCTGTCGTTTTTCGAGTCTTATTTTGGCCAGGCATGCGCATCGCGCGTATTCAAAAGCGGGCTTTCCCTGACCCTTGGCAGCAAACGCTTATAGACAGATTGCCCTTCGTCGCCAATATCCCGCTCGCTGAACGGGAACAGCTAAAATTTCTTATCAAAGTCTTTCTAGCGGACAAGAAATTCTATGGCTGCGCTGGACAGGAAATTAATGACGACATTCGCGTTACTGTAGCGGCACAGGCCTGCTTACTTCTTTTGAATCAAGACCGCACTCCCTACCCCGACCTAGATTCCATTCTGATTTATCCTTCGACCTTCGTTGCGACACGAGAAGTCGCCAACGAGCTCGGGCTTGTGTCCACGAATCACATTGCCATGCTGGGAGAATCCTGGAGCCAGGGCAAAGTCGTGCTTGCTTGGGACAATGTAAAGAAGGGGGTGATGAATCTACAGGACGGTCAGAATGTCGTGCTGCATGAATTTGCACATCAATTGGATCACGAGTCCGGCTCAACCAATGGAGCTCCAGTGTTGAACACACGAGGCGCCTACAGGAGTTGGGCACATGTATTCAGCGAAGAGTTTGAAGAGTTACAAAAAGACGTGGTGCGCGGAAGGCATAGTTTATTGGATCATTACGGCGCCACTAACCCCGCAGAGTTTTTTGCCGTGGCTACCGAGACATTCTTTGAACGACCTAAGGAGATGGCCGCTTATCATCAGGAGCTTTATCAGCAGCTAAAAGATTATTACAAGCTTGACCCTGGGAATTGGTAGTAAACATGATAACGTCTTATTGAAATGAGCAATAAAATGACTGATTCCAGTGGCGACTGTTAGAAATAGTAGCGAAGGCTGATATACAAGGAGTCGGGATTGCTGCCGTACTCTGAACCAAACTGTAGCTGTTGCTCAGATGGTACGTTGGCTAAAAATTTTAACTCGTCGCCTGCAAAATGGTAATAACCCATTCCCATATACAGGTTATCTGACAAGCTGTAATCACCATTGATGCTGACAAAAACCGAATCATCATCCAGGTTGGCCGCGGTCTGGAATGACAGGCCTACTAAGGTATTGACCTGCCAACTGATGCTGGGGATAAGGTAATTCTTTCCCAGCAGGAATACGCCGCCCGCTGTGTAGGCCGTGTCATCCAATAGGTCGGAGGGATCAAATCTCATCCTTCCGCCCTCTTCTACCGGTCAAACAGGCTTTCTTGCTAAGAATGCATAACCAAGCACGCCGAACTCTCTAGCATTAGACTCCCCAGATGCACCTTTAAACGTATCAATTCCTGGCCCAATCTGTAGGTCCACAAAACCCGCGTCGGTTAACATCTTCTCCCAGCCTGCACACGGCAGGCCACCGGCGATTCAAGCAGTCCAGAGATCGATATTCTCAATCGCCGCCGGCGGAACGGGCTTGCTGTTGGCTATATCCGCAAACTGTAAATAACCTCCGGGCTTAAGAATCCGATAGATTTCTGCCATGGCCTTTTTCTTATCGGAACACAGATTGATTACGCCATTGCTAATGGCGACATCAGCCCAAGCGTCTTCTACCGGCAGCTCTTCAAGTAAGCCATCGCGAAACTTGATATTGCTCAACCCCAACTCATTAGCTAAGGCGCGCGACTTACTCAGCATCTCTTCGGTCATATCGACGCCGACTACTTCACCCTCATCGCCAACAAGAGCTGAAGCGACGAAGCAATCGAACCCAGCACCGGAACCTAGATCTACTACTTTTTCCCCAACCTCTAAGTCGCGCAGCGAGAATGGGTTCGCCACTCCAGCGAAAGACGCCACCGCATGATCTGGGATTTGTGAGGTGCTGGCTTCGTCATATTCTAAGCGTTGTGCCAACGCGCGCCCTGTGTGGAAATGAAACTCCTGCTCAGGGTTGGTAGCTACATCGCGATATTTTAGTTTGACCTGATCTCGCAGGGCCTGGGCATCAACCACAGGTTTGGCAGAGGAAGGGTTTGTATTCATGCTTGTCTCCATGAGTAGTAGTTAAGAAAGCTAACGAGTCAGAGTAACTTGATCGGGGCAATTTGATCCAGAAATTTGTGTGAATCAAAGTACTCAGGCCCCTTTTATTCTTCGTCCTTTTATTCTTCGTCCTTTTTTTACTCGAATCGCTCTAAAATTCAACGCCTAGCGGTGCCTAAGTTTTGGGTGTAGGCTGGGCTCATGATATGTAAGAATTTTTACCTAACCCGATGTCTGCATATTTAACAGCCAAACCACTAGAGCTGGGGTAAATAATGCTGAAACAACGATCGAACCTTGTTGTTACTACTCTTGCGGCAGTATTTCTTGTGCCGCAGCTGGGGATAGCCCAGCCCGACGACACCAGTGTTTATACTGCAGCCACAACTCCTTGGGGGCATCCTGATTTTCAAGGCGTCTGGGATCGTCGTACCATCACCCCCTTAGAGAGACCAGAACGCCTCGCGGGCAAACCTTTTCTGACAGCAGAAGAAATAATCGCCTACGAAAAAGCAAGCGCTGCACGACCTGATGGCAGGCCATTGGATGCCCGCCGCGCAGGAATATCAGTGCATGATCCGCAAGATTTGGACTATGGTTCTACTGTTCTTGCTACCGGACAAACCTCTTTAGTGGTCGACCCACCAGATGGGCGCATTCCTGCTTACACTCAAGCTGCCAATGAGCGCGCCGCCGCCGCTGCACAAGTTCGTGAAAGCAGAGGTTCTGCCGACAGCTGGACTGATCGTAGTTTAAATGAGCGCTGCCTCACCTGGGGAATGCCCAACGGCATGCTCCCACAAGCGTACAACAACAATATCCAAATAATTCAGACACCCAATGAAGTGATGATACTGACTGAAATGGTGCACGACGCTCGCATAATCCCCCTCGATGGACGCCCCCACATATCTAAAAAAATTACTCAATGGCATGGCGATGCTCGGGGTCACTGGGAAGATGAGACATTAGTAATTGAGACGACAAATTTCTCAGCAAAATCTAGCTTTCGCCGCTCAAGTTCAAACCTACAATTGGAAGAGCGTTATACAAGAATCGCCGACGGTACGTTGCAGTACGAATTTACTGTCACCGATGACACTACTTGGGAGCGGCCCTGGTCCGTATCATTCCCAATGATTAAAGGTGGTGAGCCTCTCTATGAATTTGCCTGCCATGAAGGAAATTACGGATTGAAGAATATTTTGCGAGCAGCCCGACACCTAGAAAAGCAATAACATTCAAACGGCGCCTCTATGAAAAATCAAGTTTCAATAATACAAAACCACACTCTTTGCTTCTTTTCATTGATGATGTTTAGTTCAGTGTCTGCGCAATCCGATACAGCCAATTGGCCTAGTCAAAACTTAAATATTGAAAACAGCCGTTACTCCACACTCGATCAAATCAACACCAGCAATGTTGATCAGCTGAACATGCTCTGGTCTTTTGAACCAGGACTTAGAGATGATATTGCGCAGGTAACTCCTCTGGTAGTGGATGGAGTTATGTATCTTCACTCTCGAGCCACGATGTATGCCCTGGATGCAACTACCGGTGAGGAGTTGTGGCGGCGCATTCTCGATTCAGGCCCCGCCAACGGTCCCGTGCGAGGATCAACCTATGCCGAAGGCCGAGTCTATGCTTATAGAGGTGCGGATCTTTATGCCTTCGATGCAGAAACCGGAGCGGCATTAGCAAGTTTTGGTGACGCAGGATTTCTCAAAGTAGTCGCGCAGGGGCTGCATCATCAGTATCCAGATACGTATCCGACGGATATCGATCCGATTACAATTGGCTATCGCTTAACTACTCCACCTACTTTCCATGACGGCATCATTTATGTCGCTGCAGCTCTTTCTGAGGGGCATATTCCCGGCGGTCTGGTCATTGCTATTGATGCGACTACTGGGAAGATCCAGTGGGTATTCAATACCATTCCACAGACCCCAAGAGACTCAGGCTGGGAATTAGCGCAAGAAAGCTGGGGTACTGGCGCCCGCGCAGGTGGCGGGGTCTGGACTCCACCGGCGATAGATGCTCAGCTGCGAATGGTTTATGTCAACGCCGGCAATCCTTCGCCTGATTATGATGGTTCCGCTCGAGTGGGCGCGAATCTGTTTTCTAATAGTACTATTGCCATCGACATGGACACTGGAAAATTGCGCTGGCACTATCAGGCTGTACATCACGACCTATGGGACTGGGACCATGTTACCGGACCACTACTATTTGATGTCACCACAGATAATGGCGAGCTTATAAAAGGAGTCGCTGCAGCTGGCAAGAATTGTCTATTCTATATGTGGGACCGTGCTACGGGGAAACCTGTTCACGCCATGGTAGAAACGATAGTGCCCACACAAACAGATGTTCCTGGTGAAGTGGTTTATCCCACTCAACCAATTCCCTACACTGCCAGAGGTGTTCCAATGGATCCTCTGTGTGCAACTTACATTGAATTCGATGATCCAGAACTAGCCGCACGCAGCAAGCAACTGTATACGCCCTACTCAACCACTGAGCCTTTTATTCTTCCACACGGCGGCTCCAGCTTTGGTTCTGCATCATTTAGCCCCCGCACCGAACTGATCTACGTTACTGGAAAGAACGGCGCGATTACTCTCTTGGTTGAGCCTGTAGGCAATAGCCTAATCCCGGGGCCAGACAGCCGTGGTCATACAGAAAATTTTTCCGAGTTGGACCGCATTTCAGAAAACTACACTCCCTTGTTAACAGTCTCAGCTTACAGCCCCGTCACCGGCGAACAAACTTGGCAGCGTGAATTACCGGCGGTCTCCTCAATAGGCGCCAGCGGTAATATGGTGACTGCGGGTGATCTGGTATTTCAGGGCATAGAAGATGGCAGTTTTTACGCACTGCATGCACAAACAGGTGAGATCTTGTATCAGTTTGAAGCACCACGCACTATTCGAGCAAGCCCACTCACGTATGAAGTGAATGGCAAACAATACGTTAGTGTGGTCGCTACCAATACGGTCATTACCCTCGCGCTGCCCTGAGCGGTCGAACAATATCTATAGGTTGTAATAAGAGAGAAAATTTGTAAGATAGTAGAAGCTAAAAATTATTGAGAATGGGCAAGAACTTACTTGTAATGCAAAGGGGACTAAATTGAAAACTCAACTCGCAAAGTTGTTGCTTACGCTGTTTGCAACACTGATTATTTCAGCTTCGACAGCGCAAGACAGCTGGCAAGTTCCGCGGACAGAAACAGGCGCTCCCGATCTGCAAGGTACTTGGACATCGGCCAGCATTACCACGCTTGAACGCGATCCAGAATTAGGAGAAAAATTGGTCGTAACGGCTGAAGAGGCGTTGAGGATGGAGCAGACTTCAGCTTTCAATTTGCTCTCGGTATTAGACGATGTGCCTAGCGATCCGAATCGTACCGCACCTACGGACGGGAATGCAGACGCTGGTTACAACGCATTCTGGATAGACCCCGGTAAGCGAATAGCCCGCATCGGCAAAGAATACCGAACTTCATTTATTATAGACCCAGAAAACGGACAAATTCCTTACACTGAATCCTCTGGCCGCGCGTTCTTTGATTATCGGCAAAATAGTGGCTTTGATGGTCCAGAGCAACGCCCCTTGGGTGAGCGTTGCATGGTGGGCTTTGGGTCAAGTGCAGGGCCACCCATGTTGCCTGTGCTGTATAACAACCATTATCAGATTGTTCAGAATGAAAACTATGTAATGATCTTAGTTGAAATGAATCATGATGCGCGGATTGTTAGGTTGGATTCCGAACATCAAGGGGATGATTTCAAACCCTGGCTAGGTGACTCCATTGGCTTTTGGGACGGAGATACTTTGGTGGTGGAAACAGTTAATTTTCATCCTCAACAAAGTTTTCGCTTTGCTATAAAACACACGCTATATTTGCCTCAGACAGCTAAAGTTATTGAGCGGTTTACTCGCACAGCAGAAAATGAAATTCTCTACGAATTTACCATTGAGGACGAACAAGCTTACTCGCAACCATGGACTGCGCAAATCCCGCTGCGGCCTGCAGAAGGACAGCTCTATGAATATGCCTGCCATGAGGGAAACTATGCATTACCAGGAATCCTAGCAGGTGCTCGCAGAGGCGAGTTAGAAGGTTCAAATTAAGTAGCACTTTAAAGGCGCTCATTCTATCAGCTGGCCCCGAACGCTAATCAGTATTATTCTGCAACGACGAGGGAAAATAATAGGAGACTCAAATGAAAAAAGATTTGAAAAAATCAAATCCCATCAACAGCGAATTGAACCAAGGTGCGTTGACGCGGCGGGATTTTTTAAAGAATGCTTCAAGCGCTACAGCCTTTTCAGCAACCTCCTTCATGATAGTGCCTCGCTCTGTATTAGGCGGGCCGGCTTATGTTGCTCCCAGTGACAAGATCAATATAGCCGCAGTCGGAGCCGCTGGTAAGGGCACGACAGATATTCGCAGTGTCGCTCACGAAAACATCTATGCCCTGTGCGATATCGATGACAACCGTCTGGCCAGTACCTTAAACGAAGATTTTGCTGCACCCTTCCGAGAAAAAGTTAAACGCTATCGCGACTACCGCGAAATGTTGGACTCCGAGCCAGAGATTGACGCCGTACTGGTTAGCACACCCGATCACATGCACGCCCCCATCGCCACTCATGCCATGAGCCTAGGAAAGCATCTCTATGTTCAAAAGCCTTTATGTCATACGGTTGCTGAAGCGCGCTACTTAGCACGGCAAGCAGAAGAAACTGATGTGGTGACTCAGATGGGAAATCAGGGGCACGCTGAAGAAGGCGCTAGACAAATTAACGAATGGGTTGCCAGCGGTACTTTAGGGAACATCAGCGAAATACACTGCTGGACGAATCGACCGGTTTGGCCTCAGGGCATTGCTAGAGCTGATAGTTCGACGCCTGTACCTGGAAGCATGGATTGGGACTTGTGGCTAGGCGCTGCAGCTGAGAGAGCTTATATAAACCGTGCCTACCATCCCTTTAACTGGAGAGGATGGGCGGATTTTGGTACCGGAGTAGTTGGAGATATGGGTGCTCACATTATAGATCACCCTTATTGGGCGTTAGATTTAGACCTCCCGGCTAGAGTGTCTGCGAGTTCAACCCGTTGGGGCAGAGATTACGAATCATTTCCGGTGGGCTCAAAGATTCATTTCGAATTTGCCGCGAATGCCGTTAGAGGACCAGTGAAGATGACCTGGTACGACGGTGGCTTGCTACCGGAGCGGCCTGAATTGATCGAAAATGGTCGACAGATGGGGGACAATGACGGCGGCGTACTTATCGTCGGAGACAAAAACACTCTTATGCACGGCGTTTATGGGAGAAACCCTCGACTGCTTCCAGATGCAACCCACGCTGCCACCAGCGCACCAGCGAAAGTTCTGCCGCGCTCGCCGGGCATCTACCAAGAATGGCTTGATGCCATCAAAGATCGAAGTAAGATCACTACCTCAAGCTTCGCGTACTCAGCGAGGCTTACCGAGACAATGTTGCTTGGAAATGTAGCGCTAAGGCGGGCAGGTGATCACAAAGTTCTGAACTATGATGGCGAGAATATGAGGTTTACCAACGACGATGAGGCGAATGGCTATCTTGATAAAAATTATCGACCTGGCTTTGGTCTGGTTTAGAAAGTACTTTCTGAGGAATGACTGAGCGATTATTAACAGCTAACTGCAATTCGGGAATCAATAAAAAAACAATGACACAACAACTTCTCCTTGATATGTAACCTGACAATGACAGGTTACTATACAACTGAGCTTGGATTTAAAGACTTGGGTTGCCAAGGGAATACGTCAAATATCTGGGATGGCGTGCCGGAGTCAGTACTAACCAAGCATACGAATCACAATTGCTAGAAAAATGTGCTGATCAGTCCCAGCAAGATATTAAGGCACAGTGAGATGATGATATGAATTTAATTACTTAGATTGCTACTGCTAGAAATAACTCACTTTTACAATTGAGATTTTGATGATGAAAAAAATCGTATTGATCATGGCTGCACTAAGTTTGTGTGGGCCGCTTTATGCGCAGAACACTGCTGCTGAACCAGAATTGGTCAATGGCGTAATGAATGGCAATGCGCCTTCGGATGCAATTGTATTGTTCGATGGCAGTAATCTTGATTCCTGGCATATCGCGAGCAGCGAAGAAGCGGCACGCTGGGAAATTTCTGATGGCGCGATGACAGTCAGGCGTGGTGTTGGAACCATGAAAACCAAGCAACGTTTTGGGGATATCCAATTGCATGTTGAATGGCGACCGACTGCTGAGATTGAAGGTGACGGCCAGAGCCGTGGTAACAGTGGCATCTTTCTGAACTCATTGTATGAGGTACAGATATTGGATAGCTGGCAAAATCCTACCTACCCAAATGGTCAGACAGCTTCCATCTATCTTCAGCATACGCCTCTGGTAAATGCAGCCAAGCCGCCGGGCCAGTGGCAGAGCTATGACATTATCTTTAAGGCACCGGTCTTTGCGGCCAACGGAACCCTGCTATCGCCTGCCTATGTCACTCTTGTGCACAATGGAGTGGTTGTACAGAACAACGTAGAGATATTAGGGTCCACATTTACCGAGGAGCCCGAATACTCAACTCGATGTGTGCCCTACTCTCAAGAGAAGGAGACTGACTGCAGTGGCAGAATGCCCATTACCTTGCAAGACCATGGTCAAGTGGTCTCTTTTCGCAACATTTGGGTACGTGAACTGTAGTGCTAATTAGGCTAAAGATAATGCTACTCAGATGATGTAGCTGGCTGTGTCGAGGCGCCTCGGTAATGTAATCAAAGAGGTCAGAGTAAGTTGATCGGAGCGCTCCTATCAACTTACTAAGACCTCTTTGAAAAATTATTTTGTATGCCTGCTACTATGCGTAGGGGTTTAAATACCCGGCCGGTAGTACTTTTTCAGGGTCGGGGCGGATGCTTACCATCTCTATGCGCTCTTCCACTTCATGCCATCCATGAAATACACCGGCAGGAATTACAATTATATCGCCCTCGGATACCAGCCGCACTTGACCGTCGCCCCGGGCAACGGATGTAGAGAAACTCTCTCCCACTAACACCTCAACAATATCAGTATTTGACGGAATATCTCTTCGACCTAACATGGTGCCGCCGGTAACTAACACACCCGTGCCGGAAGTAATGTAGTAAACCTCAGACACTTTTGTATGGACGATGCCCGTTACCGGTTCATCGTTAGCGACAATTTGGTTGCGAAACAATACACCAACTGCCACATGTGAGTTGCCGATATCCACAACTTTGACCTGACGGTCAACTCTGCCTTCAGGAGCGTGCAATACAGCTTGCCACTCGCTTAAATTCACATCGGTGGCGAATGAAATCGAACTCTCCTGTGAAAATACAGTGAACGTTGCAAAACTGCCCAACACGACGCACATCGATACAAATATTCCTATTTTTGTCAGCATAGCGGTAACCCTATTAGTCAAATGTAAGATTTGAATACAGAGAATACGGGGGACCCCAATAGCTAATCAAGCAAATTCCCTTGAATTCTGAGCATTAAAACCTCGGGGACACTCATAGCTTAACAAACTAATAATAGCCCGGTTAAAGTTGTTAAGTTATGAATGTAACTTATTTTTCCCCTGTTTTTTCTTTAGATCTATGGGGCACGCTTAGTAGACTCTTCTCACCGAAGCAATAAATTGCTAAGTTGTGGGTCTCCTCATTCACTAGTCAGATTTAGGAAGGAAGTTAGCCATGAACACATCTAGGTTTCGTAGTCCATTATTTGCTGCATTGCTAAGCTGCTGTGTGTTCGTCTCCTCGCTAGCCAGTGCTCAATCCGACCCACCTGAAGGCTGGGTAACACCTTTTCCTGCATTTCGGGTGATTGGTCCTTTGTACGGAGTCGGTATGCTGGATCTCAGTGTGTTCCTGATTACCTCCGACGAAGGTCACATCCTCATCAATACGGGTTTAGCCAACTCAACCGAGGTTATCCGCCGTAATATCGAATCGCTTGGATTCCGCCTAGAAGATGTCAGTATCCTGCTTACTATGCAGGCCCACTGGGATCACACGGCGGCCATGGCCGAGATTAAGCAGATCGCAGATGCTCAGGTATGGGCCACAGCAAAAGATGCACGAGTACTCGAGGACGGGGGATTTAGCGATGCCCATTTCGGGGGCAGTGAATCCTTCGATCCGGTAAAAGTAGACCGTATCCTTAAACAGGATGAAATCATCACGTTAGGTGATCTGCGCATCACTGTGCATGAGCATCCAGGCCACACCGAAGGCAGTTCCAGCTATAGCTTTCAGGTGACCGAAGACGGCAGAACCTACGATGTCGCTATTGCCAATATGGGCACCGTCAATGGCGGCAAGCAACTCGTTGTCGAGCCCACCTACGCAGGAGTCGCCGTGGATTTTGCCACTACTTACAATAAGCAGAAGCAGATGGATGTCGACGTCTGGGTAGCAGCTCATGCCAGCCAATACAACATGCATGAAAAATACACCTTAGGGCAATCCTACAGCCCGGATACATTCGTCGACCCGATGGGCTTCATCAAGGCCATCGAAAGATTGGAAACCGCTTACCTAGAAGTCATAGCGGATGAGCTCGATCAATAAATAGGGGCCAGAGTAAACCTCCCCCCTACAATAAAAATAGAAAGGAACTGTAATGCAAGCTTTGATGATGAATACCCAACTCATGATTTCGTCGATACTGAATCACGCTGAGTATAATTTCCCAGATGTGGAGATGGTGTCAGTAACCGTCGACAACCCCCGGCACAGACAAAACAACAAGACGTTCGCCAAGCGATGTCGGCAGCTAGCAAACGTATTGGATTCACTCGGGGCTGAGTTTGGCGACAGGATCGGCACTCTAGCCTGGAATGATTATCGCCATATGGAGCTCTACTATGCTGTTTCTGGAAGCGGGATGGTCTGCCACACCATTAATCCCAAACTATTCCCAGAGCAAGTGGCCTACATAATCAACCATGCAGAAGACAAGGTTCTTTTTGTTGATGTTTTAGTAATGCCTTTGCTGGAAGCACTAAAAGAACATCTGTCGAAGGTAGAGACAATTGTGGTTCTCACCACAGTGGAAAACATGCCTGAATCCAGCCTGCCAAACGTTATGTGTTATGAACAACTGCTTGCTGCACAGTCAGATGTTTTCGATTGGCCCCAGTTTGATGAGAACACCGCCAGTGGCATGTGCTACACCTCAGGGACCACTGGAAACCCTAAGGGTGTCGTTTATAGCCATCGCTCTACAGTGCTTCATGCACTTGGCGGGGCGCTCCCTGACGTTACACGCGCATCGAATATAGAGACTAGTCTGCCCGTTGTGCCGATGTTCCATGTCAACGCTTGGGGCGCGCCTTATGCGGCCCTCATGGTGGGCATGAAGCTGGTATTGCCCGGGCCTAAAATGGCCGATGGAGAAACCTTATGCGACCTGATGAACACAGAAGAAGTAACCTTTAGCTCTGGCGTACCTACCATATGGCTAGCATTGCTCGATTATCTCGAAACCAACAAGAAGTCCGTTCCTAGTCTTACTCGGGTAAGTGTTGGTGGCGCTGCCTGTCCAAGAATAATCGTCGATCGCTTCAGGGAACAACACGACTGCATCGTTGTACAAGGATGGGGCATGACAGAAACCAGCCCGCTCGGAACAGTATTCAGCTTAAAGAAAGGCATGGAAGACCTCACTACGGAACAAGTTACCGACTTGCAGTGCTTACAAGGGCGTGGAGTTTTTGGCATAGAAATGAAAATTGTGAGTGAAGACGATAAAACACTTCCTTGGGATGGTGTCGCCTTCGGCGCATTGAAAGTAAAAGGGCCCTGGGTAGCTAGAGGCTACTACGGATTGTCTGATGTTCCTGGTGATGAAGATTGCCCTGTCGATGAAAAAGGCTGGTTTCAAACCGGTGACGTGGCGTCCATAACTCCAGAGGGATTCCTGAAAATTACAGACCGCACCAAGGATGTAATTAAATCCGGTGGCGAATGGATTAGCTCTATCGATATTGAAAATGCCGCGGTCAACCACGATGATATCGCTGAAGCTGCAGTAATTGGCCGCTATCACCCCAAGTGGACCGAGAGGCCTCTGCTGATTGTTGTATTGCAGCCAGGAAAATCCGTGAGCAGCGAAGAAGTACTGGATTTTCTACAGGACAAGCTGCATAAAATGGCCAGACCAGATGACGTCGTGTTTGTCGATGAATTGCCGCACACGGCAACAGGCAAAATCAGCAAGATTGGTTTACGTAAAACCTTTGAGGACTATCAGTTTCCTGCTGCTTAGAGAGGAAGATAAACCGGACATACTTTCATTCGCTGAGTATAACGCCCTAATACTAGGACGTAATTTGTGCGAGTGGCTTCTCCGTTGATTTCACTTTTTCGCATCTCTTTCTTGTACGCGTGCCCCGCGAAGTGCGCCGACCATGCTGTAATTTCCTTCATGGCAGCCATACTCGTAGATATGGCTATTCTCTTCTCGGGTGAATGAAAATTCACCGCTCCACGGCTGGGTGTAATACGTCGGATCATCCACTGTGAACTGATAATTCAACTCGCTTTGTGAAGTGCGTGTGAAACGCTCTGTCACGCGAGCTGCGCTGCTTAACAGCATTGGACGCCCAATAGTGGCTCGCTCTGGATTGGTGTCGCTATAGTGAGAAACTTCCACAACCAGCGTATCCCCTTCCCAGTGACCAACACTGTGTCCGTCAAAACTTATAATGGCTTCTGGCCGTTGGTACCCGTCCATGTGAATAACTCGCAGCGGAGCGACTTCTTCGCTAATGATCGCGATCGTATCGGCGGTCTGAACAAAGCCATGAAACAACTGATACATGAATGCACGCATGGGCGGATTTCCCCAGGACTCTGTGCAGCGCTCTACTCCAGGTCTCTGTTCAGGCCCATCGTAGCCTACGCCTTCGAAATAGGAGTGGGCGGACCTTTGATTGCCGAGATCATTGTAAGGAAGAATCCCATTTTCTGGAGAAACGATAACAGAACTACGATACTCACCATTTACAACAGCCAAAACTGGCGGACCTAGTATGTCGATATCCGGATCATTATTGTCAGCACTCCCCTCAGCAACCGCCTGTGCAAATCCATTTGCTTGCCCTGGAGACAGTACTAGCGGAAGACCTTCGGGGCGCTCCAACATAGTGTTGAACCTTGTACTCCAGACGCCCTGAAAGTCGGGTTGGCCGTGCTCCGTTCTCGGCACTTGGTAGTCTTCTACTGACTGAGCATAGCTCGAAGCACTGGAAAGACAAGCACAGAGCGCTAAAGCAAAGATACGGGTATACATAGTGACATCCTAGTTTTTACATCTAATAGGGAAATTGAAAAAAGTGTTAATGAGTCCTAAGTGCCTGTGCTCATCTAAATAAAGTAAGTACAGTATCGTGTAAATGAAATTTACAAAGTCACAGACACAATTATTTTGAAATGATCACTCCAGTAGAGGCGAGATTTATTCGATCAAAACCCAGTACAGCAAAGTCAAGATCGTCGACAAAATAATCCACTATTCGCACTGGATTTTTGTCTGAGATATAGTCATCGAAGCTTGCCAGGAATAACGTGGTTTGGGTTCTATTTTTACCTGTGATGAAATGCGACGTTAGAGTTTCACGCTAGGAATTAAGAAGTTCTGATTATACCAAATTGATGGTGTATTGTGTGTTTTTATACAGCCTGGGCCAATAGCAGACACTTCTGTTCTGTCACCCACTGACTTTTCATGCCCCCGCCCTGTGGCCCCGAGCAGAGATCGTTTAGCTAATTTCTTATTCTATTTAATTGGGTTGCCCACGTTGAACACACCAGAATCCTTATACTCTTTCTTGGGGTCGCGCTCTATATCGGGAGGGAAGACATCTCGCTTACAGCGGTAATACTTTTCCCGGTAGCTGCCTTCCGATGCCCGATTATAAGTAATGTACAAAACCCGGCGTGGCTGTTCGCTACGGTTGGGGCCGGAACGGTGGGGGAGATAGGAATCGAAGAAGACGATGTCGCCTATCTCACTGGGGAGCGGCTCCCAGTTCAGGGTCTCGGCGAGGTCGGGATCGATGGTGGCATCGGCGGCTGTCGGTAAGATTCCCTGCCGGTGATGGCCCGGCACCATCTCCAGACAGCCATTTTCCTCGTTACAGGGATCGATGTTCACCATCATGGTGATGTGATACGTCTGATCGAACGAGGTGAAGGCCGGTGCGTCCTGATGGGGCAGAAATCCATTGCCACCGGGTAATTTGAAATTGATCTTCTCCTTGAACAACACCGCCGGTTCTCCCATCAACTCGGATAAGATGCCAATGAGTTTCTCGCCCCGCAGCAGCGCATCGAAGCCGGCATGGAATTGCAGAAAGTTTTCCACCCTGCAGAGTTGCCGACCACCGGGCTCACCCACGGGGGCTTCGAAATATTTCATCCATTTGCCCGCGCTCTCGGGGCGCGCCTGCATGTCTGCCACCCACGCCAGCAACTCTTGCTTCTGGCTCTCGGTGAAATAGTCACCGATCTTAAGGCAGCCGTCTTGTTGCCAGAGATTAAGTTGATGTTCGCTAAGGTAGTTACTCATAAGAAGTGGTGATCGATCATTTCTCCCCTGCAATCGGGAGACGACGGCTTGTTGCTGAAGATGTTTTCTCGCCATGCTCCGATAGATGTCCAGATCCGGCACCGGTTGGTTTTGTTGCTTCGCCAATTCGTCCCAGGCCCTCACCTTGATACAGAGAGAGTGCAGGGGATCGCTCTCGAAGGCTGCGACCTCCGCGGCGGACATGGCCCCCCCTTGAAATGTCAGGGTCTGCTTCGAAGCCTGGGATAACTTGTTGTAGTACGCAGAACTTCTCGCACACAGGTATCGCTTGGCCTCCACGTGCCTTTCCACCAGGGCGACTATCTTCTCGGAAAAGCCTCTAAACCGCAGAAAATCGGCGCCCACTTTCTCATGGCTGATGCGACCGTAGCCGCCCATGTCGTCTGCCTCGTCGTATTTTGCACAGATATGCCCCAGATCATGAAAAAACGCGGCCAGGATGACTTCATCATCATGACCCTGGCGCCGGGCTAACTCGGCACACTGGCTCATGTGCTCTATCTGCGAGACAGGTTCACCGATGTAGTCGTCCCCACCGTGCTTGAGGTAAGGCTCGAAAACTTGGTCGAGGACTAATTCTATCTGGTTGTTCATGGGTGTTTGTCCTGGCTAGCTGCCCTCTTTAGTTCCTGAAACGTGACATCGAAAAGATTCGCGCCAGTGCAGCACCGGTGCTGCCCGAGTTCGGTGAAGAGTAGACGGAATTTACTCGATCTCACCTGTTTCATCTACCTCGTTCAACTCTACAAACCCCTGGAACTACCAATCAGGGCTGGCGCAGAAAAGCCATCCTCACTCCTTGCAGGGTAACCCAAATACTCCATGATAGTAGGGACCACGCTGGTAACACCGGGATATCCCATCAAGCCATTGCTCGCCTCATCATCCGACAGCTCGAGGGCGAGTTCGGGCTCGAAGAAGAGATTGTTCATCAGGGCGGGCTTGTTGACGCCGATAAAAGAAGTTCTCTCCACGACGCTATCGCCGCCGTGGCCACCGCCTTTCCGATGGCCATGGTCTGCGACCAGCATCACCAGCCACTGTTCGCTGCGGTTTTGCTCCCTGTCACTAATCACTTGTAGCAGCCGGCCAATACGGGCATCCGTGGCGGTGAGCGTCTCGCCATAAAGTGTGCACCAACCGCAGTCGTGGCCGGCACCATCGATCTCATCCAGATGCAGGAAGACGAAGTCGAGATCGCTCCCCTGGCCTGACAATTCCTCGATCACTGCCCGTGTCACAAACTCATCCACCGAGAGGTCTTCGGGTCGCGAGGCACCGTCCACCCTGCGCTTGACGAAGGCCATGTCTTTAACCAAGTGTCCGGTATTGATATCTGACCACGCGCTGAAGCTGCCGAAATTTAGTGCCGGATTACGTGTGTGTAAGCGAGAAAATATGCCCGGCACAGCGGCATGCGCCCCATTATTGCTGACCACTCCGTGCTGGTCTGTCCAGGTTCCGGTAAGAATGCTGGTCCAACTGGGGCCCGACGAACTGATCTGATGACTGGCGGTATTGAGATAGCCACCCACGAAGGCCTTAGTCAGAGCGAATTTGGGGAAATGAGTGAGGGTGGGTTCATCGAGCTCGGGATCATCCACATCATCGATATAGCTGTACATCAGCCCGTCGAGGCCGATCAGTAATACTTTCTGATCCAGTAGCTGCGCAGTGGGCTGCGCTCCTGGTTGAGAAAGCGAACTCTGGGCCTGAATCAATAAGCCCAACGTCCAGGCTATCATCGCCAACTGTTTGATGATCGTCCTCACCATTTTCAACATCGGTTTGCGTATAAGAAGAACAAACACCCTTTTCTTGGCCACTGTATCCTAAGTAATCAAAGTACGGCAACCAATTATCGTTGTTGAGGCGGCTGGCAATTAATATAAACCAGCTAGTTGCTCGTAAGTTACAGGGCCAGTTTAGCGCCACAGCGGTGCTCGCTTATCGAGATCGAATCGAAGAAGTGTGGGATTGTCCCTTACGAAACCATATACCTAGCGTGAGGCTTTATTTGACTATATCACTCCTGGCTTGGGCCGCAGCGGCGCTGACTGAGCAGTTTGTGAATGGCACTTTAGCGTAATACTCATTAGCAATTCTTCTCAACGCGAGAGTAGTAAAAGACCCTACCTTATAGGAAAATAAAAACACTTGTTGACTCATAATTTATTTTGATCCCTAATATCTCACGAATAAAATTTAGTTAGGCTATCAAATCAGATTCCGGCTGCCGCCCTTCTAGGGTTAGCATAAAAATCCCTGAGCAGATAATTATTGCACTTCCTGTAAGCATCAGCGCATTAACAGTCTCATCA
Source organism: Gammaproteobacteria bacterium (assembly GCA_028825335.1). Taxonomy (GTDB): domain Bacteria; phylum Pseudomonadota; class Gammaproteobacteria; order Pseudomonadales; family Pseudohongiellaceae; genus UBA9145. The sequence goes on along the minus strand of JAPKAI010000040.1, from coordinate 1,712 downwards.
AAAATAAAAATGGCCAAACCGAGCGCGAAAATCAACCGCGTATATCTAAAAGGCGCCACCGTTGCCACATCGCCGGCACGCGTCGCTAGAACAACAGATAGGTATGCACCAGTTCCAGCCGCAGCTGCAACGAGAAGCAATAACAAATCACTAGATGTCACAGGAATAAACACAGAAAACAAGGGAATCGTTAAAATCCCCGCAAGCAAAAGAGCAAAAAAAGCCCAGAATGAAATAGTAACCGCAGGAATAGAGACAGATATAACCCGCGTAATAGTATCCCGTAGAGCAAGGAAAAAAACAGCAATCATTGCGAATATTGCGGCAGGCTGGAAGCCATCCCTACCCGGTTGGATAACTAATAAAACACCCAAAAATCCAATTAATATAAAACACCACTGGCCTATAGAAACTCTTTGTTTTAGAAATACCGCCCCAGCGAGAGTCACTATTAACGGTGTGGCCTGCAAGATCGCCGAAGAGATTGATAACGATGCATACACGATTGCTGTAACGAAAAAGATCGCCGCGGCAAGCTCGGACAGCGTGCGAGCAATGAACCATGGATTATAAACCTCAGATGCAAGCAATTGAACTTTACATATTTTTGCCAGAAGGCCAAACGCAACGATTCCGGTAAACCCCATGAGCAATAAAATCTGAGAAACAGGCATTGTAAGTGATAATTTTTTAATGACAGCGTCCTCAATCGCAAACCCCGCCATAGCTAGAATCATAAAAGCAATGCAGCGTAAGTTTTCATTTTTTACTGTGGAATAAGGCATATTAAGTTCGCAATATAAATTTAAAGGAAGTGAATTCTATCAGGAATCTTTAGGAAAAAATCAGACTGATTAATACCAGGCAGTAAAATTTATTTGAAATGACCCAATTAGCGTATTAATACGTATTGATGGACGAAGTGTTTTTTAGTGCTCACTTCACAAGACTTTAAGCACATAAATTGAAGTAAAGAGGATGAACGATGAAATTTCTAAACACGATGCTTGCCGGTTCTTTAGTAATACTTTCTGGTACGGCCCTTGCGGAAAGCCATGAGGTGCAGATGCTCAACACTGGCCCAGATGGCGTGATGGTCTTTGAACCAGCAGTTTTAAGTATAAATCCTGGCGATTCTGTCACGTTTAAAGCAACAAATCCTGGTCATAATTCAGAGTCTATGGAGGGAATGAAGCCAGAAGGTGCAGAAGGTTGGCAGGGAGGCATGGGGCAAGAGGTTACTGTCACTTTTGATCAGGATGGTGTTTACGTTTACCAATGCACTCCCCACCTTATGATGGCTATGGTAGGGGTTATCAAGGTCGGTTCTGGATCGAATCTAGAGGCTATAAAAACTGCTGCGATAGACAAGAAAGCAGCTTTTATGGTGGCTCAGGACCGGTTAGATGGTTACTTAAACCAATTATAAGTTTGTATTATATTGCGATCTAAAGGGTAGTTGGTTTAGCTGCTCTTTAGGAAGCCACCGACTAATTCACAGTGTGGCAATGGGTACTACTGAATAGCTCCAATAGGTTATTATAGTATATTGGTATTCGTATTTATAAATGCATAGATACCGTCACATTGTTTTTTCACTTCGTTCTGGAGCACTAAACAATCCCCATGCTCCTCTTCTTCTTTTTCCAATTGCTAGGGTATGGCAAAACCTTGGAAACCTTCTTCAAACTGAACGCCTAAACTGTTGAGAT